>CAZIRB010000038.1:0-18567 GCA_964541695.1 uncultured Oscillospiraceae bacterium
TTGAACAATGGAAAAACGCGGCCCGGTGAACCATGCGACGCGCTCTATATTCTGTACGCAAGGACGGCGCGCGGGGGGACGCTGTTGCCCCCGCCTTCGGACACGCTGAAGGGGAAGCTGCTTGAACAATGGAAAAACGCGGTCCGGTGAACCATGCGACGCGCTCTATATTCTGTACCTTAAGGACGGCGCACGGGGGCGCTTTTGCTCCCGCCGTCGGACACGCTGAAGGGGAAGCTGCTCGAACAATGGAAAAACGCGGCCCGGTGAACCATCTATCGCTGCCCGAGGCGCTCGGCGCGTACGCGCAGGGCGATTTTGCGCGCTTCCACATGCCCGGGCACAAGGGCCGCGGCATGGACGGCTTTTTGCACGGCGGCGCCGCCAAATGGGACGTGACGGAGCTGTCGTGCACGGACAACCTGCACACGCCCGCGGGCGCGATTGCGGACGCGCAGAAAAAGATGGCCGCGGCGTACGGCGCGAAGCGCTCGTTCCTCGTGGTCAACGGCTCCACGGCCGCCATCCACGCCATGATCCTGTCGCTTGATGAAACGGACCGGCTGCTGCTTTCGCGCGACTGCCATAAGAGCGCGATCGCCGGGGCGGCGCTGGCTGGCCGCGACGTTTGTTTTTATATGCCGGAGTACGACGCTTCCCGCGATCTCATCGGTTTGATGACGCCCGAGCAGCTCGACCGGGCGCTCGCCGAGACGGGCGCGACCGCCGCGCTGGTCACGAGCCCAAACTATTTCGGGCTGTGCGCCGATATCGCGGGCTTGGCCGAGGCCGCGCACCGCCGCGGCGCGCTGCTGCTCGTCGACGGCGCGCACGGCGCGCACTTCGCGTTCTCCGCCGAGCTGCCCGCGGGCAACGGCGGGCACGCGGACCTGTTCTGCCACTCGCAGCACAAGACGCTCAACGCCCTGACGCAGGCCGCGAGTTTGCACGTGGGCGAGTGCCGCGTCGACGCGGAGCGCGCCGCGCGCATGCTCGCCATGATCGAGACCACGAGCCCCTCGTATCTTCTGATGGCCTCGCTCGACTGGGCGACGTACACGGCCGCGCGCGCGGACTGGGCGGGGCTGATCCGCTCGGCGGACAGGCTGCGCGCCGCGATCGACAAGCTGCCGGGGCTTTCGGTATTCTCCGGGCGGGACGTGCCGGGCGCGGTCGCGGCGGACCCGACGCGGCTCGTGATCGACGTGACCGCGCGGGGGCTGACGGGCTACGAGGCGCAGCGCGCGCTCGAGGAGGGCGGCGTCTACGTCGAGATGGCGGACCGGTTCCGCCTCGTGCTGATCCTCTCGCCGGAGGACGACCCCGCCTGGTACGACGCGCTGCCGGACGCGCTCGCCGCGCTGCCGTACGGCCGCAGGACGGATTGGGGACGGCAGATTGCGTTTTCCGCGCCGGAGCGCTGCATGGGGCTGCGCGAGGCTTCGTTTGCGCGCGCGCGCCGCGTGCCGCTTGAAAAGGCCGCGGGCTGTATCGCGGCGGAGGCGGTCGGGATCTACCCGCCCGGCGTCGCGCTGCGCGTGCCCGGCGAGCGATTCGACGGCGATTGCGTCGCGGAGCTTGTCCACGCCAGGGACGAGGGCGCGCAGCTGTTCGGCGTATTACGCGGGGAAGTGACGGTGGTGGACGCTTGATCGGCGAGCGGGAACTGATCAAAAGCCTCGCGGCGGGCCGGCATCCGCACGCGTTCCTGTTGTCCGGGCCGCGCGGCGCGGGAAAGAAGGCGCTCGCGCGCAGACTCTGCGCGTTCTATTGTACCGGCAACGCCGACGAAACGGTTCTTGCCGGCAACCCGAACTATCTCGAGCTCGGCCCGGAGCCGATCAAGGTGGGCGACGTGCTCTTTCTTTGCGAGAGCGCGAGCCTGGCGGGCTTCAACGGCGGGAAACGCGGGTTCGCGCTGCTCGACGCGCACCGCATGAACGCGCAGGCGCAGAACAAGCTGCTCAAGACGCTCGAGGAGCCGCCGGACGACGCGCTGTTCGTACTGACGGGCAATGAGCAGGGGTTTTTGCCCACGATCCGCTCGCGCTGCGCCGTCGTGCGCGTCGGCGCGCGGGACGAGGGCGCCCTGGCCCGGGAACTGACCGCGGACGGCACGGACGCGGCGGACGCGCGTCTTGCGGCCGCGCTTTCTGACGGCGTGCCGGAGCTTGCGCGTGAGTACGCTGCGCCGGAGTCGCTCGCGTTCCGCAAAGCCGCGCTTGCCTGCCTCGAAAAGGCGCTGTTCGGCCCGCTCCCGTTCGAGGAGGCCGGGGCGCTGATCGGTGGCAAGGGCGGCGCGGACGCAAAGAAAGCGGACGCGGACAACGCGGCAAGGCTGCTCGACGCGTGGGGTTCGCTATTGCGCGACGCGCTCGCGATGCGGACGGGCGGCCCCGCAAAAAAGAACGCGGACGCGGCGGAGCTTGCCGGCAAAATCGCGCGCGCCTTTACAATCGGGCGGATTCAGGGTATGATATCTCTGATTTTGCAGGCGCAGCAGGCGCTTTTTTACAGGGCGAACCCCGCGTTTACCGTGGACGCCGTCCTGATACGGCTGTCACAGCAGAAGGAGAAACACGCATGACGAAGGTAATCGGCGTCCGCTTCCGAACGGGCGCGCGAATCTATTCTTTCGATCCGCTCGACATCGAGTTTTTGCAGGGCGACGGCGTGATCGTCGAGACCGCGCGCGGGCTCGAGTACGGCACCGTCGCGTCCTGCGCCGCCGAGGTCCCGGACGAGTCGATCGTCCAGCCGCTCAAGCCGGTCGTGCGCAAGGCGACCGAGGAGGACACGCGCCTGCGCGACGAGAACATCGCCAAGGAGGACAACGCGTTTGCCGTCTGCGAGCGCAAGATCACCGAGCACAGCCTGGACATGAAGCTCGTCGACGTCGAGTACACGTTCAACGGCAGCAAGGTCGTGTTCTATTTCACCGCCGACGAGCGCGTGGACTTCCGGGAGCTGGTCAAGGACCTGGCCTCGCAGTTCCGCACGCGCATCGAGCTGCGTCAGATCGGCGTGCGCGACGAGGCCAAGATGCTCGGCGGCCTGGGCTCGTGCGGGCGGCCCGTGTGCTGCCGCACGTTCCTGGACGACTTCAAGCCCGTCTCGATCAAGATGGCCAAGGAGCAGAACCTCTCGCTCAGCCCCACGAAGATTTCCGGTCTGTGCGGGCGGCTGATGTGCTGCCTGCAGTACGAGCAGAGCACGTACGAGGAAATCAAAAAGAAGATGCCGCGCACCGGCAAGGAGATCGTCACGCCCGACGGCTCCGGCATCGCGGTCGAGAACAACGCCATCACGGAGAAGACGAAGGTGCGGCTGACATTGCCCGACGGGACGATCGAGGTGCGGGAGTATCACTATACGCGCCTGGCCAAGCCCGGCGAGCCGCTGCCCGTGCCGCCGCCCCCTCCGGAGCCGGAGCCGCCGAAAGGCGAGGCCGAGCGCGCGCCGGCGTTTGCGTTTATGCCGCGGCAGGAGGGACCGGAACCGGCTGAGCAGGACGCGGACGGCGGACAGAAGCCGAATCTCAAGCGCCGCAGGCGGCGCGGCGGACGCGGCGGCAAGAACGGCCGCCCGCAGGCAAACGGCGCCCCGCAGACAAACGGCGGCGGCGCGCAGGCAAACGGTTCCGCGCAGGCGCCGCGGGGGCCGGCGCAGCCGGAGAAACCGCGGCCGCAGGCTCAGCCGGACAAACCCCGGCAGCAGGCGCAGCCGCAGCCGGAGAAACAGCGGCCGCAGGCCCAGCCGGACAAGTCCGGCGCGGAGCAGCAAAAGCGGCGCAGGCGCCGCCGCGGCGGCGCAAAATCCCGGCCCGCTCCGCCGGAAAAGACAACATAAACGGAAGCGCGAAACACCGTGCATAGGGCGGAAAAAGCGGGAACTTCCTTGCTTTTTGCCGTGGCCATGTTATAATAACTTATAATACTATGTACGGAGGGAACAAGCATGCCATATCAGATTTCCGACGATTGCATCAGCTGCGGCGCCTGCGCGGCGGAGTGCCCCGTAGAGGCCATTTCGCAGGGCGACACGATCTATGTGATCGATCCGGATAAATGCATCGATTGCGGCGCCTGCGCGGACACCTGCCCGGTCGACGCGCCCAAGCAGGCGTAACAAAATTTACAAATTTTCCGGCGAAGCGGCGGCCATCGGGCCGCCGCTTTAATATTTTTGGGAATAAACGCCTTTCACTTTGTCCATACTCACTGGTAAAGAGGTGATATGGATGCATCAAGGTGAAGAAAAACGTTTTTTGGCCGCGCTCGTGCTGTTTATGGCGCTGTGCCTCTACTTTTTCCCGCAGCACGCCGCCGCGGAGGAGGCCGACGCCGCCGCAAACAACATCCTGCGGCTGCACGTGATCGCCAACAGCGACTCCGACGCCGACCAGGCGGTCAAGCTTTTGGTCCGGGACGCGCTGCTTACCTGCATCGAGCCCGGCGAGAGCGCCGCGGACGCAAAGGCGTTTCTTTTGGGCAACGGAAAAAAGCTGCAGCGGGTGGCGGAGCAGACGCTGCGCGCAAACGGCTTCTCCTACGGCGTGCAGCTGATGCTGGGCAAATACCTGTTCCCGGACCGCACCTACGGCTCGACGCTGTATCCCGCGGGCGAATACGAGGCGCTGCGCGTCATCCTCGGCCGCGGCGAGGGGCAGAACTGGTGGTGCGTGCTGTTTCCGCCGCTGTGCATCGTGACCGAGGAGACCGAGCCGCTGCCGGAGAAGGACGACATTGAGTTTGAGAGCAGCATCGCGTCCTGGTGGCGGAACTGGAGGAATTCATGATATGCGCACAAGAAGGAGGCGGCGATGGCTTTGTATCCTACTGACGGCATTCATCCTGTCCATGTCCGTGACGCCGGCGGCGGAGGCGGCGGCTCTAAAAAAGGGCTCGTCGGGCGACGCCGTTATCGCGGTGCAAAAAAAACTGCGAAGCTGGGGGTACTACTCGGGCACGGTGGACGGCGTGTTCGGATCCAAGACCGAGGAAGCCGTCATGCGGTTTCAGCAGAAGAACGGCCTGACGCCCGACGGAGTGGTCGGGGCGCAGACCGCCAAGGCCATGGGGATCTCGCTTTCGGGCTCAACCGGATCAAGCGGGTCGGGCAACGCGAGCGGGACGAGCAAATCGAGCGAAGACGTCTATCTGCTTGCGCGCTGCATATACGGCGAAGCGCGTGGCGAGCCCTACAAGGGTCAGGTCGCGGTGGCCGCGGTGATTCTAAACCGCGTCGACAGCAGCAGTTTCCCGAACAGCATCTCGGGCGTGATCTATCAGCCGGGGGCGTTTACGGCGGTGTCGGACGGCCAGATCAACCTCTCGCCGGACAATACGGCGATCAAGGCGGCCAAGGATGCGATGAACGGCTGGGACCCGACGGACGGGTGCATATACTATTACAACCCGAACACGGCCACGAGCAAGTGGATCCGTTCGAGGCCGATCGTGACGACGATCGGCGAGCACGTCTTCTGCAGGTGAACGAGCGCCGGGCAAGGCGTTGGCGCATTGCGGAGCGCGTGGCGGCCGTCGCCGTGCCGGTGCTGCTCGTGCTCGCGCTCGGCGTCGCCTGCGTCTGGGGCACGAACGAGACCGCGCGCGCCGACATGATGGAGCGCGGCATCTCGGAGATGTACCGCCAGTCGTTCTACGAGCTCAACGACAACGTCAACGACATGCAGGTCGCGCTGAAGAAGCTTTTGGTCGTGTCCAGCTCGCAGCAGCACATTTTGCTGCTCTCGGACGTGTGGCGGCTCTCGAGCGCGGCGGCGGCGAACATGGCCAACCTCCCGCAGTCGCACGTCGACACGATGGACGCAAACCAGTTCGTCACGCGCGCGGGCGACTACGCGCATACGCTCGCGCGGCGCGTCTTAAACGGCGAGATGCTCTCGGACACGGATAAAGAGCAGATCAACGCGCTGTACGAGGCGAGCGTGCGCGTGGCCAAGGATCTGGAGTGGCGGCTGCAGAACGGCGACATCCCCACGCAGGTCATCACCGCGGACGGGTATTATACGGACAGCACGGACGCCGCCAAGCAGGAGGGCGGGGAGGCGGACCAGGGCGGGCAGAACGAGGAGAACGTCTCCGACTATCCGAAGCTGATCTACGACGGCCCGTTCTCCGAGAGCACCGAGAAGGCCGAGCCGCGCGGCATCGAAGGCAACGACGCGGACGCGAACACCGCCATGCAGGCGGCGACCCAGTATTTAGGCGGCGGCTCCTTGCAGCAGTCCGGCGAGACGAACGGGACGATCCCGAGCTATACGTTCGCCGGCAAGACCGGCAACGGCCGCGAGGTCGAGATCGCCGTCACGAAGAAGGGCGCCAAGGTGCTCTGGATGATGGCCGCGACGGAGGGCGACGAGTCGGGCGTGCCGGACGAGAACACGACCAAGCAGTACGCCGACGCCGCGAAGAAATACCTGGACGAGCGCGGCTACGAGAACATGCAGCCCACCTACGCGCAGTACTACTCCGGCGTGGCCGTGCTGAACTTCGCCGCCACGCAGGACGACGTGATTCTCTACGCGGACCTCGTCAAGGTGTACGTCGAAAGAAAGAGCGGCGAGGTCGTCGGCGTGGACGCGAACAACTATTTATTCTCGCACATAAAGCGCGAGCTCGGCGCGCCCGCCATCGACGAGGCCACGGCCAAAGCGGGCGTCAACGACGCGCTCGAGGTGCAGTCCGTCAAGCTGGCGCTCATCCCCAAGACCGTCAACACCGAGGTGCTGTGCTATGAGTTTAAAGGCAAATGCCGCGGCGCGGACTTCATCGTGTACATCAACGCGAATAACGGCGCGGAGGAGGAGGTCTACGAGATCATCAACTCCGACGAGGGGCAGCTTGTGATCTGACGAGAGCTTGATAGAAGCGCCCGGGCGGCAATGCCGCCCGGGCGCTTTTTTTGCGCTCCGCAGTGCCCCCGCGATGCACCGGACATCCGTTTTTCGGGACAGATAACGGAAACCGCAAGTTTTTCTTTGCCTTTCATAGCCATCCGAATCACGAAAATCCTAACAATTCTACGCCCCCTTTCGCCGGTATGCTTTATTCAACGGCGGCGGGAGCCGTACGCTTTCGTCGCCGCCGGGCGGGGAAGCGATTCTCCCCGCCTCCCGAAACGAGGAAAGGAGCGAAGCGGCATGAAAAAAGCCTGTCAGGCGGACTCCGTCCGAACGCGCATAGACGCGTATTTTTCCATGTGCGACCGCGGCCGCGAGCAGCGCGACCAAAAGACGGGGGAGATGGTAGTTAAGCCCGTCCCGTACACGCTGTCCGGCCTGGCCGAGCACATCGGCATCGACAGAAAGCGGATACTGGAGCTCGCCGCGGGCAAGGACCGCAGGGGAATGCGCGAGAGCATCCGTGGCGCTCTGCGCCGCATCGAGCGTTACACGGTGGAGCGCGTGTTCCTCGGCGAGGTGCAGCTCTCCGCTGCGCAACTGCTGCTGCGCGACCTGGGCTACGGCGCGGACCCTCCCGAAAAACAGGAGACCCGCGTCGAGATCGTGATGGACGACAAGGAGGGTTGGGGAGAATGACGGGACGCCTATATTTACGCGGTTACCCAAACGCCCGTCAGAGGGAGTTCTTCGCGTCGCGCGCGCGGCACACCGCGTACGGCGGGGCCCGCGGCGGCGGCAAGAGCTGGGCGATGCGAAGAAAATTCGTGCTCCTCGCGCTCCGCTACGAGGGGCTGCGGCTGCTGCTTTTGCGGCGCACGCTGCCGGAGCTGACCGAGAACCACGTGCGGCCGCTGCAGGAGGAATTGGCGGGTTTTGTAAATTACAACCAAACGCAGCGCGTGTTTACGTTTCCGAACGGCAGCCGCATCAAGCTCGGTTACTGCGACGCGGAGAAGGACGTCTATCAGTATCAGGGACAGGAGTACGACGTGGTCGGGCTCGAGGAGGCGACGCATTTTTCCGAGTCGCAGATGCAGTTCCTCACGACCTGCAACCGGTCGGTGCGCACGGACTTTTCGCCGCGCATGTACTACACCGCAAACCCCGGCGGCGTGGGCCACGCGTGGGTAAAAAGACTGTTTATCGACCGGCAGTACCGCAACAGCGAGCGCTGCGAGGACTACGCGTTCATCCCCGCGCGCGTGACGGACAATCCGGTGCTCATGAAAACAAACCCCGGCTACATCCAAACGCTCGAGAACCTGCCCGAGCACCTGCGCCGCGCGCATCTCGACGGGGACTGGAACGTGCTGGCCGGGCAGTATTTTTGCGAGTACCGGGAAAAGGACCACGTCGTATCCCCGTTCCCGATCCCCGCCTGGTGGCGGAGGTTTCGCGCGATGGACTGGGGCTACAACGACCCCTGCGCCGTGCTGTGGTTCGCCGTGGACGGCCAGGGTCGCGCGTTCGTGTACCGCGAGCTCTACGAGAGCCGCGTGCTCTCGTCCGACGTGGCAAGGCGCGTGAGGGAGCTTTCGATGGGCGAGCGCATCGCGTACACCGTGGCGTCGCCGGACGCGTGGCAGGAGCGCGGCATGACGGGCTCGGCGGACATCCGGGGCGAAAGCATCGCGGAGGTATTCGGTAACTGCGGCGTGCCGCTTCTGCGCGCGGACAGCGCGCGCGTCGCCGGCTGGCAGCGCGTGCGGGAGTACCTCAAGCCGGCCGACGACGGCAGGCCGAGGCTGCAGATATTCTCGTGCTGCAAAAACCTTTTGCGCACGTTGCCGTTGCTGACCTTCGACGAACGGGACGCCGAGGACGTGTCCGACACCTGCGAGGACCACGCGCCCGAGGCGCTGCGCTACGGGCTGATGTCGCGGCCGGTGGCTAAGGAACCGCCGAAGGAAGTGCCGCTGCCGCGCTATGACCCGTTCGCGGACGCGGACGACGGCGGCCGCGGCGGCTTCTCGCTGCTGTAAGCGATACAGTCCTCAAGAAAGCAGACAAGGAGGAAACACATGGCAAAAGAAACCGGGGCGGAGCGGGAGCGGCTGCTGTGCGAGCGCGCCTACGCGCTGTTTATGGAATACCGCAGCGCGTACGCTGCCGAATGGAAGCGGCTCGAGCACTGCGAGCGGATGTACCGCGCAGATCATTGGCACGACGTGCCCGTGCGCGATGTAAACGAGCCGCGGCCCGTCACGCCCGTGATTCAGTCGACGGTTGAGAACATCGGCGCGGAGCTGCTCGACCGCATCCCCGAGGCGGTGATCGCGCCCGAGAGCCCGAAGGACGCGGAGGTTGCGCGCGTGCTCGAGGCGATCATCCGCCAGAACCACGACGCGGCCGGCTACTGGAAGGAGTATCGGCGCGTCGTGCACGACCTGCTCGTCGGCGGCTACGCCGTGCAGGAGGTCGGCTACGACAGCGCGGCAAACGGCGGCTTGGGCGGCGCGTTTATCCGGCACGTGGACAGCCGCAGCATCCTGTTCGACCCGCTCGCGGCGGACTACGCGGAGGGCAGGGCTGTCATCAAGGTCGCGCTGCGCACGCGCGAGTACATGGCCGAACATTTCCCGGGGCACGCGCCGTTCCTCGCCGCCGGGGCCTTTACGGCCGCCGACGCCGTCGAGGACGATGTGCTGCGGGCGGACCGGCGCGACGCGGTGCTTGTGCTCGAATTCTGGTGGCGCGAGTACGACCCCGAGACGGACCGATACCGCGTGCACATGGCGCTGCTCGCGGGCAACCGCGTGCTCGTCGATAGCCGCGAGCAAAAGCCCGAGGGCTATTACGAGCACGGCGAGTACCCGTTCGTGCTCACGGCGCTGTACCCGCGCAAGGGCTCGTGCCTGGGCCTCGGGATCGTGGACCTGTTCGAGACGCAGCAGCGCTACGCGGACAAGCTCGACCAGATCGTGCTGAAAAACGCGCTGATGGCATCGCACAATAAGCTGCTCGTGACCGAAGCCTCGGGCTTCGACGCGGACGACCTGCGCGACTGGGCCAAGGAGGTGCACCGCGGCGAGAGCCTAAACGGCGTGACCTGGTTTAGCACGCCGCCGCTGCCCGCGTACATCATCGGCTACATCCAGTCCGTGCGCGAGAACATCAAGCAGGAGAGCGGCGCGAACGACTTCTCGCGCGGCATGGCCACGGGCGGCATCACGGCCGCGTCGGCGATCGCAAGCCTGCAGGAGATGAGCAACAAGCGCGCGCGCACGATCTCGCGCCTTCTGCACGAGTCGTTCCGCGACGCGATCCGGCTCGAGATCGCCGTCGAGCGCGAGTTCAACTACTTTACGCGCGAGGTGACGGTCGTGATCGGCGGCGAGCAGAAGCGGTGCTCGTTCGAGAGCGCGATGCTTGTGCGCGAGGCGCCGGGGAGGGTGCTGCTGCCCGTCGAGTTCTACATCTCGGTGCGCGCGCAGCAGGAGACGCGCTACACGGCCGACAAGCAGAACGAGCTTGTGCTGCGCATGCTCGGCGAAGGCGTGCTGCTGCCCGAGGAGGCGGTACAGATTATGGTGTTCGACGGCAAGGCGCAGGTGCTCAAGGAACTGCGCGAGCGGCGCGGGAGCATGGCGCCGGTATCGGCGCAAAAACGCGAATAAGGAGGATTCTATGGAACAGAACTGGAGGGCCGGCAAAAAGACCGGCCAGAACGGGAACCCCGCGGCGGCCGCGCCGAACGCAGGCGTGCCGGCGGGCGCGGACGAGGAGCTGCTAACTAGCGTCGCGGACGAGATCGTGCGGCTGTACCGCGCGGGGAAGCTGCCCGAGGGCTTCGACGCGGAGCACGCGTTCGCCGACCCGGCGCTTGCCGCGCTGATACTTAGTGAAGGGATACCGGTCGAGTACGCGGTCCGCATCTATATCGCGGAGAAGAAGGCGGCGGAGGCCGAGCAAAGCGCCAGGCAGCGCGTGACCGACGAGGTGCGTCAGCGTGGCGCGCTGCCGCGGCCGCAGCGCGCGGGCGTGGCGGTGCAGCCGGGCCTCGACTACCGGGGCATGTCGAGCGAGGAGTTCCGGCAGCTTGAGCAGCAGTACAAGCGCGCCGCCAAAAACGGTCGGCGCGTGGTCCTGTAATTTGCGTAAGGAGGAAACAGAATGCCCAATACGATCAACACCACCGTTTCGACGGCGCAATCCACCTACACGAACAAGGAGTACTACGACCGGAAGCTCCTCGAGACCGCAAAGACGCGGCTCGTGCACGCAAGCTTCGGCCAAAAGCGCGACATCCCGAAGCACTCCGGCAAGCGCGTGGAGTTTCGGCGGTACGAGCTGTTCACGCCCGACACGCAGGCGCTCGAGCTCGAGGAGGGCGTCACGCCGGACGGGCAGAGCCTCGCGCAGTCGCACGTCGAGGCTACGGTCAAGCAGTACGGCGCGTACGTCGAGGTTTCGGACCTGTACGAGATGACCTGCTTCGACAACACGGTCAACGACACGGCGGAGCTGCTCGGCGAGCAGGTCGGAACCGTGGTCGAGTGGGTCACGCGCGACGAGCTGTGCAGCGGCACGAACGTGCAGTACGCGTCCGGCGCGACGAGCAGGCTTATGCTGACCGGCGCCGACAAGCTCACGGTCGCGGAGATTAGAAAGGCCGTGCGCTCGCTCAAGAAGGCGAAGGCGCGCATGTTCTCGTCCGCGGAGGACGGCTCCGCGCGAAAGCCCCACTTTGTCTGCATCTGCTCGCCGGACGCGACGTTCGATTTGCAGAACGACACGCTCTGGCAGGACGCGTCGAAGTACGGCAACACCGAGCAGCTCTATTCCGGCGAGATCGGGCGGCTGTTTGGCGTCGTGTTCGTCGAGAGCACGGAAGCCAAGACGTTCACACAGAGCGTGTACACGGCCGTGACGGCGCATACGGACAATACCAGCGTCGTGACCGTTTCGGCAATCTCCGACGAGGCCGCGGCCTACCTCGTGTCCGGCGCGAAGATCAAGATCGGTACCGTAGAGCACACCGTCGAGAGCTGCGACCAGGCGGCAAAGACGATTACGCTCTCGGCCCCCGTCACGCCGGTCATTGCCGCGGGCACGAAGGTGTACAGCGAGGACGCGGGCGCGCTCGACGCGGATAAGAAGGGCATGCCGGTGCACGCCACGCTCGTGTTCGGCGCGGACGCGTACGGCGTAATCGACGTGTCCGGCAGCGGCGCGCTGCAGACGATCATCAAGCCCGTGGGCTCGGCCGGCACGGCGGACCCGCTGAACCAGCGCGCCACGATCGGCGCGAAGGTCGCGGCCTATACGGCCACGATCCTGAATAACCTTTGGCTCGTGCGCATCGAGCACGCGGTCAGCGCGTAACACGCGCGGGACAAGGCAAAAAACGGGGGCGCGGCGCGGTCCGCGCTCCCGAAAACCACAGCAAAAAACAGGGAGGGCAATACCATGCAGTACATGACCGAGCAGGAGATCGACAACATCGCCTCGGAGACGGGGCGGCTGCTCAAGAAGGAGAAAAAGGTCGCGCTCATCGTGCGCGCGGAACACGGCGAGCCGTATTGGGAGGGCGGCATCAACGGGCATTTCTTCCGCATCCGCACCGAGACGCCGGTGTCCGTGCCGGAGAGTCTGGCAAAGCTGATCGCCGCGAGCCGCCAGGTCCGCGAGGTGAGCAAAAGGAAGCTGCGCGCGTTCGAGGACGCGGGCGTGCGCATCGGATAGGGAGGGGGAGGCGTGCATGACATTGCTCGAACTCCTCCGCGGCACGCTCGAGCAGCTCGACCGCGGCACGGACGCGCAGACGATCGAGGCCTGGCGCGACAAGCTGACGCGCTACCTAAACGACGCGCTGTTCGACCTCTCGGCGGTGAATGCGCCGAAACGGACGGACACGCTTACGCTGACAAACCGCGCGCTCGCGCTCTCGGGTCTGCCGAAGCGCTGCGTCAAGGTGCTCGCGCTGTCAAGGAACGGCCGGCGCTGGCCGTTCTACTACGGCGGCGAGACGAGCGTGCTCTACGTGCCGAATCTTTCCGACGGCGATATCGAGGTGACCTACCGCTACATGCCGGACGGCATGACGATCGACACGGACGTGCCGGACCTGCCCGGGCAGTACCACAGCGCGCTGATCCTGTACGCCGTGGGCCGGGAGCGCGCCATGGGCGACTCCGCGTCGATCGCCGCCGCGCGCGCGTGCTTCGAGCTGTACTACGCCGTCAAGCGCGGCATCCGCGCGGGGCACGGCGAGCTCGACGGCTACGCGATCGAGAACCGGTACTGAGGGGGCGGACGATATGGCGCTGATACGGTACCGCATCGAAGCGTTCTACGGGCTCAACCAGGGCGCGTCGCAGAACGGCCTGCCCGCGGGCGAGAGCCCGGACGCGTGCAACATGGACACGGAGGGCGGTGCGCTCGCCGTAGCCAAGGGCTACGTGCATGACAGCGAGGCGCCGTTCCCCGCGCCGGAAAAGGCTAAGCGGCTGTTCGCGTTCGGCGACAGCGCGGCGCCGGGCTTTCTCGTCGCGGCCGAAAACGGGCTGTACGTGCTGAAAAACGGCGACACGCAGTGGCGGACGCTGGCCGCGTTTGCCGAAACGCACGCGCTGCCCGCGCTGTTTGACGCGCAGAAGCTCAAGATCGGGAGCGCGGAGTACCTTGTGCTGGCTAACGGCCTCTCACAGGCGCATAAATGGGACGGGCAGCGCGAAGCGGCAGAACCGTTCGGCTCGGCGGCGCAGCTCTCCGACGCGCCGGTGACGCTGCTCGAGCTGTACTTCAACCGGCTGTTCGCCGCGGGCGACGCGCTGCACCCGAGCCGCCTGTACTGGAGCTGCGCGCCGGGAGACGGCCGCACCGTCGAGGACTGGTCGGGCGTGCCGGAGAGCGAGAACGTCGGCGGCGGCTTCGTCGAGGTCGGCGCGGACTCGGACCCGATCACGGGCCTGTTCGCGCTGTCGAACCAGCTCGTGGTGTTCAAGCGCGACTCGCTCTACCGGCTGCTCGGCGACCGGCCGGGGAACTTCCGCATCACGCCGGTCAACGCGGCGATGGATTCCTGCGTGCACACGGCCTGCGTGCGCTACGGCGACGTGCTGTACTTCTTAACGCGCGCGGGGCTGTACCTGTTCGACGGGCAGAGCGTCAAGCGGATGTTCGACGCGGACAAGATCCGCGCGTTTTTACAGAACGCGGACGTGACGCGCTGCGTTTCCGCCGCGTCGGCGGACAGGCTGTACTTTGCCGTGCGCGAGGGCGGCTCTACCCAAAACAACGCCGTGCTGACCTACGACCTCTCGCGCGCTTGCTACATGGTCCGCCGCGGCTTTACGGCCGTAGACTTTGCGGCCGTGGGCGGCAGGCTGTACCTGCTCGACGGGAACGGCTATGTCTGCCGCTTCGGCGAGGGGGAGAGCTACGCGGGAGCGCCTGTCGACGCCCACTGGTACACGCCGGAGACCGACCTTGGCGACAAGACTTCGGTCAAGCGGCTGCGGGAACTGTACCTGCGCGGCGCGGGCAAGATCCTGGCGGTTTCCGCCGAAACGACCGCGGGCACGGTGTTTTCCGAGAAGCTGATGCCGGAGCGCACGGCGGACATCCTCGAGGTGCCGCTCTCCGGCGAGGGGCGCGCGTTCCGGCTGCGGCTCGGCAACGAGGGCGGCTCGCGCTTTACCGTAGAGGGCGGCGTGGAGCTGCTGCTCGACGCGCAGCGGCGCGTGCTGTGAGGAGGGGGACGGGTATGGCGTATCGGTCGGGCGGAATCATGCCGCTGTTTCCCATATACCTTGCGCGCATGGCCGCAAAGGACACGGGCCGCGACGAATATGACGCACTCGTGGCGCAGAACGAGGTGAACCTCAACCAAAACCTGGACATCCTGTTCCAGAAGCTGCTCGAGATCGAGCAGTACCTGGGGCAGCAGAGCGAATGAACGGAGGCAGGATATGACGGCAAAAATCGCGGGCACGTCGGTGATCCCCGTCGTCGGGAACACCGGCTGGCTCAAAGCGCTGACCGGAACCACTACGAAAAAGAAATCGGGCGCGGGCAAGAAGGACAGCTCGCCAAAGCAGAGCGCGCCCGCGCCGGCGGTATACGACGAGGACCTCGTGTACAGCTACGCAAACAGCCTGTACAGCGCCGCAAATCCGCAGAAGGTCGTCTACGAGGCGCAGTCCGAGGCCGCGCTGCGCGAGCAGATCGTGTCATGGCTGCGCCCGGCGTACGAGCAGGCGATCGCCCAGCGGAAAAAGCTGACGGAGCAGTACCGCGCCGAGCTCGACGCGGACGCGATCTCGCGCGGCATGGGCGGCTCGACCTATGTGACCGACGTAAAGGGCAGGCAGAGCGAGGCCGAGGCCGAAGACATAGCCGGCTACGAGACGGACTACGCGGCGCAGCTGGCCAAGCACCTCTCCGAGGCGCTGGACACGGAGAAGGAGCGCGCGCTCAACGCGGACCTAACTAACAGCGAGCGCGAGCACGAGGCGTACATGCAGGCCTACGGCGCGGCGCTGACGCTGTTTACGGCATATAAATCGGCCAGCGCGGGCAGCCCGTACTCCAGGCTGACCGAGACCGCGGGCGGATTGTCCTCGGCCGAGGACGTCGAGGCGTACCTGTCCTCGCTGTCCGCCGAGGAGCGCGGCAAACTCTACGGCGGCGGCGACGCGGGGAGCCGGGCGCTGCGCAACGGCATACTCGGCATCGTGGGCTCGCTGAACTTTCTCTATCTGCAGCAGCAGTACCCCGGGGCTTAGCCTAGGGCGGCGGCGCGCCGCACGGCGGGCGCGGGGGCGCGCGGGGGGAACCCGGACCGCGTCCCCGCGCTTTTTCGATGGCAAGCATAGGAATCCGTTTCGTTTTGCAAATATGCGGCGAGTATGATATACTCACTTTTTAGAATCTCTGAAATACGGGGGATGGGTAAGGTGTCTCGCATACATGTCATTTGGAACCCGATCGCGGGCAACGGCGGGGGCGCAAGGACGTTTTCGCTGCTGGACGCGCGGATTCGGGAACTGGGTATCTCCTATTCGCAGGCCGAGAGCATGTACGCGGGGCACGCCGTCGAGCTTGCCAAACAGGCGCTGATTGACGGGCACGAGCTGGTTCTCGCGGTCGGCGGCGACGGCACGGTGCGCGAGATCGCGGGCGTGCTGATCGGCTCCGACGTGCCGCTCGGCATCATTCCGTCTGGCACGGGCAACGACCTGGCGCGGCCGCTTCATATCCCGCGCGACCCGCTTTCCGCGCTCGACGTGGCGCTGTCCGGCATGAAAAGGCGCATGGACGCGGGCCGGGCCAACGGCGAGCTGTTCTTTAACGTCGCGGGGTTCGGCTTCGACGTCGACGTGCTGGACTACACGGAGATCTACAAGAAAAAGTACAGGAACGGCTCGCTCGCGTACCTGCGCGCGCTGCTGGCCGCCATCAAGGGCTTAAAGCTGCGCAAAACGCACATCGAGACCGACGAAGGCGCGTTCGACAAGAACGTGCTGCTGCTGGCTGTAGCCAACGGCACGCATTTCGGCGGCGGCATGTGCGTGGCCCCCACCGCCGACCCGTTCGACGGCGCGCTCGACGTGTGCGTCGCGCACGACGTAAACAAGCTCACGCTCCTGCGGCTTTTGCCGAAGTTTATGAAGGGCAACCACCTGGGCCTGCCGTACATCACGTATTTTAAGGCGAAGCGCCTGACCGCCGTGTGCGAGCCCGTCTCGCGCGTCGAGACCGACGGCGAGGCCGTGTCGGTTACGCCGGTGACGTTCGAGGTCGTGCCCGCGGCCATACACGTGATGGTGCCGCGGCCGGGGCCGACGCCGTAACGGCAAGCGCGCGCCACGAAATGATTACAAATCGTTTCCTTTACACGGCGAGCAATCGTTGCTAGACTGCATTTGACAAGGAATTTTTTCGATATGTACGAACCCGAAGTGGCGCGCGCGCGCAAAAGCGTGCCGGGCGCGCCCGCAAAAAGCCGAAAAAAGAAGAAGCGCAGCTCGTCGAGACCGCTCGTGTTCTCGATCGTGGTGCTGTTTTTGTTCGCGGGCGCGGTCGGCGTCTATTCGATGATATTCAACCAGCGCGCCAAGACCGTGTCGATGTCCGAAACGCCCATCGCGACGGCCGACACGTACCAGAACACCGGCGACGGCATCCTCTATCAGACGGACGGGAAGATCCATTTTTATCATCTGACCGACCAGAAGAAGAACTACACCTACGGCACGGGCGCCTCGGACATCCGCATGGCCGGCAGCGCGGCGCTCACCGCCGTGTACAACGACGTGTCCATGCAGGTGATCGGCAAGAAGAAGCCGCTGCAGTTTGCGGGCAAGGTGCTCGCGCTCGAGTGCGGCGAAGCGCACGTGGCCGTGCTGCAGCAGGACGCGGCGGGCGGCCAGACGATCCTCGTGCTGACCGCCGACGGCGAGCAGACCGATCAATTGCAGTTCGACGCGGACCAGTACATCGTCGATTTCGGCTTCTACAAGGTGATCGGCGAGATGCTCTGGATCGAGACGCTCAGCATCACCGCGGGCACGCCGACCACGACGATCACGACCTACGACGTGGCCAAGAAGGCCAACAGCGGCGTGATGCAGATTCAGAACCAATTGATCGACGGCATCTACATCACGCCCGACAGCATGTTCGTCGTCGGCACGAACCAGATCATCCGCTATACGCACAACGGCAACAAGGAGATCTACCGCACGACGGTGTACGGCTACCGCGTGATCGACTATACCTACTCCGGCACGCCGACGTTTCTCATGACGCCGCGCGGCGGGGACATGCACTCGGTCAAGATGCTCACCCTGGCCGAGGGCGCGGACCCGAAGCCCGCGGAGACGTTTTTGCAGCTGCCGACCGAGGGCGTGGCCGCCTATATGATGAACGGCAAGCTCGTCGTCGTGTCACAGCAGAATGTTTACACCTACACGCTCAAGGGAAAACTTTCCCTGACCGCGACGCTCGAAAAGCCCGCGGAGGCGGCGGTCAAGCTGACCGAAAAGGTGATAATGCTCGCGTCGAACGGCATATATTACCTAGCGACGATCAAGTAGCCGCGCGCCGCGATACGGCAGTTTTCGGGAGAGGAGAGGGGACAAGCGCATGAACTTCGCCGATATCATGATCCTGCTGATACTGGCCATCTGCGTGCTCGGCGGCTATTACCGCGGGTTCGTCAACACCGTGCTCGGCATCGGCGCGACGGTACTGGCCTGGGTTGTCGGCCTGATCTGCGTGCCGATCCTGTCGGCCGGCATCCAGTCCCAGCAGGACCTGTACACGATGATGCTCTATTACACCGAGGGCGCGGAGTACGTCGCCGCGACCGACGTGGAGCTCACCCGCACGCCGATCTCGTCGGTCTCCGTCGAGCAGCTCAACCTCATCATCGACAACGCCGACATGCCGCTGCCGATGGGCAAGTGCGTCGCGCGCAACATCGCGACCGAGGCGTTCTCCAGGGACGGCGTGACGACGCTCGGCGATTACTTCAACCAGACCATCGTCTGCGTGGTCGTCAACATCCTCTCGCTCCTTCTGATTTTCCTCGTCATGCGGCTGTTGCTTGGCTTTATTTTGCGAGGCGTGGATTACGCGCGCGGCGGCTTCCCGATCCTGCACCGCGGCGACGGCGTCATCGGCGCCGGGCT
>CAZIRB010000039.1:0-15428 GCA_964541695.1 uncultured Oscillospiraceae bacterium
AGAGCCGCAAGATATTCACTCCTGTTCATGGCGTTTCCCCCCGCGAATAAATTCGTACACGTCCGTCACGGCCTTCCACTCCGTTAAAAAATCCTCGATGCGCCGTTTTCCCGCGTCCGTGATCGCGTAATACCTGCGCAGCCGCCCGTTGTGCTCGCAGGTGCGGCTCGACACGAGCGCCCCCGCCTCCAAGCGCTTCAAAATCGGGTACAGCGTGCTCTCGGACAGCTCCATCCCCGGCGGCAGGTCCTTGATGATCCGGTACCCGTACGACTCGCCGCCGCGCAGCGACGCCAGCACCACCGCCTCAAGCAGCCCGTGTTTCAACTGGGCATCCATGCATCCGCCCCCTTTCGCAAGATACTATACAACGCATAGTATAGTGTGTCAAGTAATATTATGCGGGAAAGTAAAAATTTGTGGAGGCGTGCGGGAAAGGAGAACGGGGAACGGAGAACGGGGAACGGAGAACAGGGAACGGGAAACGGGAAACGGGAACGTTGGGGACGCCGTCCCCAAGCCCCTGCTTCTTTTCTTAAAGAAAAGAAGCAAAAGATAGGAATGGCCTTAAAAAACATGCGTTTCGTTGGGTTTCCAAAGGGGGTTCCCCTTTGGCGGGGTTGCAGGGGCGAGCCCCTGCGAAAGAAGACGATGAAAGCTCCGCTTCGCGCCCACAGTTCGCAATAGTCGCGCACGCCCCTATGGGCCTGGGCTCCCTTGCTCACGAGGCCTGCGCCTCGCTTTATCCGCCACAGGCGGCGCTCAGCTTCGGCCCTCTTTGGAACCCCAAATTATCTCGCATATTTCCTGCGGGTTTTCAAAGGGGGTTTCCCCCTTTGGCGGGGTTGCAGGGGCGGCGCCCCTGCGAAAAGCCTCTGGCCGCTGCCACCAACTCTCCGCTTCCCTCCGAAAAAAGAAGCGCCGGATTCACCGGCGCTTCGTGCGTGTGCCAAGTTATTCTTTGTCGCAGCCGCAGCCGCAGCCATCCTCATCGTCGTCGTCACCGCAGCAGCAGCAATCGTCGTCCTCGTCCTCGTCGTCCTCGTCGTCATCCTCGTCGTCGTGCCCGCCGCAGCCGCAGCCGCAGTGGTCGTGATCGAGGTCGAGGTTGGCGAGCCGCTCCTCGACGATGGCGGAGAGGGCCTCCATCTTATCCTCATCGGCCGGCAGGAACTCCTCGAAGTCGCCGTCGACGACGACCTTCATGATGTAAACCTCGGCCTCGGCTTCCTCATCCTCGTCGTCGGGGACGGTCTCGGGGTCGATCAGGACCGCGTACTCCTGGCCCTCGTAATCAAAGTAATCGACGACCTCCAGCTCAAACTCGTTTCCGTCATCGTCGGAAAATGTCACAAGATCCCGTTCTTCTGCGCACATACTACTTGCACCGCCTTCTCGATAAATTTTGGTTGGCACAGCAGTATTCTATCCGATTTTTTTGAAATGAGCAATCGCAATATGATACAATATCAAAATTAACCCCGCCGCGCGCGGTGAAAACCCCGCCGGGAAAAAAATATTTTAGGCATGAAAAATATTTTTCAAAAACCACTTGTATTTTGTTTGCGTTCTGCTATATTTTAGAGGAAGGGATCTGACGCGCATGGATCTGGATTTATTGAAACGCCTGGCGTCGGCGATTGCGGCGCAGTTCGGCGAGAGCTGCGAGGTCGTGGTGCACGATTTGACGGGCGAGGACACGGAGCATACGATCGCCGCGATTGAGAACGGCCACGTCTCGCATAGAACGGCGGGCGGCGGCGCGTCGAAGGTCGTGCTGGAGGCGCTGGCGCGCAGGGACGACCCGACGCTCGTGGACGCGCTCGGGTACCTGACGCGGACGCGCGACGGGCGGATCCTCAAGTCGAGCACGATCTACCTAAGGGACGGGAGCGGCCGCATCGACGGCGTGCTGGCGATCAACTACGACATCACGGAGCTGCTCATGGCGGAGCGCGCGGTGGACGCGCTGCTCAACCACAAGTCGCAGGAGAAGGCGCCGGACCGCATCCCGCAGAACGTGAACGACCTGCTCGACGACCTGATCACGCAGAGCGTGGAGCGCGTCGGCAAGCCCGTGGCGATGATGACCAAGGAGGACAAGATCGAGGCGATCCAGTTCCTAAGCCGCGCGGGCGCGTTCCTCGTGACCAAGAGCGGCGACAAGGTGTCGAAGTATTTCGGCATCAGCAAATACACATTGTATTCCTATATCGACGCGAAAAAAGAGGACAGTTGATTCGTTTTTTATAGAAGGAAAGGACGGAACGATATGGATTTTCAGCGCATTAAGGCGGCATCCGAGCGGTACCTGCCCGACATGACGAAGTTTCTGCGCGACCTGGTCAGAATCCCCGGCGAGAGCTGCGGCGAGGAGGGCGTGGTCAAGCGCATTGCGGAGGAGATGCAGAAGCTCGGCTTTGCCCGCGTCGAGATCGACGGCCTGGGGAACGTTTTGGGCTATGTCGGGACCGGCAAGCGCATCCTCGCGTTTGACGCGCACATCGACACCGTGGGCCTGGGCGAGCTGGCCAACTGGACATTCGACCCGTACGAAGGCTACGAGACGGACACGGAGATCGGCGGCCGCGGCACGAGCGACCAGCTCGGCGGCATCGTATCGGCCGTGTACGGCGCGAAGATCATGATGGACCTCGGCCTCGTTCCGGACGACGTGACGGTGCTCGTCACGGGCACGGTGCAGGAGGAGGACTGCGACGGCATGTGCTGGCAGTACATCGTCGAAAAGGACGGCGTGCGCCCGGAGTTCGTCGTGTCCACGGAGCCGACCGACAACAACATCTACCGCGGCCACCGCGGCCGCATGGAGATCCGCGTCGAGGTGCGCGGCGTGTCGTGCCACGGCTCCGCGCCGGAGCGCGGCGACAACGCGATCTACAAGATGGCGGACATCCTGCAGGAGGTGCGTGAGCTGCACGAGAACGACGCGGCCGACGGCACCAAGATCAAGGGCCTCGTTAAGATGCTCGACCCGAAGTACAACGGGAAGTGGCAGGAGGCGCGCTTTTTGGGCCGCGGCTCCGTCACCGTGTCGCAGATATTCTACAACAGCCCGTCGCGCTGCGCCGTGGCCGACATGTGCGCCGTGTCGCTCGACCGCCGCATGACCGCGGGCGAGACGTTCGAGTCCTGCCTCGACGAGATCCGCGCGCTGCCCGCGTGCAAAAAGTATAACGCCGAGGTCACGATGTACCGCTACGACCGGCCGTCGTGGACCGGCGAGGTGTTCGAGACGGACTGCTATTTCCCGACCTGGGTCAATCCCGAGAACGCCGCGCACGTGCAGGCCGTCGCAAACGCTTACCGCGGCATGTACGGCGAGCCCAAGATCGACAAGTGGACGTTCTCGACCAACTGCGTCTCCATCCAGGGCCGCTACGGCATCCCGTGCGTGGGCCTCGGACCCGGCGCCGAAGCGCAGGCGCACGCGCCCAACGAGAGGACATGGAAGGCCGACCTCGTCAAATGCGCCGCCGTCTACGCCGCCGTACCCGCACTCTACGTCAAATAAAATTTTGCAGGAGCGTGAGCATATGAAATCCGTCAAGCAGTACACCGACATCCTCAAGGGCCTGGACTATAAGAATATGTACGAGGGCGACTTTTTCCTGACCTGGGAGAAGACGCGCGACGAGCTCGACGCGGTCCTGACCGTGGCCGACGCGCTGCGGCACCTGCGCGAGCGCAATATCTCGACGAAGATTTTCGACTCCGGCCTCGGCATCTCGCTGTTCCGGGACAACAGCACGCGCACGCGCTTCTCGTTCGCGTCGGCCTGCAACCTGCTCGGCCTCGAGGTCCAGGACTTCGACGAGGGCAAGAGCCAGGTCGCGCACGGCGAGACGGTGCGCGAGACCGCGAACATGATCTCGTTCATGGCCGACGTGATCGGCATCCGCGACGACATGTACATCGGCAAGGGCAACGCGTACATGCACAGCGTCGTCGAGGCCGTCACCGATGGCCACAAGGCCGGCGTGCTCGAGCAGAAGCCCACGCTCGTCAACCTGCAGTGCGACATCGACCACCCCACGCAGTCCATGGCCGACCTTCTGCACGTGATCCACACGTTCGGCGGCGTCGAGAACCTGCGCGGCAAAAAAGTGGCTATGACCTGGGCCTATTCGCCCAGCTACGGCAAGCCGCTCTCCGTGCCCCAGGGCGTGATCGGGCTGTTCACGCGCTTCGGCATGGACGTGTCGCTCGCTTACCCCGAGGGCTACGAGGTCATGGGCGACGTCGTCGACGTCGCAAAACGCCAATCTCAAGAGAGCGGCGGCTCGCTCACCGTCGGCAACGATATGAAGGTCGCCTTCGACGGCGCGGACATCGTCTACCCCAAGAGCTGGGCGCCGTTTGCCGCCATGCAGGAGCGCACCGACCTCTACGGCAAATCCGACTTCGACGGCATTAAGGCCCTCGAGAAGCGGCTGCTCGCCCAGAACGCCGCCCACAAGGACTGGGAGTGCACCGAGGACATGATGAAGCGCACAAAGGGCGGCAAGGCGCTCTACCTGCACTGCCTGCCCGCCGACATTACGGGCATTTCCTGCGACGAGGGCGAGGTCGCCGCCACCGTCTTCGACCGCTATCGCGATCCGCTCTATAAGCAGGCCTCGTATAAGCCGTACGTCATCGCCGCCATGATCTTCCTCGCCAAGGTCAAGGACCCGCGCGAGGCGCTCATTAAGCTCGAAAAGGACGCCAAGGCGCGCCAGGCGTTTTTGGAGCTGTAACGGGAAAGAACACGGGAAACGTTGGCTGGGGCCGCGCTCTGCGCGGCCCCGGTGTGTTTTTGGGAGGGGAGCGGAGGAAACGAGGGACGAGGAACGAAGGGACTAGGGGACGCGAGAACGTTGAGGGCTCCGCCCTCAAACACCCGCCAAAGGGCCGAAGGCCCTTTGGGAAACCAAACTGTTCAACGGTTTTTCGCTGGGTTTCTAAAGGGGGTTTCCCCCTTTGGTGGGGTGCAGGGGCAAAGCCCCTGCGAGAGGAGAGCGTTGAGGGCGGAGCCCACAAATCCCTGTCAAAGGGCCGAAGGCTCTTTGGCACCTCAGACTGTTCAACGGTTTTTTGGCTGGTTTTCAAATGGGGGTTTCCCCCCTTTGGCTGGGGTTTGGGGACGGCGTCCCCAACGTACCATTCGCTTTCCATCTTCCGTCCCCCGTCCTCCCGTTCCCACCCTTTCCAGAACGCGAAATACCGGGTATAATGCAGAGAGTACCAACCGACGGAGGCAAAAGCGATGATCCATCTGTATACGGGCGACGGCAAGGGCAAGACGACGGCGGCGATGGGGCTGGCGGCGCGCGCGGCGGGATATGACGATAATCGCGTGCTGATCGTGCAGTTTATGAAGTGCGGTACGGAGGGCGAGGCGAGGACGCTTGCGGCCGTGCCGAATATTGAGTATGTTCAGAATTCGTACAAGCATGGGTTTGTGTTCCGGATGACGAATGAGGAGAAGGCGAAGCTGACGCAGGAGCACAACAAGCATTTGGCTTACGCGGCGGAGCGGGCGAAGGCGGGCAACGTATTTTTAATTGTGCTGGATGAATTGGCGTCGGCGTACGGCGAGAACGTGATCGACCGCGCGGCGGCGGACGCGCTGCTCGACGACCACGGCGGCGCGGAGCTGGTGATCACGGGCCGCAACCCGTGGCCGAACCTTGTCGAAAAGGCGGACTACATCACCGAGATGAAGTGCGTCCGTCACCCGTACGAGACGAAGAAGGCTCCGGCACGCCAAGGCGTGGAGTACTGAGGGCGGGGGAGCCGCAAAGGGCCGTGCCGTCCTCGGCGGCGCATATCGCGCGGGACGGTTGCATTGTCCGTTAAGATGAGGCGGGGGCCGCAAAGCGCTGCGGACCGGTCAAGCAAGCCGCGGGCGCGCGCGGACAGAACCTTGCGCTTGAATGCCGGAACTACGTCGCACGCCCGGACCGCATTTTGCCAAAGCGGGCGCCGCGCGGCTTGCGCCGCAAAGCGAGGCAGATCAGCCAAGTTTTGTAACGCCCTGGAGCCGCAAAGCGCTGCGGACCGGTCAAGCGCCGCAAAGCGCAGCGGCGCGCGGACGGGGAGCCGGATCCGATGCGGCCCGCGATATTGTTTCATATCCCGGCCGGTGGTATAATTTCCCTATGGACACGAGCAATTCGGCCAAAAACCGGCATGCCGCGGCCCCGGCGCAGGTTCTTGCGGGCACGTTTTTTTTGCTCGCGGCGTTTCTGCTGCTTTGCGCGCGGAACGATTGGATTGCGCAGGCGAACTGGATGACGCTGCTCCCGCTGCTGGCGGGGGCGGCGATCCTGCTGCTGGGCGGACCGTTTTCCGTGCGCGGCGGCAAGGGTTCACCGGACCGCGGTCTGGTTTTGGCCGCGGCAGCGCTGACGGCGCTGTTCTTCTGCCTGCTCTCGGCGGAGGAGTTTTTGAGAAGCCCGCTCCTTACGGAAGCGGTGCTTTCGGACAAAACGGGCGCGGCGCTTATCGTGCGCAGGGCCTTCCTGCTTTGGAACCGGATGGGGTATCCGGCCGCCTGTATCGGCGCGGCGTTCGTCGGCGTTCTGTGGACGCTGCGGTTTTTCATCGCCGGACCGCGCGGCGCGGACGCGTCCGCCGCGAGCGGCCCGGAACCGCTGCGGATCCATCCGGGCGGGCTGTACCGCGCGGTGCTCCCGCTTGCCGCGGTCAGCCTGATCTGCGTGCTGTCGGCCTACCCGTCCATGAACATCGGGGACGCGCCGACGATCTGGTATTTTGCCAGGAGCGGCCTCTGGGACGAGTGGCATACGATCGGCTATCTGGCGCTTGTGCGCATGCTGTACGCGCTCCTGCCGTCAAAGCTGTTTATCAATCTGGTGCAGGCGGCGGCTTGGGTGCTTGTCAACAACTATGCGCTGCGCGTTCTGCACAAAAACGGCCTGGGCAGGCGCGCCTGCCGCGCGTACATCGCGGCTGTGATCGCCACGTTCGTGCCGACGTTTTTCGTCATGGTCATGATCAAGGACGTCGCGTTCTCGATGGCGCTGCTGCTGTTCGGGCTGTGCGTGCTGCGGATTGTCTCCGCGGAGCGGGTGAGAAAGCGCGACTGGGCGCTGCTCGGCGTTGCCGGCTTTTTTGTCAGCGTACTGCGCCACGCGGGCTTTCTTCCGGTGCTTGTCACCCTGCCCGTGCTGTTTTTCCGGCAATGGCGGAAAAAGCGCGCCGCGCTCGGCGCCATTGTTGCCGCCGGAATCGCGCTGGCCGGGTTTCTCGCGCTGAACCTCGTTTTCCGCGCGCTGCCGGACGCGCGGCACAATCCGTATTACATCGCTTACAGCATACCGATGCAGATGATCGGCGCGGTCGCAAAGAGCGGCGTTGCGATCCCGCCGGAGGACCGCGCGGTTATGGAGGAGGTCATGCCGGTCGAGCGCTGGGCGGAGTGCTATCAGCACTATCATTCCGATTCCATCTCGCGCACCTACGGCAAAATCGGCGCGGACGTGGAAAAGGTCTCGCAAAAGCGGCTTGGGGGCGCGCTGCTGCGTTTAAACGCCAGGTTTCTTGTGCGGTTTCCGAACGTATACCTCGAGGCGTTTTTTGACCAGAATTCCCTGATGTGGGAGATGACGACCCCCGCGGACGGGTATGACCGCAGCTATCTGTGGTATCCGGCGCTAAACAGCAGCGAGGACGTGCCGGAGGACACGGTTTTTAACGGGTTTACGGCGCTCTCCAACCGCTATGCCGAGTTTCTGTACGGCATGCCCGTGTTGCACAGCGTCCTGTGGCGCGGCGGCTTTGCCAATTTCGCCCTTGTGCTCTGCTGCGTCGTGCTGATCCGGAAGAAGCGCGTTTCCGACCTCATCGCCATACTGCCGGTGTTTGCGGTGTCGGCCGGCATGCTGATCTCGATGCCCGCGCAGGAAGTGCGGTATGTGTTTCCGAATCTGGAGTACGCCGTTTTCTTCGCCGTGTATTCCTATTACGCCAAACGACAGGAGGGACAAGCATGAAGGTTGCCGTACTGATCCCGTGCTACAACGAGGCGCTGACCGTAGAGCGCGTCGTGACCGCGTTTAGGCAGTCGCTGCCGGACGCGGACATCTACGTCTACGACAACAACTCGACCGACGGCACCGCGGCCCTGGCCAAGGACGCCGGCGCGATCGTGCGGCCGGAGCGCCAGCAGGGCAAGGGCTACGTCGTGCGCACGATGTTCGCCGAGATCGACGCCGACGCGTTCCTCATGGTCGACGGCGACGATACCTACCCCGCCGAAGCCGCAGAAGCGCTCGTTGGGCCCGTGCTCGACGGCCGCGCGGACATGGTCGTCGGCGACCGTCTCTCGAACGGCACCTACGGCGCCGAGAACAAGCGCGCGTTCCACAATTTCGGCAACGGCCTCGTGCGCGGCTGCATCAACGCGCTCTTTCACGCGAATATCACGGACGTGATGAGCGGGTACCGCGCGTTCTCGAAGCGGTTCGTCAAGAACTTCCCCGTCATGTCCGGCGGCTTCGAGATCGAGACCGAGCTGACCCTGCACGCGCTTGACAAGCGCTTTGCCGTTGAACAGGTCGAGATCGATTACCGCGACCGGCCCGAGGGCAGCTTCTCCAAACTCAATACCGTCAAGGACGGCGCGCGCGTGATGAAAACGCTGTTCACAATATTCAAGGATTACCGCCCGTTTACGTTCTTCTCGCTCCTCGCGTTCCTGTTCTTCCTGCTCGGCCTCGCCGCCGGCGTCCCCGTGCTCGTCGAGTTCGCGCGCACCGCGTTCATCAAGCACGTCCCCCTCGCCATTCTCGCCAGCGCCCTCGAGATCATGGCGCTCCTGTCGTTTACCTGCGGCATGATGCTCGATACGATCGTCAAGGCTGACAAGCGCAACTACGAGCTGCGGCTGCTCCGGTACCGCTCGGAACACGAGACGAAGCGGGCTGGGGATATGGAATAGGGACGGGAGAACGGGGGACGAGGGGAACGAAGATGCGTTGGGGGACTCCGTCCCCAAACCCCTGCCAAAGGGGGGAAGGAAACTCCGCTAAACTGCGTGAGATCGCAAATTCGATGGCATTTGAAAACCCAATTAAAAAGCAGCCTTGCGGGCTGCTTTTTAGGTTTGATTTAAGTGAATAAGCAAAGGGCGACAAGCACCGTGTCCGGCTTATAGGGTTTCCAAAGGGCCGTCGGCCCTTTGGCGGGGTGCAGGGGCGGCGCCCCTGCAAAAAGAACGTTTGATAAAGAAACCCTACATCTCCAAGCTCGCGGTCGTCCGCGGGAACGGCAGCACGTCGCGGATGTTGGCCATGCCGGTGACGTACATGAGCATGCGTTCAAAGCCGAGGCCGAAGCCGGCGTGCTTGACGCCGCCGTAGCGCCTAAGGTCAAGATACCAGCTGTACTGGCTCATGTCCATGTTGCGCTCGTTGATGCGGGCAAGGAGCACGTCGTAGCGTTCCTCGCGCTGGCTACCGCCGATGATCTCGCCGACGCCGGGCACGAGCAGGTCGGAGGCGGCGACGGTCTTGCCGTCGTCGTTTAGACGCATATAGAACGCCTTGACGTCCTTGGGGTAATCGGTCACGAACACGGGGCGGCCGAAGACCCGCTCGGTGAGGTAGCGCTCGTGCTCGGTCTGCAGCTCGAGGCCCCACTCGACGGGGTACTTAAAGTCCGCGCCGGACGCGCGCAGCTTCTCCACGGCATCGGTGTAGCTGATGCGCACAAAATCGTTCCTGACGACGTTGTCGAGGCGCTCGAGGAGGCCGGGATCGACGAACTTGTTGAAGAACGCCATCTCGGCGGGGCAGCGGGCCAGCACGGCGGAGATGATCGACTTAACCATGGCCTCGGCGATGTCGAGGTCGCCGGAAAGGTCGCAGAACGCCATCTCGGGCTCGATCATCCAGAACTCGGCGGCGTGGCGCGCGGTGAAGCTGTTCTCGGCGCGGAACGTCGGCCCGAACGTGTAGATGTCCCCGAAGGCGAGCGCGAAGGCCTCGCCGTAGAGCTGGCCGGACACGGTGAGGTTGACGGGCTTAGCGAAAAAGTCCTGCGCATAATCGATCTCGCCCGACGGCGTTTTCGGGGGGTCTATCAGCGGCAGCGTCGTAACCTGGAACGTCTCGCCCGCGCCCTCGCAGTCCGAGCCGGTCAAAATCGGCGTGTGCACATAGACGAAGCCGCGCTCCTGGAAGAACTCGTGCACGGCGGCGGCGAGCACGCTGCGCACGCGGAACGTGGCCTGGAACGTGTTCGCGCGCGGGCGAAGGTGCTGGATCGAGCGCAGGTACTCCAGCGTGTGGCGCTTCTTCTGCAGCGGATAATCCGGCGGGCAGGCGCCCTCGAGCAAGATATTGTCGGCCGCGATCTCAAACGGCTGCGGCGCGTCGGGGGTTAAGACGAGCTTGCCTAAAACCGAGATCGCGCAGCCGGTCGAGAGGAGCGCGCCGAAGTTTCGCTCGTCGCGCGGGTAGACGACCTGCACCGGCGTAAAGCACGAGCCGTCGACAAGCTCGATAAAGCCGAGCGTCTTGCCCTCGCGAAACGTGCGGACCCAGCCGCAGACCGAAATTTCGCCCTCGAATTTGGCAGGCGCCGCCTGCACGTCCCGGAGTTTCGTCATAATGGAGAAAACCTCGCTGTTTCCCTAGAATTTCAAGCTAGTATAACATATTTTCCCGCGCTTGGTGAAAAAAATGAAAAAATCGTGCGGCGCCATGGCGGCGGAATACGCGGGCATGCTATAATACGGATATGAACGACGGATTTTATATGATTTTGTTGCTGCTCGTCATGGTTCTGTCCATGTTCGCGCAGGGTAAGGTGCAGCGGACGTTCGCGCGGTACGCGGAGATGCCGACGGAAAGGGGCATCCCCGCCAGCGAAGTTGCGCGCGAGCTATTGACGCGGCATGACAGCGGCGTGGAGCTGACGCAGGTATCGGGCACGCTGACGGACCACTTTAACCCAAAGACCGGCATCGTGGGCTTGTCGGACCAGGTGTACGGCTCGCCGTCGATCGCGGCGGTCGCGGTCGCGGCGCACGAGATCGGCCACGTGATGCAGTACCAGGAGGGATATTTCCCGATCCGGCTGCGCAACGCGGTGCTGCCGGTCGCGGCGATCGGCTCGCAGGCCGCGCCGTGGATCGTGCTGGCGGGCCTGTTCTTCGGCAACGGCACGCTCGCGATGGTCGGCGTGGTGCTCTTCGGCGCGATGCTCCTGTTCCAGGTGGTCACGCTGCCGGTGGAGTTCAACGCGTCGGGCCGCGCGCTGCGCATGCTCGAGGAAGGCAACTATATCAGCTACGAGGAAGCGGACGGGGCCAGGAAGGTGCTCAATGCGGCGGCCATGACGTACGTGTATGCGGCGCTTGCGGCGCTGATCACGTTCCTTCGTCTCCTGTCGCTGGCCAACCGCGCGCGGCGGCGGTAAATTTCCTAAAAACTGGTAATCCTTCGGCCGAATATTCCGTTGCGGCCGGCGCACAATAACAGTACCGTCAGATGAGACGCGGGACGGGTCTCCCGCTCCGAGTTTACGGACGACGGGAACGCGCAGATTCGAACCAGAGGAGAAGCGCATGTAGGCGGCGCGCCGATTCTCAACCGCCTTGGTTTGGAGATGCGGTCGAAGGAGGAACAGTACCATGAACGACAATCGTGGGATGCAATCCATCGGTTGCGAAGTGACCAGCTGTCGCTTCAACAAGCAGGGCCATGAATGCGATTTACCCCAAATTCAGGTCAAGCCCTGTTGCGACTGCCACACTGGCGATAGCCACGAGACGCTTTGCGGTTCGTACTTAGCCAAGTGACGGAAACGGAAATCCTTCAAAAAAGAGACGGGCGGATGCTTGCATTCGCCCGCTTCTTTTTGTGTTTTGTCCGTTCCTGATTCCCGCTAAGCCCATGTTTAGCCAATCCCCGCGCCGGCGGCGCCCCCTGCCGCGGCGCGCGTTTTTTTTGCATAAATCCTCGGCCCGGATAAAACAAGATCCTCCCTTTCTTCTAAAATATATATACAGCGCGCCCGATCTATGGTATACTAATATGGTTTACGATTGGGGGAGCAGGATGCAGATCACCGAGGTCCGGCTACAGGGTTTCCGCAATTACGCGTCGGCCCGGATCGCGCCCGCCCCGGGGCTGAACGTGCTCGTCGGCGAAAACGCCGCGGGCAAAACGAACGTGCTGGAAGCGGTTTTTCTGTGCGCGCTTGGGCGTAGCCACCGCACGCCGCGCGACGCGGAGCTGATCAATACTGGTGCGGACGCGGCGTTCGTCGGGCTTGTGCTGACCACCGCCGGCGGCACGCGCGACGTGGCGGTCCGGATACTGCGCGGCGACAGGAAGCGCATCAGCGTCGACGGCACGCAGCTCTCTCGCTCGGGCGAGCTGATGGGCTGCCTCAACGCGGTGCTGTTCGCGCCCGAGGACATGGCGCTCGTCAAGGACGGGCCGGGCGAGCGCAGACGGTTTTTGGACATGGAGCTGTCGCAGCAAAAGCCCGCTTACTACTACCAGCTCCAGCAGTACAACCTTGCGCTCCGGCAGCGAAACGCGCTGCTGCGGCAGGCCGACCGGCCGCCCTGCTGCGCGCTGGAGCCGTGGGAGGAGCAGCTGGCTAGGCTCGGCGCGTCGATCATGGCGTCGCGCGCGGAGCTTATGACGGAGCTTGCCGCGCTCGCGCGGGAGAAGCATCTCGCGCTCTCCGGCGGCAGGGAAACGCTTTCGGCCGCGTACCGGCCGGGCGTCGTGCCGAACCCAAGCGAGACGGCCGGGGACGCGATCCTGCGGCGGCTGATTTCGGAGCGGGAGCGCGACTTTATCCGCGGCAGCACGGGCGCGGGCCCGCACCGCGACGACATGGAGCTTTTGCTCGACGGTGCGGACGTGCGCGTGTTCGGCTCGCAGGGGCAGCAGCGCACGGTTGTGCTGAGCCTGAAACTGTCGGAATTGGAAATACTTAGAAAGGCGCGCGGCGAGCCGCCTATCCTGCTGCTCGACGACGTGTTTTCGGAGCTTGACCGCGAGCGGCAGCGCATGCTGCTTAAAGCGTGCACTGGGTGCCAGACGTTCATTACGTGCACGCACCTGGAGGAGATTGCGGAAGCGGGAGCGGCCGGCATGCGCGTGTACAGCGTGCAAAGCGGCGCGATTACGGAGGCATAGGGACATAGATGTTGCTGCATCTGGGCGGGGATACGTCGATCCCGCTGGAAAAACTGGTTATGGTGCTCAACGCGGCCGGCATGCAGCCGCGCACGCGCGCGTACATCGACCTGGCCGTGCGCGAGCGGCGGTACGAGCCCTGCGCGGGCCGGCCGAAATCGTACGCCGTCGTGCTCGAGCGCGGGCGGGAGATCGTGCACGCGTCGCCCATTGCGTCCTCCACGCTCGAGAAGCGCTGGCGCGACGAGATTTCGCACCGCGTCCTGTTCGAGGCGGCGGTGCTGACCACCGAGCCGCGCGATACGATATAGAGACTGGGTAAAGGAACGATACGGATGGAACTACACGAACAGCAAACCTATGACGCGTCCCAAATACAGGTCCTGGAGGGGCTGGAGGCCGTGCGCCGCCGCCCGGGCATGTACATCGGCTCGACGGACCAGCGCGGGCTGCATCACCTCGTGACGGAGGTCGTCGACAACTCGATCGACGAGGCGCTCGCGGGCTATTGCACGCACATCGAGGTCACCATCCACGCGGACGAGTCCGTAACGGTCTGCGACAACGGCCGCGGCATCCCCGTCGGCCTGCACGAAAAGACCGGCAAGGACGCGCTGACCGTGTCTTTGACCATGCTGCACGCGGGCGGCAAGTTCGGCGGCGGCGGGTACAAGGTCTCCGGCGGGCTGCACGGCGTGGGCGTGTCCTGCGTCAACGCGCTCTCGTCCAGGCTTCGCGCCGAGGTGCACCGCGACGGGCACGTGTACGTGCAGGAGTTTATGCGCGGCGAGCCGCTCTCTAACGTGCGCATCGAGCGCGACATCCCGGACGACGACACCGGCACGTACATCACGTTCCTGCCGGATGATACGGTATTCGACGAGGTGAACTTCAACTTCGACACGATGCTCGCGCGCTTCCGCGAGCTAGCCTTCCTCAACGCGGGCATCCGCATCACGGCGACCGACGAGCGCGCCGATCCCGTGCGCACCAAGTCGTTCTGCTACGAGGGCGGCATCGTGTCGTTCGTCAAGCATCTCAATAAAAATAAAGAGGCGCTGCATCCCGAGCCGGTTTATTTCACGGCCAACCGCTTTGAGGACGGCGCGGAGACCGCGTCCGTCGAGGTCGCGATGCAGTACAACGACGGCTACAACGAGAACATATTCACGTTCGCGAACAATATCGCCACCATCGAGGGCGGCGCGCACCTCGTCGGCTTCAAGTCCGCCATGACGCGCGTGGTCAACGACTACGCCAAGAAATGCGGCTTGCTCAAGAGCGCGGACCAGTCGCTCTCCGGCGAGGATATCCGCGAGGGGCTGACCGCGATCGTGTCCGTCAAGCTCGTCGAGCCGCAGTTCGAAGGCCAGACCAAGACCAAGCTCGGCAACGCGGACATCCGCCCGCTCGTCGACAACGCCGTCGCCGAGGGCTTTACGCGCTTCCTCGAGGAAAACCCCGCGCAGGCGCGCCTGATCGTCGACAAGTGCATCACCGCCGCGCGCGCGCGCGACGCGGCTCGCAAAGCCCGGGAGCTCACGCGCCGCAAGTCGGCCCTTGACTCGACCGCTTTGCCCGGCAAGCTCGCCGACTGCCAGGAGAAGGACCCGTCGCTGTGCGAGCTGTTCATCGTCGAAGGCGATTCCGCCGGCGGCAGCGCCAAGCTCGGCCGGAACCGTAATTTTCAGGCGATCCTGCCCCTGCGCGGCAAGATTCTCAACGTCGAAAAGACGCGGCTCGACAAGATCCTCGCCAACGCCGAGATCAAGGCCATGATCACCGCCTTTGGCGCCGGCATGGACGAGGACTTCGACGAGACCAAGCTCCGGTACCACAAGATCATCTGCATGACCGACGCGGACGTCGACGGCAGCCATATCCGCATCCTGCTGCTCACGTTCTTCTACCGGCACATGCGCCCGCTCATTGAGAAGGGGTACGTCTACATCGCGCAGCCGCCGCTGTACCAGATCAAGCGGAACAAGTACGAGAAGTACGTCTACTCCGACGAGGAGCTCGAACGCACATTGACCGAGATCGGCCGCGACCCTAAGCCCACCATCCAGCGCTATAAGGGCCTCGGCGAGATGAACCCCGAACAGCTCTGGGAGACCACTATGGACCCCGAGACGCGCATCATGCTGCGCGTGCAGGTCGAGGACGCCATCGAGGCCGACGAGCTGTTCACACTGCTCATGGGCGACAAGGTCGACCCCAGGCGCGAGTTCATCGAGCAGA
>CAZIRB010000039.1:15528-18115 GCA_964541695.1 uncultured Oscillospiraceae bacterium
GCCCGGAGGACGGCTCCCGACTTTCTTTTGTTTACTTTTCTTTCTTCTGAAAGAAAAGTAAAGCGGTTCTTTGCTCGACTTTCTTTTGCTTCTTTTCTTTCTTCCGAAAGAAAAGAAGAGAAACTTTAGGAGAATTCCATGAGCGACTTGACGAAAGACAGAATCATACCGGTGCACCTAGAGAGCGAGATGAAGACGAGCTTCATTTCGTACGCGATGGCGGTGATCATCAACCGCGCCCTGCCGGACGTACGCGACGGCTTAAAGCCCGTGCACCGGCGCATCCTTTACTCGATGGACGAGCTGGGTCTGCAGCCGGACAAGCCGTTCCGTAAGAGCGCGAGGATCGTGGGCGACACGCTGGGCAAGTACCACCCGCACGGCGACTCGTCGGTATACGAGGCGATGGTGCGGCTTGCGCAGCCGTTTTCGACGCGGTCCATGCTGGTCGAGGGCCACGGCAACTTCGGCTCGGTCGACGGCGACGGCGCGGCGGCGATGCGGTACACGGAGGCGCGGCTGTCGAAGATGGCGTCGGAGATGCTGGCGGACATCGAGAAGGACACCGTGGACTTTTACCCGAACTTCGACGAAACGCTGCTGCAGCCGTCGGTGCTGCCGTCGCGGTTTCCGAACATACTCGTCAACGGCTCGGGCGGCATCGCGGTGGGCATGGCGACGAACATCCCGCCGCATAACCTGGGCGAGACGATCGACGGCCTGGTCGCGCTGATCGAGAACCCCGAGATAACATCCGACGAGCTGATGCAGTTTATCCCCGGCCCGGACTTCCCGACGGGCGGCATCATCATGGGCAGGATGGGCATTGCGTCGGCGTACCGCACGGGCCGCGGCCGCATCGTGGTGCGCGCGCGGGCGGAGATCGAGCAGTACGGCGTGGGGCGCAGCCGCATCATCGTGACGGAGATCCCGTACCAGGTGAACAAAGCGCGCCTGGTCGAGCGCATCGCGGAGCTTGTGCACGAGAAGAAGCTCGAAGGCATCTCCGACCTGCGCGACGAAACGGACCGCACCGGCATGCGCGTCGTGATCGAGCTGAAAAGGGACGTCAACGCGAACGTGGTGCTGAATCAGCTCTACAAGCACACGGACATGCAGAGCACGTTCGGCGTGATCATGCTTGCATTGGTCGACGGCGAGCCGAAGGTGCTCTCGCTGCAGGAGATTTTGTTCCACTACCTCGAGCACCAGAAGAACGTGGTCACGCGGCGCACGAAGTTTGAGCTCGACCGCGCAAAGGAGCGGCTCCACATTCTCGAGGGGCTGATCATCGCGCTCGACAACATCGACGAGATCGTCGACCTGATCAAGAAGGCCGCCAATCCGCCGGAGGCGCGGGAGAAGCTGATGGCGCGCTTCGGCCTTAGTGAAAAGCAGGCGCAGGCGATACTGGACATGCGCTTGCAGCGGCTGACCGGCCTCGAGCGCGACAAGATACTGGACGAGGACCGGCAATTAAAGGAGCGCGTGATGTATCTCGAGAGCGTGCTGGCGGACGAGACCGTGCTGCTCGGCATCATCAAGGACGAGGCGCTCGCGGTCAAGGAGCGGCATAACGACGCGCGGCGGACCGAGATTACGCAGCTTCTTGACGACATCGACCTCGACGACGTGATCCAGGAGGAGGAGATGGCCGTCACGATGACCCATTTCGGGTACATCAAGCGGCTCTCGCCGGACACGTACCGCGCGCAGCGGCGCGGCGGGCGCGGCGTGGTCGGGCAGACGACGCGCGAGGAGGATTTTGTCGAGCGCATATTCGTCACGAGCACGCACGCGAACATCCTGTTCTTTACGAACCTCGGCCGCGCGTTCAAGATCAAGTGCTACGCCATCCCCGAGGCGGGGCGCTCGGCCAAGGGGCTGCCGATCGTGAACCTGCTGCAGCTCGCCGGCGGCGAGAAGGTGACCGCGATGTTCCCCGTCGCGCCCTCCGTCGAGGGCGGGTATCTCGTCATGGCGACGCGGTTCGGCGTGATCAAGAAGACGCCGCTTACCGATTTCTCGAATATCCGCAAGGGCGGGCTGATCGCGGTCAACCTGCGCGAGGGCGACGAGCTGATCGCCGTCGAGCTCTCCGACGGCAACGACGAGTTTATCGTCGGCTCCCGCAAGGGCAAGTGCATCCGCTTTGCGGAGGACGACGTGCGCGCGATGGGGCGCGTGGCCACGGGCGTCAAGTCGATCGAGCTCGACGACGACGACGCCGTCGTGGACATGGTCAAGGTCGTCCGCGGCGCGAGCGTGCTCACCGTCTCCGCGCTCGGCATGGGCAAGCGCACGCCCGAGGAGCAGTACCCGCTGCAAAGGCGCGGCGGCAAGGGCGTGTTCGCCATGGCGCTGACCGACAAGACGGGCGACCTCGAATGTCTGCGCATGACGACCGAGGACGAGGACCTAATGCTCATCCGCGACGACGGCACCGTCATGCGCATGCCGCTTTCCCAGGTGTCCGTCATCGGCCGCAATACGCAGGGCGTCAAGCTCATGCGCGTCGACGAGGGCACGCGCGTCGTGTCCGTCGCGGTCGTGCCGCATCAGGACGACGACGAGACCGAGGAGGAGT
>CAZIRB010000040.1:0-481 GCA_964541695.1 uncultured Oscillospiraceae bacterium
TGCAGCACTAGGCCGCAGGCGGAATAATCATCATTTGGCCCCTATATAAAGCATAACCTTGCATCTTAGGAGGATTCATATGAATACAATAAGGCCGGGAATACGATTTGTTGTTCTTATTCTCGCAGCAATACTGGTCCTGCCGTTCGCCGGCTGCGTTGCGGCCCAAGGAAGCGGCCAGACCGAGGTGGAGTTTGACGAAGGCGTACCGATGCCCAACGTTGTCAGGCCGGTCATCATTCTGAGCGGGACGGATTATGAGATCGGCTATCAGTACTATAAGCAGCTTGTGCAGATAAACGGTAAGAGCCTGCCCTCCTATCAATATGATGTGGAAACCGTGTACCGGCGGGACAAGATCCATCATGATTCATACACGGAGGAGGAGATGGCCGCGCTTGGGCAATTCGAGGCGGCGATTCTGCAATATGCCCCCGAATGGATCGATATCCTGCACGGGATGGCGGACGGTGCCAAGGAC
>CAZIRB010000040.1:491-11979 GCA_964541695.1 uncultured Oscillospiraceae bacterium
GCCTCGATATCACCTATACGGACCTGCTGCTGCATTACAGCCTGTTTGAGCGGATGTCGTCCTGGGGGCCGAACACGCTGGGCGATGAGGTTTTTAAAAACGCGGGCGACACGGCGACGTGCAGCGGGTTTGCCGCATGGGGAAACACGACCAAAGACGGCAAGTTGATTGCGGCCGGCAGCGGCGACGATGCGGAGGGCAACTTCGCGGCTACGATCATCGTGTTTCCGGAGACCGGAAACAATTTCGTGACGCAGACGTTCAACCTCGTCGGGTTCGGGGGCTTTCCCAATCATCCGAACATGAACAACAAGGGCTTGGTCCGGGTCCACCACGGCGGCAGCACGTTCACTGAAAATGAGGAGACGTCGTTTAACGCTCTGCCCCGGGGCATTGCCGACATGCACAGCATACGCTTTGCAAACAGCGCGGAGGAAGCTTACGAGCTGTTTATGTCGTATGCCCCCGGCTATGAAAATTCGGGCTCAGGGATGTTCTATGTGGACGTTGGGGTCGTGCACGACGACGCAAACGGCCCCGCGCACCACGCGCTTGTCGCGGAATCCCGGAATCCGGTGGCCGTCCGGTATCCGGGCGACAACGGGGAAGGGGATTTTCTGTACGCCACAAACAACTGGTTCTGTGACAACGTGCCGAGGGATGGGATAAAAACACCGCACGGGGGCTATTGGTACGAGGACAGCTGGTATTGGTGGAGCGTGAGCAGAAACAACTTCATCTATGATATGCTCAGCGGAAACCAGGGCAAGGTCGACGTCGATTTTATGAAGATGATGTACCGGTTCCCGAGCAAAATCAATGAAGACAAGACGCTCGAGGAGATTGACGCGGCCTATTGGGACGGCAACGGGAGCGACTACACGGCGGCGGTGGGCAGCCTTGAGAACTCGGGCATCGCCGTGGCGGTTCCCGACAACGGAAACAACGGCACGTTTTATGTCTCCACGGGCGCGGTGGGCAGGCAGACCGGCCCCGCGTACCCCGGCGCGCATCAGTATCAGCCCGGCAAGACGTGGACGTTCTATCAGCTGAAGCTTGCGGAAAGTCCTGAGGCGGTCGCCGAGGCGGCCAAAGCGGAAGCGCGGAAGAATATGGACGCCGCCGACGCGGAGCTGAAAAAGGCCGCGCTGCAAACCAAAGTGGAACAACCGCTCAAAGATATCTTGACCAAGGCGCAAAACAAGTTCGCCGAGGGCGAGCGGTGCCTGAAGGATGCCGAAAACCATGGCGAGGACGCCATATACGACATTTCCAAGGCGACGAGATGCTTTGCCGCGGCGCAAGCCTATGCCAATCAGGTCTATGAGGCGCTTGTTCCGCCCAAAACCCAACCGTAATTGAATAAAAGCCGGGTCTTTACCATCCAAAGGATTCCCGGCCGGCGCGCTTCGGCCGGTCGGGAGTCCTTTCTTGATTCCCGGCCGGAACCCCCGGATTTTGACCGCTTTGGAGCGAGCGCCGCCGCCGCTTTGCCGCGGCGTACGAGGGCTAATTCGGTCCTCGATTGGTTTGATTTTCTGTTTCCCGTATAGTAAAATAACGGTGTCCTCAGTTTTTAAAAAGAGGAGCGCGTATATATGGACATCAAGCAACTGAAGCGCTTCCTGGACATTTGCGAAACGAAAAGCTTTACGAAAACCGCCGAAAATCTGTATATTTCTCAACAGGCCTTGAGCAGCTCGATCTATGCGCTGGAGGAGGAACTGAACAGGCCCCTGTTCAGCCGTACCGCAAAGGGCGTTATTCCCACGGAAGCGGGTCTTTTTTTGAAGGAGCTCTGCACGCCGCTGGTAAAAAGCTTTGACGACATGCTGATCGAGCTTACCCTCCGGTTCGACAATACCAAGGAGAAGCTGTTCTTGGGGCTTGTTCCCGAGGTTTTGCGGGCCAGTTCGCCGAATCTGCTGCTGCGGTACCGCGAAACATACCCGAATATCGAATTAAAAGCGATCGAGAGCCTGGATACCATCTGCATCAACCATGTCATGAACGGCACGGTCGAGTTAGCTTTTTGCCCCCGGCCCCATGACGACTCCCTTGTCGAGTACATCCATTTGCGGGCGGAAAAGGTCTACGCCGTGATCCATAAAAACAGCCCCCTGGCAAAAAACAAGACGCTGAGCATGAAGGACCTGATCAACGAGAAAATCGTTACCCTGAACGAATATCATCAGATATACCATAAGATACTCGCCTGTTTCCGGACCTACGGCTTTACGCCCCGCTTCATGGTCGAATCCGGAGAGAGCAGTATTTTGCTGAGCATGGTCAAAACGAATATGTGCGCCTTTATCTGCATGGAGCACATTGCTTTGACCATGGACGAATTCAGCTGCGTCCGGATCCCGATCGCGGACCCGGATATGATTTGGGAGTACGGCATCGTATACAAGAAAGACAGGAAACTGGGCCGCAGCGCAAAACAGCTGATCGATTTTTTGAGCAAGGGGCTGCAATCGGCATAGGCGCGGGCAGGAACGCTTAATCGGCGACGCCCCAAATCGAGCAAGGTACCGACAAACAGAGCTTTTTTCGGCCCTGTTTTTTGTTTTACCAAAATATGTTGTGGCGGAAACACAATCATTGGGTTTTACGTTTTCCGGCCGATCCGGTATCGTAAACAGTAAGCGGCCAAAAAACCATGTATTGCGGAGCATAGCCAATGAAAATACTGAAAACGGTCGAACGGTTTCCAGGCGGACTCGTCGTAATCCCGCTGCTCGTCTCCGCTGCGATCAACACCTTTTTCCCCGGGGCGCTGCGAATCGGGGGCGTCACCACCGCCTTGTTTGTGGACGGCACCTATGCGATCATCGGTTTGCTGCTGTTTTTTTCGGGCTGCCAGATCAATCTGAGCCAAATGGGCGCGGCGCTCAAACGGGGCGGGGCAATGATCCTGGTTAAGATACTGCTCTCCTTTTGCTCCGGGTTTATCCTGCTGGGCTGTTTTGGCCCGGCGGGGTTTTGGGGGCTTCCCGCCGTCGCCCTGGTTGCGGCCATCTCCAGCAACAAACCCGTCGTATACCTGGCCCTGGTGGAAAAATACGGGGATGAGGCGGATGTCTTCGTATTCGGTTTGCTTTGCCTTGTTTCCATGCCGGTCCTCCCGCTCGCCGTTTTGGGTTTGGCCGGAGGAACGTTCGACTATATGGAAATCGTGACGCTCCTCGTCCCCTTTATGCTCGGCTTTGCGCTGGCGAACCTGGACCGCGACATCGCGAACATGATGTCGCGCGGCACGACGATCATGCTGCCGTTCATCGGCTTTTGTTTCGGCGCCTCGATCAATCTGCTCGACGCCTTCAAAGCCGCGGGGGCCGGCAGCCTGCTTCTTATCCTGTATACGGTGTTCACGATGGGGCCGCAGCTTGCCGTAGACCGGCTGCTGCTGAAGCGGCCGGGTTATGCCGCCCTCGCCTCCTGCGCCATCGGGGGCACGGTGGTGGCGGTCCCGGCCATCATCGCCAAGGCCATGCCCGTACATGCGCCGTATGTGGATACTGCCGTCGCCCAGCTGGCGTTTGCGATGACGTTCTCGTGTATTCTAACGCCTTTCCTTACGAAGCTTTGGGTGAAGTTTCACGGCGGCGCCCGCCCGCCCAAGGAAGTGCAGCCAAAAAGAAAGCGCTCATAGGCGGCCTCGGCACAAATTTATCTTGTGCATGTTACCGTATAATGATGTTTGTATTGTTCATAAAACTCGTCAATAATGGTTACACAAAGGAAAGTCATTTCACGCCGACGGGATGAACCGCGCGATTCCTGCAATCGGGTTTTTGGCGGAGCGGCCGCAAAGAGATACCTGGCAATCTTGTTTTCCCTTAGTCAAAAAACGCATCGGACGGGTGGAATATGGAAGTCGTTCAAACGGATGTTCTGGTGATCGGCGGCGGGATTGCCGGCTGCTTTGCCGCAATTCAAGCGAGCAAAATGGGGAAAAGCGTCGCGCTTTTGGACAAGGCCACCCTTCGGCGCGGAGGGAGCGTGGGCCCGGGCATGGACCATGTATCGCTGGGGATCCATCCGCAGGCGATCAACTATGAGGACGCGATACAATACGCCCTGAAAAGCCGGAAGGAACTGTTTGACCCGAACGTCATGCTGACGATTGAGGTGCACGGCTATGAGCGCGTCAAGGACCTGGAATCGTTCGGGGTGCCGATACGGGAGGACGACGGGAGCCTATTTGTTTGGCGGATTCCGGAGCGGCACTTCTGCCTCGTTTCCTACCGGGGGGTCGATACGAAGGTAAAGCTCGGGGAAGCGGTGGAAAAGACCGCCGCTAAGATTTTTGAGAGGACCATGGGGGTGGAGCTTCTCAAACAGGGCGCCCGGGTCGTCGGCGCGGTGGGGTTGAACACCAGGACCGGCAAGCTGACGGCGTTTCTTGCCAAAGCGACCATACTTTGCACAGGGGAGACCACCAGGCAGTACATTGCGCCCGACGGGCCCTTTAACACCTACTTCTCGCCCACGAACACCGGCGACTCCGAGGCGATGGCTTACCGCGCGGGGGCGAAGATGGTCAACATGGAGTTCCTCTACTTGGACTATGTCACGCTCCGCGCCGGAGGGGGCATCGTTGGCTGCAAGCCCTACGATAAACTGGGCAAGCTCGTCAACCGCAACGGGGACGTTATCCTGAACACCATGGAAGAAAGCGTCATGCGCTCTTTCCTGATGCACAAGGAGATCATCGAAGGGCGCAGCCCGCTTTACTGGGATTTAAGGGACCTGCCCGAAGACGTGATTCAAATGTACGAAAGAGAGATGGCCAACGAATACCCGATTACCAGGCAGTGGTTTCAGCAACGAAATCTCGATCTGCGCAAAGATTTGATCCCCATGAAACTGGATCCCTGCTGCGTGGTCGGGGGGCCGCTGGTGGACGAGACGTTCAAGACCTCCGTCCCGGGATTGTACGCGGCCGGCGCGACGAACGCGTTTGTGCGCGCGATCGGCGGGTCCAGCGTGTCCGGGCATATCGCCGGCGAGGAAGCCGCCGCATACGCTTCCTCCGCGGAGCGGCCAGAGATACCAACGGAATCCCTGGCCGATCTCGAGAAGCGGATATCCGCGCCGCTCGGCCGGGAAGACGGCATAGACCCCAAGGAGCTGGAGCTTGCGGTAAGAAATATCGTGACGAATTACGTGGGCTACTTTAAGAACGAAGACGTCATGACCTACGGCCTCGGGAAGCTGATCGAGCTCCGGGATCAATACGCGGATCAAATGGCCGCCCGGAACCCCCATGAGCTCATGAGATGCTGCGAGGTAAAGAGCATCATCGACTTTGCCGAGATGCACATCCAGGCGTCCCTGTACCGCAAGGAAACGAGGTTCCGCAAGCTGGGGAACTTCGTGCATTATCGGGCGGACTATCCGGAAACGGACCCCGCCTGGGAGAAATGGGTCGTCGTGCAAAAGGGCGAGAATGACGGTATGGTTGTCGGCACCTCCGAAATCCCGGAACTGAAGGAGGCTTGAGATCATGAGTGTCAGGATCCTGTACCAAAACTGCGTTGGCTGCAAACAATGCCATATCCACTGCCCCAACGATGTGATCGGCTGGGATGCCGGCAAGGGCGCGCCCTATATCGCCTATTCCGACGAATGCAGCCACTGCGGCGTATGCGCGCTGGAATGCAAATTTCAAGCCGTCAGCCATACCATACCGCTTGCCTGCTGGATGGATATCTGCACGTTTATTCCCGCAGTAACCCCCCCGCGGGAGTTTGATTGGAAGAAGTGGCTGTAACTTTTCTATTCATTACAACCGGCCCCGCGCGGGCCGACAGAGAACAAAACCCAAGGACATCCCGATGACCGCAGGACTACTCCGCCGCACAAAAACTTTGCCGGGCGGCAGGAAAACGAAAGGCACGACGAAAAACGGAAGAAAAGCGCCCCTTTCCCCGTTCATTAAAAAAGGAGGTACACAATGAAAAAACAGTTTCTGCTACTCGTGATGCTGGCCCTCGTGCTGTGCTTGGTTACGGCGTGCACGCAAGATGTTCAGACCGAAGCCCCTCCCGCTCCCACGGCCAACGCCCCGGCCGAAGCCCCCGTTGAAAGCAGTGCCCCGGCGCCTGCCCAGATCGCTTACAAGGAAGAGATCATCATCGCGCCCGCCAGCGGTTTCTCGACCCAGGACGTGCAGAACTGCGGCGGCACGACCGGCATGTCCGTCTACTACAGCGTGTTCAACACGCTGGTGGACCTCGACGTGGCCAGCGGCAAGCTGGTGCCGGATCTGGCGCTGTCCTGGACGGCGATTTCCGACACGGTATGGGAATTCAAGCTGCGCGACGACGTCTATTTCCATGACGGCACGCACTTCACGGCGGAGGATGTCAAGTTCACCATTGAGCGCGGGCTTACGCAGAGCAAGACGCAGCTCACGTATTCCGGCACAAAGTCCGTTACGGTGGTCGACGACTACACCGTGCGGGTCGAGACGGAAGCACCCAACCACGATTTTGTCAACAAATTGGCCGATACCCGCGGCAGCATGCTGAGCAAGCACGCTTTTGAAACGCTCACGCCGGAGGAAGCCAACAAGATCGGCACGGGCGCCTATAAGTACGTCGAGTGGGTCGAGGGCGACCATGTGACCATCACGCGCAACGACGATTACTGGGGAGAGATGCCCAAGACCAAGACCATCGTCATCAAGACTATGACGGAGGCGACCACGCGCCTCGTGGCGCTGCAGGCCGGCGACGTGGATTTAATCGCCGATCCCACGGCGAGCGACCTCCACTTCTTCGACGAGGACAAGAACATTAAGCTCTTGCAGTACACGGGTTCTCAGCTGCGGTTTATCGGCCTGAATATCAGCTCCAAGCCGCTGGACAACCCCCTGGTGCGCCAGGCCATCGCCTGCGGCATCAATAAGGACGATTACATGGCGGCGACGTATGAAAACATGGCCGTTCCGCATTACAGCTTCCAGCATCCCAATACCACTTATTACGTCGACGGGCCTCTGGGTCTACCGTACGATCCGCAAAAGGCCAAGGAACTGCTGGCCGAGGCCGGCTATCCGAACGGGCTTACGTTGGAACTGATCGGCCCCCAGGACGACAGGTCCATCTCCAACAACGCGATTTTCCAGGCCCAGATGGCCGAGATCGGCATCACGCTGAACGTGCAGAACCTGGAGGCGGCTACATTCATAGCATTGACGGAGGCGCACGATTACGCCATCGACATGGACTATACCGCCAGGTTCTTTACGGGTCTGGACCCGCTCTACCGCGTGTTCTTCTATGCCGCTCCCGACAAGGTCAACTACTTCGGGTTTTCCGACGCGCGGATTAACGAGCTGATCGATCAGGGCCTGGCCGAATTTGACGAAGCAAAGCGCGAGGTGATCTACAAAGACCTGCAGAACATCATCGCCAACGAACTGTTCTGTGTCTTCCCGATCTGCGTCGAGCCGCGCCTCTACGGTGCCAACGCCAAGCTGGAGGGCTTGCCCGCGGTCGGCACCTCCGCGGATTACACCTACGTGTACGTTCCTTTGGATTAACCGAAAGCAGCTTGAGTTGAGGCTGCGACAAGCGGATATCCTCAAAAAAATTGAAGGGTCTCAGCAACGCTTTGATGAGACCCTTCAAACTTGACTAAGCCCCTTGTGTCTCAATACAATGAAGACCAGGGAGAGGTGGGGGAAAATGATCAGATACATACTGCAGAGAATCGTGATGCTCATACCAATCATGCTGGCCGTGACCTTCGTCGTGTTCTTTATCATCGATCTGGCGCCGGGCGACGCGGTCGATGTTTTGGCCACCAACGAGATGACGGTCGAGCAAAAGGAAGCCATGCGGGAGTCCATGGGCCTGAACGACCCGCTGATGGTCCGCTATTTCCGCTACGTCGGCAACTTTTTAAAGGGCGACATGGGTGTCAGCTATTTTTCCGGCAAGGGCGTGTTCGAAATCTGCATGGCCCGCCTGCCCAATACGATCATACTGGCCCTGGCCGGCATTCTCATCGCGATTGTGATCGCCATCCCGTTGGGCCTGCTGGCCGCGGTCAAGCAGAACTCCTGGATCGACACGCTCAGCATGGCGGTGGGGCTGTTCGGGGTGTCGATGCCAAACTTCTGGCTGGGGCTGCTTTTAATCCTGGCTTTCGCGCTTAGGCTGGGCTGGTTTCCCTCCTTCGGGAACACCGACGGCCTGCTCAGCCTTGTGCTTCCGGCGATCTGCGTGTCGGCCGGACAGGCGGCTTTGATCATGCGGATTACGCGCTCCTCGATGCTGGAAGTCATCCGTCAGGATTACCTGCGGACCGCCCGGGCCAAGGGCGTGCGCGAGAATATGGTGATCCGCAAGCACGCCCTGAAAAACGCGCTGATACCGATCATTACCGTTATCGGGACGCAGCTGGGCGTAACGCTGGGCGGGGCGGTGATGGCGGAAAGCGTCTTTGCCTGGCCGGGCCTGGGCCGGATGGTCGTGGACGCGATCGGGCAGAGGGATATCCCCGTGGTTACGGGCGGTATCATATTGGCGACGCTGCTTTCCAGCATATTGATGCTGATTATCGATATTGCCTACGCGTTCATCGATCCGCGCATCAAAGCGCGCTATGCGGGGTGAGCCTTATGAAAAAAAAGCAAAAGCATGGGGCGCCGGGTCAGTACAAAAACCGCACGAGGGGCGCCGAGGTATGGCGCAATTTCAAGAAAAACAAGGGCGCGGTGCTGGGGCTGATCATATTTATCCTGATCATATTGATTACGCTGATCGGAGCCGTTACGCTCGATTATGATAAGCAGGTTGTCAAACAGAACATCTCGCAGCGGCTGCTTGCGCCGTCGCCGGAGCATCCGTTCGGCACCGATCAGTACGGCCGCGATATCCTGGTGCGCATCGTCTACGGCGCCCGGTACTCGCTGTCCGTGGGGCTGATCGCGGTGGTCATCGCGTTTTTGTGCGGCTCGATGCTGGGCCTGATCGCGGGCTATTACGGGGGCCTGGCGGAAACGCTGATCATGCGCTCGGCCGATGTGTTCCAGTCGATCCCGAGCATACTTCTGGCCATCGCCATCATGACGGCGTTCGGGCAGAGCCTGCTGGTTCTGATGCTCACGATAGGCCTGGTCTGCGTGCCGCGCTTCAGCCGGGTGGCCCGCGCCGCCGTGCTGCCCGTTCGCGAGCAGGAGTATATCGAGGCCGCGCGGGCCGCCGGGGCAAGCGATATCCAGATCATATTCAGTCACGCGCTCCCCAATTCGCTGGCGCCCATCATGGTGCAATGCACGATGGAGGTAGCCGCCGCCATCGTGTGGGCCGCGGGGCTGAGTTTTCTGGGCATCGGCGTGCCGCTGCCGGCGCCGGAATGGGGCGGCATGCTCTCCGAGTCCCGGAACCTCATGCGCGACCACAGCTATATGACGCTGGTTCCCGGCCTGGCCATTATGGTCACGGTGATGTGCATCAACCTCATCGGCGACGGCTTAAGAGACGCCTTGGACCCGAAACTGAAACGATAGGGGGACGCTATGAATCAAGACGCAATGCCCGATAAGGACGGCCTCATACTGGACGTTCGGGATTTGGTCGTGCATTACGATACGGACGACGGTCTGGTCGAGGCCGTAAACGGCGTGGACATCGCGCTTGGCCGCGGCCGCGCCCTGGGGTTGGTCGGAGAAACGGGGGCGGGCAAGACGACGGTCGCGCTGGCCATTATGCGCCTGGTCCCGAATCCCCCCGGCGTGATCAAAAGCGGCAGCGTGATGCTGGACGGCAGGGATATGCTCAAGCAGAGCCAAAGGGACCTGGAAATGATACGCGGCAAGGACGTTTCGATGATATTCCAGGACCCCATGACGGCGTTAAACCCCGTTTTTACCGTGGGGGAGCAGATCGCCGAGAGCATTTTTCTTCACGAGCAGGTGAGCGCGGCCGAAGCGGACAAACGGGCCCGCGAGATGCTGGACCTGGTGGGCATACCGGGCGAACGCGCCATGGAGTATCCGCATCAGTTTTCCGGCGGCATGAAGCAGCGGGTCGTAATCGCCATCGCGCTGGCCTGCCACACCAAGCTGCTGATCGCCGACGAGCCCACAACGGCGCTGGATGTGACCATTCAGGCGCAGGTGCTGGAGATCATGCGAGAGATCCGCAAAAAGTATAAGACGTCCCTGATCATGATCACGCACGATCTGGGCATTGTCGCGGATATCTGCGACGAGGTGGCGGTGATGTACGCCGGCCGGATCGTGGAGAAGGGCACGCTGGCGGATATATTCAACCGCACGCGCCATCCGTATACGGAGGGCCTTTTCGATTCCCTGCCGAACCCGCTCGACCGGAAAGTCAAGCTCAAGCCGATACCCGGGTTGATGCCGGACCCGACGAATCTGCCGCCGGGCTGCAGCTTCGCGCCGCGCTGCTCCTATGCGCGGGAGAGTTGCAAGGAGCGCGTACCGGAGCCGCTTTGGCTGAGCGACAGCCATATGGTCCGCTGCTCACGCTATCTGGACAGCGGCTTCCGGATCGAAAGGAGGGACCGGACATGAGCCTTCTGGAGGTGAACAGGCTTTCGAAGCACTATAAGACGAAGCGCGGCCTCCTGAAGGCCGTGGACCAGGTGAGCTTCTCCATCGACGAGGGCAAGACCTTAGGATTGGTGGGGGAATCCGGCTGCGGCAAATCCACGACCGGCCGGGCGATTTTACGCCTGGTGGAGCCGACCGGCGGCAGCGTGCTGTTTGACGGGCAGGATGTCGTGGCCCTGAAAAAGCGCGAAATGCAAAAACTGCGCAAGGAGATGCAGATCATATTCCAGGATCCGTTCTCCTCTCTGGACCCGCGCAAAACGATCAGCCAGATCATCGCGGAGCCGATACGGCTGAACGGCCTGATCAAGGATAAGGCGGAACTGGAGGGACGGGTGCGCGAGCTGATGGGCATGGTCGGTTTGGCGGAGAGACTGATCAACTCCTACCCGCATGAGCTGGACGGCGGCCGCCGCCAGCGCATCGGCATCGCCCGCGCGCTCTCGGTCCAGCCGCGGTTCATCGTCTGCGACGAGCCCGTGTCGGCTCTGGACGTCAGCATACAGGCGCAGATACTGAACCTTTTAAAGGAGCTGCAGGAAAGCATCGGCCTGACCTACCTGTTCATTACGCACGATCTAGCCGTGGTCAATCATTTTTCCGACGACATCGCCGTCATGTATTTAGGCCAGATCGTTGAGAAGGCCCCCGCCGAGGAGCTCTTTGAAAATCCCCTGCATCCGTACACCAAAGCGCTGCTTTCGGCGATACCGATTCCGGAGCTTGCGGCCAAACGGGAGCGCATCGTGCTGCGCGGCGAGGTGATATCGCCGATCGACCTGCCGGACGAATGTCGCTTTAAGCGGCGCTGCTATTGCGAGTGCGGCGATTGTGCCGCCGCGGTCCCGCAGCTTAAGGAGGTCTCCCCGAACCATTTTGTGGCGTGCT
>CAZIRB010000040.1:12079-18106 GCA_964541695.1 uncultured Oscillospiraceae bacterium
GCCGCCGCGGTCCCGCAGCTTAAGGAGGTCTCCCCGAACCATTTTGTGGCGTGCTGCAATCCGCTGCGCTAAGGATTTGCAGCGTCAAAAGGTTGAAAGGGTTTGGCCGCGCAGAGCAAAGGTCTTGGGCTACAGATGCAGCCAAGCTCAGAAGTAAGAGCGGGGCCCTCCGCGAAGGCAACGCGGATTTAAACTCCGCTCTGCGCGTCAAAAGTCCTCGGCTTCGAGGACTTTTTCGCGTCCGGAGATTCTAAACGCTTCATACCGGCACCCATTTGGGGGAATCGTGCCACGGCTGTTCAATCTTCAATCCCGATTGCGATGTAGCCGGACTTCGCGCGGCTCAAGCGCACCTTCCGGCACCTGCTGCGGCGCGCTTGGCGGCGACCCGGCAGACTTTGGCAACTCAAACTTTACATCTTTGCGCGCTTCGTGGTATTGTTACAGGGCAAGATCGTTTGGCTTGGTCAAAGCGGAACGGCAGGACTATGGAGTTGATAGAAAAGCGGACAAAAAAACAGGAGCCGGCGCGGCGCGTGCTGCGGCGGGTCGTGGCGGGCGTGCTGGCGTTTGTCATGGTGGCATCCTCCGTGCTGCTGCTGCTGACAAGGGTCGTCGAGCCCGAGAACCTGTCGGTCTCGCAGAACGCCGCGGACAGCGCGTATCAGGCGTTGTCCGGTGACAGCGCGTATCTGTCCGCGCCCGCGGCGGAGCGCGTGCGGATGCTGCTGAGCCGGCTGGGCAGGCAGCCGCAGACGGCGGAGGAGTTTGAGCAGATCGCGTCGATGTATGTGGGGCGCGGCAACTATGCCGAGGCGGCGATGCTGTACGAGAAGAGCGTCAACGCGACCGACGCGAGCGACGCGGCCGCCCTGGCGGGCCGGGAGCTCAAGCTCGGCTCGGCCTACGTGCTCAGCGGCGACCTAACGCGCGCGGAGACGCACTATCAGCTGGTATTGCGCTACGACAGCTCCTCAGCGCTTGCGCACCTGCTGCTTGCGCAGATCTATTTCGAGCAGCAGCGCTACGAGGAATCCGCGGCGCAGATCCGGGAGTATCTCAGGCTTGTGCCGAACGATACGCAAAACCGCGTCCTGCTCGGCAATCTCTATGAAAACATGCAGCAGTACGACCGCGCGCTTGACGAGTATATGGCCGCGTATCAGCTCACCCAAAGCGCGTCGGACTGCATGAACGTTGCGCGCGCGGCGCTTCTATGCGGCAGCTTTGAGCTGGGCAACCGGTATCTGTCGATCTATCTGGAGACGAACGACGACCCGGACGGCTCCGTCCACTATCTGCGCGGCGCCTCTCTCCTGGGGCAGGAGAAGTATGCGGCGGCGCAAGCCGATATGCTCGAGGCGCTCGAGCTGGGCTATCCGGACGCGGCGGACTGCTATGTGCAGCTTACGCTGTGCACCTATATGCAGGGCGACTATGCCCGCACGCTGTCGTACGGCAAGCAAGCCAAGGCGCTCTGGGAGACGCCCAGCGCCGAATGTTTGCAGCGGATGGGGCTTTCCGCCATGCAGCTTGGCGACTATGAAACGTCGGTCGGGTACCTGCGTCAAAGCGTCGAGGCGGACCCCGCGCTGACGGACAACCATTATTATATCGCCACCGGCTGCCTGCTCAGCGGGGATTACGAGGCGGCGCGCAGCGCTTACGGCGATGCGATTGAAAACGGGTATCTGCTGCAGGAATGCTACTATAACCGCGCGATCTGCAGCCTGCAGCTTGCGGACTACGAGGCCGCGCTAAAGGATCTGCTGGCCTGCCTCGACGCGGGGGAAGACGAGGAAATCCGGACCTCCGCGCTTGAACTTTTGGAACAGCTCGGCGTGAAACCGCCTTTGGACAAGGAATAAAGCCGCGGGGTTAAGCGGCCAAATCGAGCCGGCGTCCGGCTATCTCAGCTTTTTCTTAACCGACATATAGCGGTCCTTTGAGACGGGCAGCGCCGTGCCGTCCGACAGCGTGACGCGGTAGCGCGTCAGCTCGCTCATATAGGCGCGGTTGACCAGCGCGCCGCGGTGGATGCGCACAAAGTCGTCCGGCAGCAGGGCCTGCAGCGCCGTGATCCGTTCGCGGATGCGGAAGCTCCCGCTGCGCAGCGTGATGACGCAGTGCGCCGCGTCCGACTGCACGGATATAATCTCCGAAGCATACAGGTAATGGCTGCAGCCCGCGATATCGCGCAGCGGAATCTTATGCTTCCCGTCGCGCTCCGCCGGGACATGCTCCATATGTCTGCCGACGTATTCATAGAGGCTCGCGCTGGAGTCGGACGCCTCGCCGCCGGAGGAGAACGCCTCCGAATCCGAAATGTGCAGGTGCGCGACCTTGAGCTCGCCCCGGATGCGCTTCCAGAGGACGCTTGCGCGGATCCTCGCCTGCATGACGCGCCCGTCCCGGAGCGTGGCGGTCAAAAGGAAGCGGCCGTAGACCAGGAAAACGCCGCTGCTCTTCAGCGCGCAATGGTATTCCTCCTGCGTCAGGCGCGCCGGCACGGCCTCGTATTCCGAGGCGGCGACCCGGCGGAACGCCTCGCGCGAATCCGCCCATTGGAAGTCGAACGGACCGATCCACACCGCGTCGTCCGCAAGATGGGCAAGCACCGCGTCGAGGTTGCGTTCGTAATGCTCGTGCAGGAGTTCGGCGGTCAACGCGATGATATCCGGCCTGTCCTGCGGCGCTTTTTTCATGGCTGCACCCCCGTTTCATTCGCATTATTAACGACGGGCGCACCGCGAAAAAATACGATTTTGTAAATTTTTTGCCGATTCATCATAAGTTTATAACCAATCGGAGAATAAGGGTTGATTTTGCGTGACATTTTTGCTATAAATATATTGAATTTCTATAAAAATCCATACTGCGGGTAAGTCGGTATCCGGAGAATCCAGAACGGCCGGGAGGCCAGAAAAGGAACGTGACCATGATTTGTCAAACCGTCAGGCGGCCGATGCGCAAAAAATGGATGCGAACGCTGTTCGCACTGTTATTTGTCTGCCTGATGGTTTTTGCGATGCCGTGGGGGAAGTATGCCCTGGCGGAGGAGACCGAGACCGAGGAGGACAGCGGCGCTTCCGATATCACGGCGCCCGAGCCGTCGCCCGATCCCGGCCAAGCACAGATCACGGAGGTTCTCGAGGGCCCGGCGAATGAGAACGCGCTCACCGAGGACGAGCAAGAGGAGCTGACTTTCGAAAACGATCCGGTCGTCACCGATCCCACCAACACCGCGGGCGGCGAATCGCCGAAGGAGCCCTTCGACGTAGAGGCCAACAAGGCCAATATCGCCAGTGCCACGACGGTCGAAAAAGACGAATCTCTGAATGCAATTCAAAAAGCGATAGACGCCGCGCTCGAAAAGATAGAAGCCGATACGAACAGCATCACGATCACCGTTGACCCCGGCACCTACACCGGCGGCCTTGTGATCAGCAGCATCCGGAAGCACACGCCCACTACGACGACCACCTATAAGGACGCCGACGGCACAGTGCTGGGCACGGTCGACGCGCCCGGCGTCACAAAGGTAGATCAGTATATCATCCCCGAAAACTTCGTGCTCCGGATTGTCGCGTCCGACGCGGGCAAAAACCGGACGGAGTCCGCGGGCGGCGTCAAAATCGAGGGCGACATCGTCATCGACGGCATCGACGTGCTGCTGGCGGGGCTGTATCTTTCGCTGAGCAGCACCGTCAAGGTGCAGAACACCACGGGCGGCGACAACCCCAAGGTCGACATCTACGGCACCGCCAAGGACGACACCATGCAGGTGTCCGCCGAGGGAAAGCAGTCCTCGAAAAGCGGCCGTGAAAAATCCGCCGTCACCGTGCATGGCGGCGGCGGGCAGGATACCATCTCGCTGACCGCCGGCTCCGCGGCCGACGTAAAGCTCTATGGGGACGCCTGCGACGACGTCATCTCCGTCACCGGCGGCGCCGAGCTGGACGCCGGCAGCACAACTTCGGTCTATGTCTATGGCGGCGATGGCTGCGACCTCGTCAACATCGACGTGCAGGCCGCCAACACGATTCATACGCTCGGCGTGTTCGGCAACAGCGACGAGGCCGCCAGCCCCGAGAAGGACCGCCTGCACCTTGTCGGCACATTGAAGGAGCTTGAGGACACGGATACGCCCGCGTCCGGCATCTCCACCGACGCGAGCGGCGTGACCACGATCGACCTCGAGCATGCCAACGGCGTGATCCGGATCGTGAGCAGCGGCTTTGAGGCGTTCACCGACGCGCTGGTCAATAAGCCGACGCGCACGCTGACGCTTTCCGACGCGACGGCGAGCGGGAGCGGCTATGCGTTCAGCCTGACCGGGGGGAGTTTCTACAATTATATATATAACGCCGAGGATGATGAGGTCATCGACTTCCTCATCGGCGGCGGAGGGCTGCTGGCTAACTTTGCCATCAAGGGCGCGGGCGATCTGACGATCCGCTCCCTGCAGGCGCCGACGGCCAACATCAAGCTCTCCGGCGACAAGATCACCGTCGCGGCCACGGCCGCCGACGTCGAGCTGGACGCGGCGAACCTGGAAGCGACCGCGAAAAACGTCCTCGTGCTCGGCGACATCCGGACGACCGGGGACGTGATCATCACGGCCTCCGACGACGATTCGCAGATCGACGTGTCCACGCCGCAGGAACTCGACAACCTTGGTGTAAGCGGCAGCGCGTCCGGCAGCTTCTTCGACTGCAGCGCCGGTTCCGAGATCGTCGTCAGCGGCACCATCCGCGCCGGCGGCAACGTGGGTTTAAGCGCTGCCACCATGCAGACCCGCTCGCTGCTGGACCTGCGTGTCGATGCCATCAAGGACGGCGAAAACCTGCTGGCCGATTTAAACTTCCTCAACGTCAAGGTCGGCAACGCGACCATTAAAATCGAAGGCTCCGTGATCGCCGGCGGCTATGTGTCCGCCGCCGCGACGACCACGATCAAATTTACCGTCTCCGGCGCAAGCCTGGGATCGAAGAACGTGCCGCTGTCGCTCTCCATCGCCGTGACCGACGTGAACGTGATCGTGACCGGCACCGTGCAGGCCGGCGGCGATATCAACCTCAGCGCCGAATCGAACGTCGACATCAACACGACGGCCACCACCGGCACGATACCCGTGACGCTGGCCATCTCCGTCGCGGTCGTGAACTGCCACGTGATCGTCGGGGACAAGGACGTCGGCAGCACGTCCGTGGTCTCCCAGGAAGGCAACGTCCGGCTTTCGGCCAAGGCGACGACCGCATTAAAGACCAAGGCCGTCCGCGGCGCGGGTGCCACGGGCACCATGAGCGGCTACTTTGCCGTGGGCGTGGGCGTGCAGGATGTGTCCGCCAAGATCGTCGGCAACGCGACCGTCAAGGCGGAGAAAGGCAGCGTCGACGTCTCATCGGCCGCCCTGGAGACCGCCGAGACCGAGGCGCTTTCCGCAAAGCCCGAGGCGACCGAGGGCGAATCCGGAAGCGGCAAGCAGAGCACACTGAGCAGCATCAAGACCACCATCGTTAACCTGATCAAGCAGGTCGGCACGTCGATGGGCGCAAAGCTCGGCATCGTCACCCAGTCCATCGAGGGCAAGAGCTTCGCCGTCGCCATTCCCGCCACGACGCACGGCACCGTCTCGGCGCTGAGCAAGGCCAACGAGGGCGACGCCGTGACCGTGACCATCAAGCCCAACGCGGGCTACAAGATCTCCGCGGCGAAGATAAAATATCTGACGGCGGGCGCCTCGAGCTACACCGAGATCGCTCTTACGGCCGACGCCAACGGCAGCTACAAGTTCAACATGCCGGCGAACGATGTGTCCATCGTCGTCACCTTCGAGCGCAAGACGGCGGAGGACCTCGGCGTGACCCCGGCCGTGTGGGCAACTCTGTTCGACGCGGACGGCACGTTCACGGGAACCGACGGCTCCGCTGACTCCGGCGCGGACCCCATGGGGGAGCAGGAGGAGGACGACCTCGGCATCACCGACCTGTTTGACGAGGGCACCGGCGGCGCGGAAGCGACCGA
>CAZIRB010000041.1:0-17492 GCA_964541695.1 uncultured Oscillospiraceae bacterium
TGTCGCTGTCCGGCCATAAGCTGCACGGGCCGAAGGGCATCGGCGCGCTGTACGTGCGCAAGGGCGTGCGCATGCTGCCGCTGATATTCGGCGGCGGCCAGGAAAAGAAAAGGCGCGCGGGCACGGAGAACGTGCCGGGCATCGTCGGCCTCGGCGTGGCGGTCGAGCTGGCCGTATCCGAAATGGCGGAGGAGACGGAGCGGCTGCGCGGCCTGCGCGACCGGCTGATCGACGGCATCGAGCGCTCGATTCCCGAGGTGCGCCTCAACGGCCACCGCAGCAAGCGTTTGCCGGGCAACGTCAACTTCAGCATCCGGTATATCGAGGGCGAGTCGATCCTGCTGCTGCTGGACTTAAACGGCATCGCCGCGTCGAGCGGCTCGGCCTGCACGTCCGGATCGCTGGACCCGTCGCACGTGCTGCTTGCCATGGGTCTGCCGCACGAGATCGCGCACGGTTCGCTGCGGCTGACGCTCTCGCGGTACACGACCGAGCAGGAGGTCGACTTCGTGCTCGATCTGCTGCCCGGCATCATACAAAGACTGAGGGACATGTCGCCCTTGTATCATGGAGGTAAATAGAGTATGTATACGGAAAAAGTTTTGGACCACTTCGAGCATCCCAGGAATGTCGGCGAGATCCCGGACGCGTCGGGCGTCGGCATGGTCGGCAACGCCAAGTGCGGCGACATCATGCAGATGTTCATCAAGGTGAACGACGAAAACGTGATTGAGGACGTCAAGTTCAAGACGTTCGGCTGCGGCGCGGCTGTGGCGACAAGCTCTATGGCCACCGAGATGATCAAGGGCAAATCGGTCGACGAGGCGCTCAAGATCACGAACGCGGCCGTCGTGGAGGCGCTCGAGGGTCTGCCGCCGCAGAAAATCCACTGTTCGGTGCTGGCCGAGGAAGCGGTCAAGGCCGCGATTGATGATTATAACAAAAAAAGGAATATAAAATAGCGAGTACCGAGCCGCCCGTCGTCCGATACTACATATTGTAGCGTTGCATCGAATGCGAGGTGAGAATATGCGATCGGTATCGATGGGACTCGGCTTACTGGCCGGCGCTGCGATTGCGCTGACGGTCATCAATTCCGCGTACCCGGACGTGTCCAAAAGGATGATGCGCGACGGAAGAAGAGCGGTGCGAAACGCGCGGAGAACCGCGACGACCATTGGGGAATGGATGTACCGGTGAGCGAACCACGGGCGGGAGCGGAAAAGAAAATGCCGCTCCCGTATTTTTTCATGCGGCCGGACTAATAAAAAGGAAAGACTTGACGCTTTTTCCGAGATACTATACACTGTTATAGAAAATCAAGCAGGAAAGGTACATGATAGATATGAGCAGCAGCTTTGTGGAAGGAATCTCCTCTTTCTTTTCCGGCCCCGGCCTTTTGATCATCCTGATGGTCGTTATGTTCGCCGTCATGATCATCCCGCAGCGCAAGCGCGAGAAAAAGGTCAAGGAAATGCTCTCCTCCTTAAAGCAGGGCGACAGGGTCCGCACGATCGGCGGCATCTACGGCACGATCAGCTCCATCCGCGACGACGTTGTGACGCTGCAGGTCGGCCCGGACAAGGTCAAGCTGGTGTTTTCGCGCGGCGCGATCGCCCAGGTGGAGGACGCCGGCGTGGAGAACAGCATGACCGAGGAGATCAAGGAGTCCAAGTAAAGCGATTCGGCAAAAAGGGCTATTATATGTCCGGCACGAAACTGCCGGACATATTTTTTTGCCGCGGCCTCTATACTTTTCTAAGGGGGGGAAAGCGGCATGAAGAAGAAACGGACGGCGCGCGGCCGCGTAAGCGGCACTTCCATTTTATTGATGCTGCGCGCGGCGCTGCTTGCGTGCATCGCCACGGCGGCGCTGATGCTGATCTTTGCGTTCCTGTTGAAGTGGGAATGGCTCGGCGTCGACTCCATACGCGTCTGCAACACGGTCATCAAGACGCTATGCGCGTGCTTTGCGGGCTACTTATGCAGCCGCTTCTTTCTTTGCGGGCACACGCTCTACGCGGGCATAGCGGGCATTATCTATATCGTGCTCTCCTATGTGATATTCTGCCTCATTGAGCAGGACTTTGCGCTGCGCTGGTCTCTGCTGTCCGACATCGCGCTGTGCTTCATCGCGGCGATGACGGCCGCGATCGTGCGCAACACGATCAAGAACGCGGGCGCCGCGGCCTGACCGCGCGCGGCGGACAAGCCCTTTGCGCGAAAAATGGGAGGAAATGGGAACAATTTGTGGAGGCTGGCGGAACCGGTTGAATTACCGTGCATATTTCGTTATAATAAGCCAACGGAGGTGAGGACCCCATGCCCGCGTTTACGAAGGATACGATTCAGTTTGAGATGCCGAAGGAGAACCGCTCGCCGCGCGATACGCTGCTCACGGTGTATGCGGCCATGCAGGAGAAGGGGTACGATCCTGTCAACCAGATCGTCGGCTATCTGCTCTCGGGTGACCCGACCTACATCACGAGCCATAACAACGCGCGCTACCTGATCTCGCGCATCCAGCGCGACGACCTGATCGAGGAGCTCGTGCGCTACTACGTCCAGCAGGCAAAATAGGCGTATATGATGCAGAGGATACTCGCACTCGACGTGGGCGACCGCAGGATCGGTCTGGCCGTCTCGGACGCGCTCGGCTTCACCGCGCAGGGCCTGGAGACCTATACGCGCACGGGCGACGACGAGCGCGACGCGGCGTATATCGTCGGGGTCGCAAACAGGTACGCGCCGGCTATGCTGCTATTCGGGCTGCCGCGCAACATGGACGGCAGCTACGGCTTCCAGTGCGACAAGGTCCGCGCGTTTGCCGACGCCGTGCTGGCAAAGTGGGACGGGCCGTCGGACTTTTTCGACGAGCGGCTCACGACGATGTCGGCCCAGCGCGTGCTGTCCGAGGGCAACGTGCGCGGCCAAAAGCGCAAGCAGGTGATCGACAAGATGGCCGCCGTCGTGATTTTGCAGGGGTATCTGGAGCGCCATCGCGCATAAAACACGCCAAACTTTGCGGGATTTTATGGCCCGCTGAATATTGACAGCTTTTTTCGGCCGATGATAAAATGGATGGGATGGTTGGGCGGCTGAGCGGGTCGCCCGTTCTTCATGTCGCCATGCCGGTTCGGTCATCGGCGGCCGCATTGCGGGCCGCTCGAAATACGCGGGAAAAGAAGTGCGAAAGCGGAGTATGGAAGAAAAAAGCGGAGTCGCAAAGCAGCAGCCCGAAAACATCGTTACCCTTCTGGACGAGAACGGCGCGGAGGTCCGCTTCGACCTTCTGATGGCGTTCGACTATGAGAAGCGCCGCTACATCGCGCTTCTGCCGCTCGACAAGGTTGAGAACGTCGGCGACGACGAGGTCGTGCTGCTCGAGGTGCTCAAGGAGGACGGCGGCGAGGTCTACCAGTCGATCGAGAACCCGATCCTGCTCGACGAGGTGTTCGACGCGTTCTGCGAGCTGTTCGATGACATGCTCGACGAGGAGGAGAGCGCGGACGGCGAGGACGGCGAGTAACCGGCCCGTAACGCCCGCAAAACCGGACAAATTGCGCTTGCAAATGTAAAATTCCCTGTGCTATAATGCACAAGGTATCACGCACTCCCGCGGATTTTCGGGCTCGTGCCCCAGCTGGGGTTCCCCGGAAGCGGAAGCGGGAGGAGGAAAAAAACGAGGAGGCTTATTTTAACATGTCCGTGATTTCCATGAAACAGCTGCTGGAGGCCGGCGTCCATTTCGGCCACCAAACCCGCCGTTGGAACCCCAAGATGAAGGAATACATCTTTACGGAGCGCAACGGCATCTACATCATCGACCTGCAGAAGACCGTCAAGAAAATTGAGGAAGCGTACTACTTTGTCCGCGATCTTGCGATGGAGGACAAATCCATCCTGTTCGTCGGCACGAAGAAGCAGGCGCAGGAATCCATCGAGCAGGAAGCCAAGCGCTGCGACATGTTCTATGTCAACCAGCGGTGGCTCGGCGGCATGCTGACGAACTTCAAGACGATCCAGGGCCGCATCAACCGTCTGCGCCAGATCGAACTGATGGAGACGAACGGCCAGTTCGACCTTTTACCCAAGAAGGAAGTCATCCAGCTTCTTGCCGAGAAGGAGAAGCTCGAGAAGAACCTCGGCGGCATCAAGGATATGAAGAAGCTTCCCGGCGCGCTGTTCGTCGTCGACCCGAAGAAGGAGCACATCGCCATCTCCGAGGCGCGCACATTAAAGATCCCGATCATCGCGATCATCGACACGAACTGCGACCCGGACGAAGTGACCTACCCGATTCCCGGCAACGACGACGCGATCCGCGCCGTGAAGCTGATCACCGCCAAGATCGCCGACGCCGTGATCGAGGGCAGGCAGGGCGAGCAGATGACGGCCGCGCAGGAGACGAAAGAAACCGCTGCGGAAGCGGCAGAATAAAGGGCAAGGAGGTCGAGTACAGATGTTTACCGCAAAGGACGTAATGACGCTGCGCGAGCTGACGCAGGCCGGCATGATGGACTGCAAGAAGGCGCTCACCGAGTGCGACGGCGACATGGAGAAGGCGAAGGACTATCTGCGCGAGAAGGGCCTTGCCGCGGCCGCCAAGAAGGCGGGCCGCATCGCGGCCGAGGGCGTCGTCAGCGCGTACAACGACGGCGGCGTCGGCGTGATCGCCGAGGTCAACTGCGAGACCGATTTCGTCGCCAAGACCGAGGACTTCACCTCGTTTGTCGCGATGGTCGCCGAGCAGGTCGCCAAAAAGAACCCGCAGGACGCAGCCGCCCTGCTCGAGCAGGACTCCGTCAGGGAGCCCGGCACGACGGTCAGCGCGCTGCTCAACACCTTTGTCATGAAGATCGGCGAGAAGATCAGCATCCGGCGCTTTGCCCGCTTTACCGGCGTTGTGGATACCTATATCCACTTAGGCGGCAAGATCGGCGTGCTCGTCGAGTTCGACGCGCCCGCTTCGCTGGCCGGCAACCCGGGGCTCAAGGCCGTCATGCACGACGTCGCGATGCAGATCGCCGCGGCCAAGCCCGCCTATCTTGAGCGTGGCGAGGTGCCCGCCTCCGAGCTCGAGCACGAGCGTGAGATCGCGCGCGCGCAGGCCAAGAACGAGGAGAAACCCAAGCCGGACGCGATCATCGAGAAGATGCTTGTCGGCCGCGTGGAGAAGTACCTCAAGGAGGTCTGCCTCCTCGAACAGCTGTTCGTCAAGGACCAGAGCCTGACCGTCGGCAAGATGGTCGAGCAGGCCGGGAAGGAACTCGGCGAGAAGATCGCCGTCAAGCGGTTCGTCCGGTTCGAGATGGGCGAGGGGCTGCAAAAGCGGGAGGACAACTTCGCCGAAGAGGTCATGAACCAGATCAAAGCCTAAAAAACGACAAAAGGAACACAATCCCGTGTTCCTTTTTTACAAGGATGCGAAAGGACGGGGGGCGACCATGTATACACGCGTTTTGATCAAGATCAGCGGCGAAGCGCTGTCGGACAAGTCCTCGCCGCTGTGCGCGGCGACGATCGCCGGTACCGCCGCGATGCTGGCCAAGCTGCAGAAAAAAGGCGTGCAGATCGGCGTCGTGGTCGGTGGCGGCAATATTTTGCGCGGGCGCAGCGCCGACGGGATGGAAAGAAACCGCGCGGACCACATGGGCATGCTCGCGACCGCGATCAACGCGCTCGCGCTCGAGGATGCGCTCGAAAAGCTCGGTGTTCCTTGCGCGGTGCTCTCCGCGGTCGCGATGGACCGCTTTTGCGATTCGTATTCCGCGCGGCGGGCAAACGCGCTGCTCGACGCGGGAACCGTCGTGCTGTTTGCATGCGGGACCGGCTCGCCGTTTTTCTCGACGGACACGGCGGCGGCGCTGCGCGCGGCCGAGACGCACGCGGACGTGCTGCTGCTGGCCAAAAACGTCGACGCGGTGTACTCCGCGGACCCGAAGCTCGATCCCGGCGCCGTGCGTTACGAGCGGCTGAGCTACGACGACGTGATCAAAAAAAACCTAGGCGCGACGGACATTACCGCGATCACGCTATGCCGGGAGCGCAAAATTCCGATCCATGTGTTCGCGCTCGACCAGTTGCCGCGCGTGTTCGGGCAGGGCGGCGTCGGCACCGTCATCGCGTAACATCGTGAAAAACGCGTGAACATGCCGGATCGGCTTGAATTGTGCCGCCGGTTTATTGTACAATATCTGGATAAGGAGGATTGATCCCATGCCAAAGGATATCATCGACAGCCACAAGGAGCGGATGCAGAAAACGATCTTCGTGCTCAAGCAGGAGCTGAACGGGCTGCGCGCGGGCCGCGCCAACGCGCAGGTGCTCGATCGCATCGTCGTGGACTACTACGGCACGCCGACGCCGATTCAGCAGCTGGGCAACATCAGCACGCCGGAACCGCGCATGCTGGTGATCTCGGTTTGGGACAACAAGGCCATCCCCGCCATCGAGAAGGCGATCCAGAAGTCGGACCTCGGCATCAATCCCGCCAACGACGGCAAGGTGATCCGCCTTCTGTTCCCGGAGCTGACCGAGGAGCGCCGCAAGGAGCTGGTCAAGGTCGTGCGCAAGAAGGCCGAGGAGGCCAAGGTGGCCATCCGCGCCATCCGCCGCGACGCGATCGAGCAGGTCAAGAAGGAGAAGAAGGAGAATCTGCTCACCGAGGACGACCAGAAACAGCTTGAGGAAAAGGCGCAGAAGGTCACGGACGAGATGATCAAGGAAGTAGACGGTATCAGCGCGGCCAAGGAGCAGGAGATTCTCTCGGTGTGATCGAGGTCCTGGGGCTTCCGTTGGAGTTGGCGAGGGCGCGGCTGGAGCGGAAGGGCTACGCCGTCGAGACGCGCGAGGTCCGCGCCAGGAAGGACGCCGCCGGCAACGAACTTCGCGTGATCCGGCAGACGGAGCTTCCCGGGCGCAGGGTGCTGCTGGAGTATGCGCGCTTTTTGACGGACGCGGCAAACAAATAGATTTGCGAAATTGGGGATGCACTGTGAGGAACGCGCATTGCATCCTCAAAGTTTGTGGTGAGTATGGCAAAGTATTCTAGCGGGGACTTAATCGGCATGGGGCTCGACCCCGACGCGCTGCCGGCGCACGTGGCCATCATCATGGACGGCAACGGCCGCTGGGCGCAGAAGCGCTCGCTGCCGCGCTCGTTCGGCCACCGCGCGGGCGTCAACCGCCTGCGCGAGATCATCCGGTTCTCGTCGGACGCGGGCATCCGGGCGCTGTCGCTGTACGCGTTTTCAACGGAGAACTGGAAGCGGCCCTCCGACGAGGTCGGCACATTGATGAGCCTGCTCGTGGAGTATTTTACGAACGAGATCGACGAGCTCAACGAGAATAACGTGCGCATCCGCGCGCTCGGGGACGTGGACTCCATGCCGGATAAGGTGCGGGCTGCGGTGCGGTCGGCCGAGCAGCGGACAAGCGCCAACACGGGGCTTTGCCTCAACATCGCGCTTAACTACGGCAGCAAGGCGGAGATACTAAACGCGGTGCGCCTCGCGGCCAAGCTGCCGGCGGAGCAACTCGCCGCACTCGACGACGCCGCGTTTTCGGAGCTACTGTACACGCGCGGCCTGCCGGAGCTGGACCTTCTGATCCGGACCGGCGGCGAACAGCGCGTTTCGAACTTTTTACTGTACCAGGCGGCGTATGCGGAGCTGCTTTTTACGGATGATTTTTGGCCGGATTTCACGACGCAGAGATACATCGACGCGCTCTGCGAGTTTGCCCGCCGGTCACGCAGATTTGGAGGATTGAACGGGAAGCCATGAAGGCGCGGGTTTTGGTCGGAATCGCACTCTCCCTGATGTTGGTCGTCGCGCTGGTGCTGGGCGGATATTTTCTTCTCTGTATCATCACGTTTGTATCCCTCGCCTCCGTGTTTGAGATCGGCCGCGTATCCATCGGCAAGGGCGGGAACCCGATTTTAATCCCTGCGTATGTGTTCGCCGCCTGCTATGTGTTCCTCTATCTCAACTACGGTTTCTGGCCGATGGTGCTCCTGTATGTGGCCTGCGTGCTTGCGACGATGACGCTCGCGGTCGTGCAGGAAACATGCACGGCCAACGACGCCGTGTTCTCGCTGTTTATCTTTTGCTATCCGCTCGCGCTGCTCATCTGCGTGATGCTGGTCTATTTTTCGTTCGACCGCGTCGCGGGACTGACCGCCGCGAGCCTCGCGTACGCCGCGCCGTCGCTATCCGACACGTTCGCGTATTTCGGCGGCACGCTGTTCGGGAAAAAGAAGCTCTGCCCGCACTTAAGCCCCAAGAAGACGGTCGAGGGCTCCGTGTGCGCTTTGATCGGCGGCACGGTGTTCGGCCTGATTCTGGTCCCGCTGCAGCGGCTTTGGGGCTCTGCGATTTCGCCGTACACGTTGGTGTTCACCGGGTTTTTATGCGGTATCTTCTCGCAGATCGGCGATCTGTTCGCGTCCAAGCTCAAGCGCTGGGCGGACCTTAAGGATTTCTCCGGTATATTTCCCGGGCACGGCGGCATCATGGACCGCATCGACAGCGTGCTCGTGTGCGCGCCGATCGTGCTGCTCGTTTTTACTATCCTGCGCGGAATCGGAATATACTGATGGTTGAGGGCAACGGCTGACATGAAGAACATCACGGTATTGGGGAGCACGGGCTCCATCGGCAGGCAGGCGCTGGATGTGATTTTGTCGCATCCGGACAAGTTTCGCGTTTATGCTTTGTCCGCCGGCGAGAATACCGGGCTTTTGATCGAGCAGGCGCACAAAACGCGCCCGGCCTATGTCTGCGCCGCTGTGCCGATCGACGCTTCTCGGCTGCCCGCAGGCACGCGCGTGATCGCGGGCGAACGAGCGGCGGAGGAGCTCGCGTCGCTGCCGGAGGCCGACGCCGTCGTCAACGGCATCAGCGGCATCGCGGCGCTCGTACCGCTGTTGGCGGCTCTAAGCGCGGGCAAGCGCGTGGCGCTGGCGAACAAGGAGAGCATCGTCTGCGGCGGCGCGCTCGTCGACCGGGCGATAGCGGAAAGCGGCGCGGAGCTGCTGCCGGTGGACAGCGAGCAGTCCGCGATATTTCAGGCGCTTTCCGCCGGAAAAATGCGCGATGTGTGCCGCGTGTTTCTGACCGCGTCGGGCGGCCCGTTCTGGCAGCGGCCGCTCGCGGAGCTAAAATCCGTCACGCTCGCGCAGGCGCTGCGGCACCCGACGTGGAGCATGGGCCGGAAGATCACGGTCGACTCCGCGACGCTGTTCAATAAAGGGCTCGAGGTCATCGAGGCCGCGAGACTGTTTCATCTTGCGCCGGAGCAGATTACGGTCGTGATCCACCCGCAGTCGATCGTGCACTCCGCGGTCGAGTTTGCCGACGGCACGGTCATGGTCAACGCGAGCAATCCGGACATGCGGCTGCCGATCCAGTACGCGCTGACCTATCCGGACCGGCTGCCCTCATCGTGCCGGCCGCTGTCGTTTGCGGACGTTGCCAAGCTGGAGTTCCATCCGGCGGACTTAAACCGCTTCGGCGCGCTGCGGCTGGCTTACGACGCGCTGCGAACCGGCGGTTCGCTGCCGATCGTCTATAACGGCGCGAACGAAAAGGCCGTCGAGCTGTTTTTTGCGGGCAGGCTGCGCTTTTGCGACATCGAGCCCGCCGTCGAGTACGCGATGCAGAAGCACGCGTATGTAAACCCGGGCTCCGTGGAGGAGATACTGGCCGCCGACGCGGATTCCCGCGCGCTGGCGAATGAATATTGTGAGTCGTATATCGACGGAAAGAAGGCCAACGCATGAGCACGTTCCTTTCCGTGCTGGCGGCGCTGCTGCTGTTGTCCATATTGGTGATGGTGCACGAGCTGGGGCATTTTTGGGCCGGACGCAGGCTCGGGTTCTCGATACTGGAGTTTGCCATCGGCATGGGTCCGGTTCTGGTCAAAAAGGAGAAGAAGGGCATCCTGTATACGCTGCGCGCGCTGCCGATCGGCGGCATGTGCAAGTTCTACGGTGAGGACCAGCCCGAGGACGACGCCAAGAGCTTCCACATGTTCCCGGCGTGGAAGCGCATACTCGTCATCGTGGCGGGCCCGGTCATGAACCTCATCTTTGCGCTGGTCTTTTCGATCATCGCTTTGACCGCGTACGGCAACTATATGCCGTCCGTGCTGGAGGTAACCGGCGCCGACGCGCCGGCCGCGGTCGCGGGCATCCGGCCGGGGGACATCATCGCAAAGATCGACGGCAAAACCGTGCACGAGTATTCCGACGCGGTCCCGATGATCAAGGGCGCCAAGGGCGACTCGATGATCGTCACCGTGCAGCGCGACGGCCAGACCGTGGACTGCGAGCTCGTTAACTTTTACAACGCCGAGGCCGGCTACAACGTGATCGGCGTCACGATCGAGGCCGTGCGCGTGCACTACGGCTTCTTCCGCAGCATCGGCGATTCGTTCCACTACATCGGCAGCGTGATCGGCCAGATATTCGATTTCTTCGGCACGCTGTTCCAGGGCAAGGTGAGCGCGAGCGACGTGGCGGGGCCGGTCGGCACGATCGCCTACGTCAGCCAGGCGGTGCGCTATGGGCTGGAGATGATATTGCGCTTTGCGGTTTTGATCAGCATCAGCCTCGGCGTGTTCAATCTTTTGCCGATCCCGGCGCTGGACGGCGGACGGCTTGCGTTTTTGATCGTGGAGGCGGTGACCGGCAAGCGCGTGAACCCGGAGCGGGAGGGCATGATCCACTTCGTAGGGCTGATCCTCTTGTTCGGGCTGATCCTGTTTTTAACTTACAACGACATCGCGAACCTGATTCGAAACTGATGGAAAGACGAAAAACCCGCCCGGTACGCGTGCGCTCCGTCACGATTGGCGGAGCCGCGCCCGTGTCGGTGCAATCCATGACGAATACGAAGACGAGCGACGTGCCCGCCACGCTCGACCAGATCCGGCGTTTAATCGGCGCGGGCTGCCAGATCGTGCGCGTGTCGTGTTACGACGCCGCCTGCGCGCGTGCTATCCGCAGCATCCGCGACGGAATCGGCATTCCGCTCGTCGCCGACATCCATTTCGACTACCGGCTCGCGATCGCGGCGATTGAGAACGGTGCGGACAAGATCCGCTTCAACCCCGGCAACATCGGCTCCGCGGAGCATGTGCAGAGCCTCGTGGCCTGTGCCAAGGCGCACGGCACGCCGATCCGCATCGGCGTCAACGCGGGCTCGATCGAGAAGGACCTCAAGCAAAAGTACGGCGCGGCCACGCCGGACGCGATGGTCGAGAGCGCGCTGCGGCACGTCCGCATCCTCGAAAACGAGGGCTTTTCTGACATCGTGCTCTCGCTTAAGGCCTCCTCGGTCGCGGACACCGTCGAGGCGTACCAAAAGATCGCGAAGGTCGTCGACTATCCGCTGCATATCGGCGTGACCGAGACCGGAAACCCGGAGCAGGGCGTGATCAAGTCCGCCATCGGCGTTGGCGCGCTGCTGCTCGACGGCATCGGCGACACGGTCAGAATCTCGCTGACGGACGATCCGGTGCGCGAGGTGATCGTGGCCAAGCAGATCCTGCGTGCGCTGCACCTATTGAACGACGACATCGAGATCATCAGCTGCCCGACCTGCGGCCGTACGTGCGTGAGCGTACAGGAAGCCGTGGCCGAGGTCGAGCGCAGGGTGCTGCATAACCGCGGGTATCTCAAGGTCGCGGTCATGGGCTGCGCGGTCAACGGGCCGGGCGAGGCGACGGACGCGGACATCGGCATCGCGTTCGGCAACGGCAACGGCGTGATATTCAAGAAGGGCGAAAAGTATTGCAGCGGCGACATGCCGGGCATTTTGGACACGATGATCGACGAGGCGAACCGCATGCTCGCCTCCGAATCGCACTGAGGCAGGGTTGGACGAAATACTCAAACAGGCGCTGAAAGACGCGCGGATGAATGAGGCCGCGCTCTCGATCCGGGAGGCGGTCATGCAGCGCGACGCGAACGCAATCCGCGTCACGCTTTGCAGCGTCACCCCGATCTCCGCCGAACAGCTCGAGGGCGTCCGGCGGGCGATGGAACGCGCGCTGCCCGGCCTTGCGCTGTCGCTTGACGTATTGGAGGCGGCGGAGGCGGCGCAGGACGCCGATCCGGAGTCCCATCCGGAGCGGCCTGTCCTTTCGGCGTCCGCCGCGGTCGCGCCCACGGCGCCGAAGGGCGAGCCGGGCTGCCGCGTGCTGCTAGGCCGGACGATCCGCGGCGGCAGGATCACGCCGATCTCGGCGCTTGCCGAAGGAAACGCCGCCGTCACGATTGCGGGCAGCGTCGTGTCCGCGGAGGCCGTCGAGAGCTTCGCCGGGCAAAAGGACGACAAGTTTCGCCTGCGGATCAACCTCACCGACTATACGAACTCGATCCACTGTGCCTGCGCGCTGCCGACCGAGGACAAGCGGCGGGAGCTTTTGACCGCAGCGCTCGAGGCGGGAAAGAAGGGCGGCGAGCTCGTCGTGCGCGGCGTCTGCAAGGTCGGCCGGTTCGGCAAGGAACTGCAGGTATTCGTCAACGACATCAACGTGCGCCCTGCAAACCTGCGAAACGATTCCGCGTCGGACAAGCGCGTCGAGCTGCACCTGCACACGAAGATGTCCACGATGGACGGATTGACGGACGTCGAGGCGGCGTTTCTGACCGCGAAGCGCTTCGGGCACCGCGCGCTCGCGATCACGGACCACGGCGTCGTGCAGTCGTTCCCGGACGCGGCCAAGGCGAGCAAAAAGACCGGCGTCAAGGCGATATTCGGCCTCGAGGGGTATTTATTGCCGGACACGGAGCTGATCGGCCTCGACCGAACGTTCGTCGTGTTCGACATCGAGACCACGGGCCTTAAGCCCGAGCAGTGCGAAATCATCGAGATCGGCGCGGTCAAGCTGCAGGGCGGCCGCGTCGTCGACCGGTTTTCGACGTTTATCGATAACGGCGCGGTGATCCCATCGTACATCACGGAGCTGACGCGCATCACAAACGGCATGGTCGCGGGCGCGCCCGGGCTGCGCGACGCGCTGAGCGCGTTCGGCCGGTTTTGCGAAGGCTGCGTGCTTGTCGCGCACAACGCCAGGTTTGACATGGGCTTTGTCCAATACCACGGGGCGAAGGTGTCGCTGCCGTTTGAAATCCCGTTTGCGGACACGCTCATGCTGGCGCGGTACCTGCTGCCGGGGCTGCCGAACTACAAGCTCGACACGGTCTGCGGCCGCTACGGCGTCGATATCTCGGGCCACCATCGCGCGGTTGACGACGCCGAGGCGACGGCGCAGGTGTTTGGCCGGCTTATAGACGAGCTGCGCACGCGCGGCATCGCGACGGTGCCCGTGACCAGCGTACTTGCCGAGCATGAGACCGGCAAAAAAAAGGGCCGCCACATAAAAACGAACCACATCATCCTCCTTGCGCGCACGCAGGCGGGGCTGAAGAACCTGTACCGGCTCGTGAGCCGTTCGCACCTCGACCACTTCCGCACAAAGCCGCTGATCCCCAAGAGCCTGCTCTCGATCTACCGCGAGGGACTGCTGCTCGGCTCGGCGTGCGAGCAGGGCGAGCTGTACCAGGCCGCGCTTGCCGGAGCGGACGACGAGACGCTTGCCCGCATCGCGGCGCAGTATGACTATCTCGAGATACAGCCGCTGTGCAACAACGCGTTCCTTGTGCGCGGCGGCACGGTCACAAGCGACGAGGCGCTGCGCTCGATCAATCAAAGGATCGTTTCGCTTGGCGAGCGGCTGAATATACCGGTCGTGGCGACCGGGGACGTGCATTTCCTCGAGCCGCACGACGCGGACTACCGGAAAATTCTGATGTGTAAGCTCGGCTACGCGGACGCGGAGCAGCAGGCGCCGCTGTACTTCAAAACCACCGACGAGATGCTCGAGGAGTTTAGCTATCTCGGCGCCGAGACCGCGCGCCGCGTTGTGATCGATGCGCCGAACGAGATCGCGGACCGCTGCGGCGCGCTCAAGCCGTTCCCGGACGGCACGCACGCGCCGAAGATCGAGAACGCGGAGCGGGAGTTGACCGGCATGGCGCTCGCGCGCGCGCACGAGCTCTACGGCGATCCGCTGCCGGCAATCGTGCAAGCGCGGCTCGACCGCGAGCTCAACTCGATCATCGGCAACGGCTTTGCGTCGCTGTACCTGATGGCGCAGCGGCTCGTGCATAAATCGCTCTCGGACGGCTACCTCGTCGGCTCGCGCGGCAGCGTCGGCTCGTCGTTTGTCGCGACGATGGCGGGCATCACCGAGGTCAACCCGCTGCGCCCGCACTACGTCTGTCCGAACTGCAAACACAGCGATTTCGACATAGACCGTCTGCTCTACGCGTGCGGCGTGGACATGCCGGATCAAAACTGCCCGGTCTGCGGCACGCAATACGGCAAAGCGGGGTACGACATCCCGTTCGAGGTCTTTTTAGGCTTCGACGGCGACAAGACGCCGGACATCGACTTAAACTTCTCCGGCGAGTACCAGCCGGTCGCGCATAAGTACGTCGAGGAGATGTTCGGCGCGGGGCACGCGTTCCGCGCGGGCACGATCTCCGGCCTTGCCGAGCGCAAGGCGTACGAGTGCATCCAGAACTATATGGAGGTGACCGGCAAAACGCTCCGGCGCGCGGAGCAGGAGCGTCTCTGTCAGGGCTGCCTGGACGTGAAGGTGACGACCGGCCAGCACCCGGGCGGCATCGTGATCGTGCCCAAGGACGAGGACATCCTCGACTTTACGCCGATTCAGTATCCGGCGGACAAGGTCGACCGGGACACGGTCACGACGCACTTCGACTTCCACGCGATGGACGATAGGCTCGTCAAGCTGGATATCCTCGGCCACGACGACCCGACCGCGCTGCGGCTGCTCGAGGAGCTTACGGGCGTCGACCCGAAGACGCTGCCGCTCGACGATCCCGAGACCATGCGCATCTTCTCGACAAGCGAACCGCTTGGCGTCGACCTGTCCGAGCTCGGCTGCTCGATCGGGACGCTGGGCGTGCCGGAGTTCGGCACGGGCTTTGTGCGCGGCGTGCTCGAGGCCACGCGGCCGACGCAGATGGAGGAACTGATCCGCATCGCGGGCCTGACGCACGGCACGGACGTGTGGCTCAACAACGCCGAGCCGCTCGTGATGAACGGCATCGCCAAGCTCTCCGAGGTGATCTGCACGCGCGACGACATCATGAACTATCTGATCGCGCACGGCATGGAGGCCAAGCTTTCGTTCACCATTATGGAGCGCGTGCGCAAGGGCAAGGGGCTGACGCCGGAGATGGAGAAGGCGCTTAATGACCAGCAGATCCCCGCGTGGTTTATCGACTCGTGCAAGAAGATTAAATACATGTTCCCGCGCGGGCACGCGGTCGCGTACGCAACGATGTCCTACCGCATCGCGTACTATAAGGTCCATCACCCGCTGGCGTTCTACGCGGTGTATTTTACAGTGCGCGCGGACGCGTTCGACGTAACGATGGCTTTTGGCGGCGAGAAAAAGGTGCTCGCCACGATCCGCGCGCTGGAAAAGGCCGCGCAGAGCGCGGATTTTGCCGAAAAGAAACGAAACCGCGAGCTGCAGACGATCCTCGAGGTCGTGTACGAGATGAACCTGCGCGGCATCTGTTTGCTGCCGGTCGATCTCTACCGCTCGCAGGGCACGAAGTTTACGATAGAGGACGGCGCGATCCGCCCCGCGTTCAACACGGTACCGGGCGTGGGGAACACCGCGGCCTCCGCGCTCGTGTTCAAGCGCGGCGAGCCGCCGTACCTGTCCGTCGAGGATTTTCAAAAGCGCACGGGCGCAAACAGCGCGGTCGTCGGCATGCTCGAAAAATGCGGCTGTCTGACCGGCCTGCCGCAGAAAAACCAGATTTCACTGTTTGAACTTGCCTAACCGAAAGCAACATCTTGACTTTTTTTTAGAAGTTGGCTACACTAATACAAGTTTCATAAAACTGCGCTGAAAAAGAGGAGTACCGTCCGGATCGGCAAAGAGAGGCCCGCCGCTCGCTGCGAGGCAGGCCGCCGGGGAAGGCGGGAAGGTCGCTTTGGAGCATGGGCCGCGAAAGATAGTAGCGGTTCACGGTTTGCCCGCGTTATCGGGCGTCGAGTGGAACGGCGTTTTGCCGTTCAACAAAGGTGGTACCGCGAGCGTCCGCTTCGTCCTTTGACGATGCGGGCGTTTTATTATGTAAACACAGCAAGGCGAGGGAAAGCGTATGAACGAGACAATGGCGAAAACCTACGACCACTTGAGCGTGGAATCGAAATGGTACAAGCTCTGGGAGGAGCGCGGGTATTTCCACGCGCGCGTCAATCCGGACAAGAAGCCGTACTGCATCGTAATCCCGCCGCCGAATATCACCGGCAAGCTCCACATGGGGCATGCGCTCGACGAGACGCTGCAGGACGTGCTGACGCGCTATAAGCGTATGTGCGGCTTTGAGACGCTCTGGCTGCCGGGCACGGACCACGCGTCCATCGCGACGGAGGTCAAGATCGTCGAGGGCATGGCCAAGGAGGGCCTTACCAAGCAGGACATCGGCCGCGAAGCGTTCCTCAAGCGCGCGTGGGACTGGCGCAACGAATACGGCACCGCGATCGTCAAACAGCTGCGCTTCCTCGGCTCGTCGTGCGACTGGGCGCGCGAGCGATTCACGATGGACGAGGGCTGCAGCCGCGCCGTGACGAAGGTGTTCTGCGACCTGTACGACAAGGGTCTCATCTACCGCGGCGACCGCATCATCAACTGGTGTCCGGACTGCAAGACCGCGCTTTCCGACGCCGAGGTGGAGTACGAGGAGCAGGACAGCCACCTGTGGCATGTGCGTTACGACGCGCCGGACAGAAGCTATTCCATCACCGTGGCCACGACGCGGCCGGAGACGATCTTAGGCGACACGGGCGTTGCGGTGCATCCCGACGACGAGCGGTACAGGCATCTGATCGGCAAGACCGTGGTCGTGCCGTGCACGGGCCGCGAGGTGCCGATCGTGGCGGACGAATACTGCGAGATGGAGTTCGGCACCGGCGCGGTGAAGATCACGCCCGGCCACGACCCGAACGATTTCGAGGTCGGGCAGCGCGCGAACCTGCCGATTCTGCGCGTGTTTACGGACGACGGACACATTAACGAATTGGGCGGCAAATACGCCGGGCTGGACCGCTACGCGTGCCGCGCGGCGATCGTGAAGGACCTGGACGAGAGCGGAGCGTTGGTGAGGACCGAGAAGCACGCGCACAACGTCGGCACATGCTACCGCTGCCATACGACGATCGAGACGATCGTGTCCAAGCAGTGGTTCGTGGAGATGAAGCCGCTGGCCAAGCCCGCCATCGAGGCCGTGCGTTCCGGCGACATCCGCTTTGTGCCGGAGCGGTTCGAGAAGACGTACTTCAACTGGATGGAGAATATCCGGGACTGGTGTATCTCGCGCCAGCTCTGGTGGGGGCACCGAATCCCGGCGTACTACTGCGACGCGTGCGGCG
>CAZIRB010000042.1:0-17474 GCA_964541695.1 uncultured Oscillospiraceae bacterium
ATCAGCCTGCCGTTCTATGCGCACAGCGCGTATCAGGGGGTCACGAACGTCGCGCGCCTCTGCAAGATTTTTGGCATCGTCTTTGCGGTCAGCGCGATCGGGGCGCACGGCATCATGGTTTTGCAGGGCACGCGGGAATATGTGCTGCCGCTCTTTGTGGCCGCGGACATGGGCCGCTATCTGAAAGCAGTGATCCCCACCATGCCCTCCTATTTGGGCGTGGAGGTTCTGGCACTGCTGCCCATCGCGCAAAAGGATCTCAAGAAAGCGCCGCGCGTCGCGCTGTTTACGGTGCTGGCCATCGGGCTGTTCTATGTGCTCACCGTGGAGGGCGACATCATGATGGTCGGCATGAACGAGGCCACCAACGAAAACAACGCCATGATCTCCGCCATCCGGCAGCTCGAGCTCCCGTTCCTCGACTTTTTCGAGCGGCTGGACATCCTGTATCTGACGGCGGGATTCATGGGTATGTTTGCCGCAAAGGCCATCGTGATCACAGCCGCATTGGAATCTGCCTCCAAGCTGCTGCCGCGCGTAAACCGCGTTTTAATCATTACCTGCATCTCCGCCGCCGTTTTTGCGATGGATCTTGTGCTGCTGCAGCTGAACGAGATGGGCCGCCTGTTTGAACAGTTCGCGCTGATCGCGGGCAATATTGCGTCGCTTGCGATCCCGGCCGGGCTGCTGATTTTAACGAAGGTGAAACAACATGCGAACAAAACGGCTTAGGGCGCTTGTGCTTTTTACCCTGGTATTCGCGCTGCTGCTTACGGGCTGCTGGGACGCCGAGGACATCGAGGGCCGTGAAATCCTGACGCTGGTGATCGTCGACAGATCGGAAAAGGGTTACGCTTTTACGGTCGAATATTCCATCCCTTCCGGCGCGAAGGACGGCGAAAAAGGCTCGTCGTCGTTTCAGTTCACCCAGTCCGAGGGGGACTCCCTCGTCGCGGCGCGGGACGGGTTGGATGCGAAGCTGAACCGGCCGATTTACCTCGGCGCGGTGCATGCCGTCGTGCTGACGGGGCAGCACGCCGACGAGGGCATTGCGGAATACATGTTCCGGCTGCGCGACATCAACGATTACCGCAAGATCGTCGATATTCTGGTCACCGACGAGCCGCTGGACGCGTTTACAAAGCTGAAAGCCCCGCAGGGCATGGGCGGCGTGGGCAAGTCGATCGAGGACACCATGACCAGCCTGATTCAGCAGGGGCGTATGTTCGACGCGAATCTTGCGGCGGTGCTCGACGCCGTCACGGGCCCGTGCGAATGCTTTCTGCTGCCGAACGTGAAGATCAGCGACGACAATATCGAGCTGTCCGGGTTCTCGATCTTCTGCGGCGGCAAGCGCGTCGGCACGATACCGGAAAAACGCTCGCGCGGTGTCCTGCTGCTCAAGGTCCAAAAGCCGAAGCTGTCCTATGTGGTGCCGTACGACACCGGCACGGCCACTGTTGCGGTCGAAATGCGCAAGCGGAAGATCAAGCCCGTTTATGAGAACAGGCAGATCTATTTCCACCTCACGTTCAGCTTCGGCGCGGAGCTGTCCAATTACTCGAACGACATACCGGTTACGCAGGCCCTTCACGACCAGATCCAGGAGAACCTGCGCACGATGATTTTCGACGAGCTTGCGGAGGCGATCCTCACCTCGCAAAAGAAGTATGAGAGCGATTACCTGGGCTTCTTTTCGGCCTTCCGCATCGCCTATCCGACGGAGGTCCGCGCAATGAAATGGAGCGACGAATACCCCGACGCCAAGATCGACATTGCGATCGACGTCGATTTCGACTCGACCGGCAGTCTGGACTATATCCCGCGCACCGAATAGCAAGGAGCATTCCATGGCAAATCGCCGGCGTATCTACGACAAACTGATCCGTTCCTTTGCAGAGACCAACCTGGCCGTCATCGACCGGACGATGGTCTGCGCCGGCAGCACGCTGCATCTGCTCTATATCAAGCAGCTCGTCGACACCGACATGGTCTCCCTCTCGATCCTGCGGCCGCTGCTCGTGCACTACGAAAAAAAGCTCCTGCGCCCCAAGGCGAAGAAGGTGGCCGAGACCGTCATCCAAGCCGCCGACTGCCGGCTGGAAACCAAGGTCGAGGACATCGAAAAATTCATACTCGACGGCATGTGCGTGCTGCTCTTTCCGCACGACGCGTCGTACATCGTAATCAATCTCAAGCAGGTGCAGCACCGCGCGGTGCCGGAGCCCGACATCGCCTACTCGATCCGCGGCCCCAAGGACAGCTTCGCCGAGAACCTGGACGCCAACCTCTCGCTGATCCGATACCGGCTCAAGGATCCGAGCCTGTGCATCGATATGCTCAAGCTCGGCCGCAGGACGCAGACGAGCATGGCCGTTATCTACATCAGCGACATCGCAAACCCGGACTACGTCGCGGAGGTGAAGCGCCGGCTGTCCGCAATCGACACCGACGCGGTTTGGGGCTCCGGAGACCTGCAGAATTTTCTCGCCGACAAAAAAAACAGCCTGTTTCCGCAGACGGGCGTCGTTGAACGTTCCGACGCGGCCTGCGAGGCGATCCTCGAGGGCAAAGTCCTGATGATGGCCGACGGCGGGCAGATAGCGCTTGTGGCGCCGCACACGTTCAGCGAATCCATGACCTCCTGCGACGACCGGTACGACATGAAATTTTCCGGCCTTTTCGCAAAGCTCCTGCGGTACGTCGCGTTCTTTGTCACGCTGTGCCTGTCCTCCATCTATGTGGCGCTGGTTTCGTTCCATCCGGACGCGCTGCCCGGCAGCTACGCGATCCTGCTCTCGCAGATGCGGCAGGCCGTGCTGTTCCCTGCGGTGATCGAGGTGCTGATCGTCGAACTGCTCGTGGAGCTCGTGCGCGAGGCGCTCCTTCGCGTGCCGTCCAAGATCGGCACAGCCATCGGCATCGTCGGCGCGATCATCATCGGGGACGCTGCCACGGCGGCCGGCATATTCGACTCGCTCGTTCTGATCATCGTCTCGACGTCGCTGCTCGCCTCGTTTACGATACCGGACTATTTCTTCATGAACGCGGTGCGCATCCTGAAGTTTCTGGTCGTGATCATGACCGGGATTCTGGGGTTCTACGGCCTCGTGCTGGCGCTGTGCTTTATTTTGACGAACCTTGTTTCGATCGACAGCTTCGGGCTGCCGTACTTCGCGCCGTTCGCGCCGTTCAACTGGTACGACTTTAAGCGCGCGTTCCTGTTCAGCAGGAGCACCACGAGCAGGCGCATGCACTACATGAACACGATCGACAGCACGCGCGGGCCGCAGACAAGGGAGAACCCGAAGCCGGACGAGGGCCGCGATACGCGCGGCAACGCGCGCGGCTCACAGGGAGAGGGGAACTCCAAGCAGCCGGGGAGCGGCAGCGATGCGCGCGGCGGCGCGTGCGGGCCGCAGGGAGATGGGAACTCGAAGCAAACGGGAAGCGGCAGCGATGCGCGCGGCGGCGCGCGCGGCAACGTGGGTAGATCGCAGGGAGATGGGAACTCGAAGCAAACGGGGAACGGCAGCGATACGCGTAAAAAGAACCGATAACCGCAGGAAGCTGGAGGGAGCCGTTCCGCGCCCGCAGCTTTTCCGCGCCGAACCGCAATCGCGGCGGCCTTGCGGCCGCCGCGATCTTATTTCCCGCCCGATCCGGCCTGTTGCCGGACCTCCGCTCCGCTCCTTTAAATCTATGCGCCGATCGCCCCGTCGCGGAGCACGCGGAAGCGGCAGCTTTTCGCGCCCTCGAGTATCGTCTCGAGCCGCTCGACGCGAAAACGCTCGCCGGGCCACAGCGTGCCGAGCGCGTGCAGGATGCTGAGCCGCGAGCACTCGCACAGCCGCGGCGTATGCACATAGCCGCGCGTCACAAGGTCGCAGCCGCAGCGCGGAAACCGAACCTCGTATTCGCGCCCCGGTTCGACGACGGCGCCGCGCGCGTCGTCAAGCCGGTCGAGCGCAGGGAAGAACGCATCGGGATCGCCGCCCGTCTCCAAAAACAATGCGCGATAGCGCGCGAGCGGGCCGGTCTCGGCGCAGCGCCGCGCGCAGGCGGACAGCAGCACGGTCCGCGCCGGCGCGCTCAGCGATTCGATCCCCTCGGCAAAGCCGAAAAACCACGCGTCGAAAAACGCATCGTCCATCCCGTTCCCTCCGCTGTCTGCGGCCCCCGTCCCGATTGCGCCGCCCGAACCGCGCCTTTACAGATTCTCCCCGTTTTTGCGGATCACGTCCCGGTACCAGAGCGCCGAGTCCTTCGGGATGCGCCGCTGGTCGCGGTAGTCGACGAACACGAGGCCGAAGCGTTCGTCGAAGCCGTCCGCCCACTCGAAGTTGTCGAGGAAGCTCCAGTGCAGGTAGCCGAACACCGGCGTGCCCTCGTCGATCGATTTTTTCAGTTCCAGCAGATACCGGTGCATATAGTCGATGCGGTCCGGATCGTGCACCTTTCCGTCGAGGAATATACGGTCGTTGCAGGCCTGCCCGTTTTCGGTGATGCAGAGCGGCAGGCCGTACCGCTTGTGGAGGTTTATCATGCCGTAGCGCATGACCTCGGGCGCGACGGGCCACTTGACCGCCGTCTGCGGGAAGCCCGGATACCGGCCGGCCGGCTCGCCGTTCTCGTCGACCGCCTGCCCGTGGTAGACGTTCACGCCGATAAAGTCCGGCCGCTCCATGAGCGCCCACTCGCTCCCGGGCAGGCCCGCCGCAAAGGCCCGCATCTCGGGCGTCGCGCTCTCGTCGTAGCGGCGCAATATCACGCTGTCGAGAAAAATGTTGAATGTAAACGTCCACGGCCCCAGTTTGCCGGACAGATCGAACGACGCGTTGTACGCGGCCTCGCGTCCCTTTTCCGTGTCGACGAGCGGATAGCACAGGCGTCCGCAGGGCGCCGCGCCGACGAGCGCCTGCGGCGAAACGCGCTTGATCGCGCGCTGCGCGGCGCTGTGCGCGAGCGCGAAGTGGTGCATGCAGCGGATCAGATCCTCCTCGGGTAATTGCTTGCCCGGCGCGTGCATGCCGTTGCCGTAGCCAAGGCCCACGGCGCACTGCGGCTCGTTGACGGTCATGTAGCGCTTGACCCGGTCGCCGAAACGCCTGGCCATAAGCTCCGCGTATTGTTCGAACGCGTCGACCGTGGCGCGGCTGAGCCAGCCGCCCGCGCGCTCCAGCGCGCTCGGCAGTTCCCAGTGGTAGAGCGTGACCCAGGGCTCGATGCCCGCGGCGAGCAGCGCGTCAACCAGGCGGTCATAAAACGCCAGCCCCGCCTCGTTGACCGCGCCGGTCCCCGCGGGCAGCACGCGCGGCCAGTTGACGGAGAAGCGGTAGACACGATAGCCCAGCTCCCGCATGAGCGCGATGTCGCTTTCGTAGCGGTGGTACACGTCGCAGGCGACGTCCCCGTTCTCGTCGTTGCGCACGTGGCCGCGGCCCGTTTCGTGCGCAAAATCGTCCCAGATGCTCGGGCCCTTGCCGTCCGCGTCCCACGCGCCCTCGCACTGATACGCGGCGCACGCCGCCCCCCAGATAAACCCCTTCGGGAACGCGCTCATACCGTTACCTCCACGTCATAAACTTCCTTGCCCGGCTGCACCGGGATCACGGTCCCCGAAACGGCCTCCCCGTCCACCGTGAGCGAGTACGCGCCGGTATTTTGCACACGGATGCGGTATTTCGCGCCGCGGTATGTCCGCTCGGCCGTGTAGCCGCCGAACCCGGTGGGCAGGCACGGCGTCACCGCCAGCCCGTCGAGCATCGGCCGGATGCCGAGTATGTACTGCGATACCGAGACGAACGACCACGCCGCTGTGCCGGTGAGCCAGCTGTTCTTCGCCTCGCCCTCGGCGTGCGACGCGCGCGCGGCGGTCGTCTGCGCGTAGACGTACGGCTCGGCCTTGCGCACGTCGCTTTTCTCCTCGAGGTAAGCCGGGCACGTGCGGCGGTATACGTCGAACGCGTTGTCCCCACGGGAAAGCGCCGTCTCGGCGATTAGGACCCACGGGTTGTTGTGCGCAAACACGGAGCCGTTCTCCTTATAGCCCGGCGGATAGCTCGTAATCTCGCCAAGCTCCGGATGGTAAGCTGTGTAGCACGGGGCGAGCAGCTCCACGCCGAACGTGCCGAGCAGCCGCTCGCGCACGGCGTCGAGCGCGCGCTGCGCCTTTCCGTCAGTCAGGCCAACGCCTGCCATGACGCAGAAACCCTGCGGCTCGATGTAGATCTGCCCCTCGTCGTTCTCGCGCGAGCCGACCTTCCCCCCGAACGCGTCGAACGCACGCAGGAACCATTCCCCGTCCCAGCCGTGCGTTTCGATTGCGCCCGCCATACGGGAAACCGCTGCGCGCACGTCGGCCGCCTCGGCCGCAAAGCCCGCGCGGTCGCACAGCTCGGCGTACGAGCCGCCGTAGCGCACGAACATCGCAGCAATGAACACGCTCTCGGCCACGCCGCTCTCGACGTTCGCGCAGGTCTGGAAGCTCTCGCCCGGCTCCTCGGAGAAGCAGTTCAGGTTAAGGCAGTCGTTCCAGTCCGCGCGGCCGATCAGCGGCAGGCCGTTCGGGCCGAGGTGCGTCAGCGTATACCGCACGCTGCGGCGCAGGTGCTCGAACAGCGGCGCTTCGGTGCCCGGCGCGTGATCAAACGGCGCGGCGGTTTGCAGGATCGGCTCGTCGCCCGTCTCGCAGAGGTACGCCCACACGCACGCGACGAGCCAGAGCGGGTCGTCGTTGAACCCGCCGCCGATGTCCGCGTTGCCGCGCTTGGTCAGGGGCTGATATTGATGATAGGTGCTGCCGTCGGCAAACTGCACGCTCGCAAGGTCGAGGATCCGCTCCCGCGCGCGCTCCGGCACGAGGTGCACAAAGCCCATCAGGTCCTGGCAGCTGTCCCGGAAGCCCATGCCGCGCCCCGTGCCGCTTTCAAAATAGCTCGCGGAGCGGCTGATGTTGAACGTGACCATGCACTGATACTGGTTCCAGATGTTGACCATGCGGTCGAGTTTCTCGTCGGAGCTTTTCACGCGGCAGCGCGCCAGCAACCCCTCCCAGTAGGAAGCGAGCTGCCCGAGCGCGTCGTCCACGTCTTCGGTGGTCGCAAAGCGCGCCAGCGTGCGCCTGGCTCCGTCCTTTTTGATCACATTGGGCGCAATAAACTTTTGATCGCGCGGGTTCTCGGCGTAGCCGAGCACGAACACAAAATCACGCGACGCGCCCGCGTCGAGCGATGTGTCGAGCCGCAGCGCGGCGATCGGCGAGCCGCCGTGCGCGACGCTCCCATAACTCGTCTCGTGCGCCACCGCGTCGGGCTCCGCCCACGCGCCGCGGCCGAGGAACGCGTCGCGGTCGGTGTCGAAGCCCGCGATATCGGCGTTGACGCCGTAGTAGGCGTAATGATTGCGGCGCTCGCGGTACTCCGTCTTGTGGTAGACGGCGTTATCCTCGATCTCCACCTCACCGATGTTGAGGTTCCTTTGGAAGTTTGTCGCGTCGTCGACCGCGTTCCACAGGCACCACTCGACCGCGCCGTAGAGCTGAATCTGCTTTTTTTTGCCTGACGCGTTCGTCAGCCGCAGCCGGTGCACCTCGCACGTCTCGCCGAGCGGCACGAAGCACGTCAGCGTCGCGGAAAGATCATCCTTTGTCCCCTCGAACACGCTGTACCCGAGCCCGTGGCGGCAGGCGTACGCGTCCGGCAGCACGTCGCAGGGGCGGTACGCCGGGCTCCACGCGGCCCCGCCCGCTTCCTTGACGTAATAGAAGCGCCCGCCGACGTCGGAAGGCACGTTGTTGTAGCGGTAGCGCAAAAGCCGCAGGAGCTTTGCGTCGCGGTAGAAGCAGTAGCCGCCGCCCATGTTCGAGATCAGACCGAAGAACGACTCGCTGCCGAGATAGTTGATCCAGGGGCGCGGTGTCAGCGGCGTATGGATGACGTATTCGCGCTTTTCGTCGTCAAAGTGACCGTATCGCATGCTTTGATTCAAGCCGGGACGCCGGCGCGCCCGATTTTTTGCGCGTCCGGCATCCCGCCGTCCCCCCTCCCGTCCCCCCTTCGCCCGGCCGGGCGGAGCGGAAACGCCAGATTGTGATCGTTGTTACAGCGGCCTAGCTGTTGAGCAGCCGCAATAGTTCCATTAGATACTGCTCCATCTCCGGACCGCCGCCGAAGCTTTTCATGGCGCGCAGCGGCATATAGCCGAGCATGGCCTGCATCATCTCGGGCGAGACGGCGCTCTGGGCCACGTCGCTCGCGGCCTCGTTGCCGCCGAGCAGGCCGGCGATGCGCATCAGCAGTCCCTCGGCCTTCTTGTTCGCCTCGGGGTTGCCCATGATGTCCATAAATATCGTGTTCTCGTCGAACGCCTCCGGCGCCCGGGTGGTCGAGTTCACCGTCACAACGGTCTCGAGCGCGATATCACGGCTTGAGCGGCCGATCTGTACGGCGAACGCGCCGGTCTCGACGCGCCAATCGTGGAGCGCGACGTCGTAGTAGGCGAACGCGCGCTTGTCGAGCGCAAACGAAACGGTCTTGGTCTGGCCCGGCTCGAGCGCGACCTTCTCAAAGCCCTTGAGCTCGCGCACGGGGCGGATCACCGTGCTCTCCAGGTCGGCGACATAGAGCTGCACGACCTCCTTGCCCGCGCGCGCGCCGGTGTTGGTCACGTCGACGAACACGTGGAGCGTCTCCGCGTCCGATATCGCGTCCGCGCTCGTGCGCAGATTGTGATACGCAAACGTCGTGTAGCTGAGCCCGTGCCCGAACGGAAACAGCACGTCCATCTTTTTCTTGTCGTAGTACCGGTAGCCCACGAATATCCCCTCGCGGTACTCCGTGCGCTCCTTATCGCCGCCGAAGAACAGGAACGACGGGTTGTCCTCCAGCTTGAGCGGGAATGTCTCGGCAAGCCGGCCGCTTGGGTTCGCGTCCCCGAACAGGATGCGCACCGCCGCGCGGCCCACGGCCTGTCCGCCCAGGTACGCCTCGAGCACGCCGCGGACGGAAGAAATCCACGGCATCTCGACGGGCGAGCCGTTGTGCAGCACGACGACGGTGTTCGGGTTTGCCGCAGCCACCGCCTCGATCAGGCGGTTCTGGCACTCCGGCAGCCGCATGTGCGCGCGGTCGTAGCCCTCGGACTCATACGCGTCCGGCAATCCCGCAAACACGACGGCGACCTTGGCGGCCTTTGCCGCGCGGACCGCCTCGTCGATGAGGGCGTCGGTCGTCGAGTCGGTGGCGATATCGAAGCCGCGCGCGTAGGTGACGTTCGCGATGCCGGCCGCGGCGTCAAGCGCGCCGGTGACCTTCGTGCAATTGATGTGCGAGCTGCCGCCGCCCTGGAAGCGCGGCTTTGCCGCAAACTCGCCGATGAACGCGACCGCGTCGCCCTTACCAAGCGGCAAAACGCCGTCGTTCTTTAAAAGCACCATGCACTCCTCGGCAAGCGCGGCCGAGAGCGCGTCGTGCGCGTCCTTGTCCCAGACAGCGTCCGCTTCCGCGTTCTCGAGATACCGGTAGTTGATCGAGAGGATGCGCTCGCAGGCCCGGTCGAGGATCTTCTCGTCGAGCCTGCCGCTTTGCACGGCCTCGACAATCTTTTTGTCGTTGATGCCGCTCGAGGCGGGCATCTCGAGATCGACGCCGGCCTCGAGGCCCTTGACGCGGTCGACGATGGCGCCCCAGTCGGTCACCACATAGCCGTCGAAGCCCCACTCGCCGCGCAGCACGTCGTTGAGCAAAAAGCCGTTCTCCGCTGAGAACACGCCGTTGATGCGGTTGTACGAGCACATGACGGTCCAGGGCTTGGCCTTACGCACAACGGTCTCGAACGGGGCAAAGTAGATCTCGCGCAGCGTGCGCTCGTCCACGTCCGAGCTCGACGACATGCGCCGGTGCTCCTGGTTGTTGGCCGCAAAGTGTTTGACGCTCACGCCGACGTTGTGCTTTTGCACGGCGTTTGTGTACGCCGCGGCCGCCTCGCCGGCTAAATACGGGTCCTCGGAGAGGTACTCGAAGTTGCGCCCGCACAGCGGCGAGCGCTTGATGTTGATCGCGGGGCCGAGCACCACGGAAAGCTTCTCCGCCTGGCACTCCTTACCCAGCGCGTCGCCGAGGCGCATAAACAGCGCGCGGTCGAACGAAGCCGCCGCGGCGCAGCCGGTCGGGAAACACACGGCGCGGATGCTGTCGTTGACGCCGAGGTGATCCGCGCTCTCGTCCTGCTTGCGCAGCCCGTGCGGGCCGTCGCTGACCATGACGGACGGCACGTTGAGCCGCTCGACGGGCTTTGTATGCCAGAAGTCGAGACCGGAGCACAGCCCCGCCTTCTCCTCCAGCGTCATTTGGGATACCAGTTTCTTTACATCCATACGATCGTGTCGCTCCTTGACGTATTTACGTCCATTCTAGCGCCGTCCGTGCGTCCGCTCCATCAGATTGGTCCGCAATTTGACAGAATCGTCGCGTCAGTTTTGCGGCGGCCCTCCGCGCGCGTTACACCGTTGAAAGGTCCCACGCCTCGTGGATCTTCGGCACGTCGCTGATGAGACGCTTTGTGTAGGCGGCCTTGGGCTTTAAAATCACCTCGTCGGCCGAGCCGCTCTCGACGAATTTGCCGCGCTCCATGATGTAGACCGCGTCGGAGATGTAGTAGGCCAGCCCGATGTCGTGCGTGATAAACAGGATCGTCATGCCGGTCTCGTCGCGGAGCTTTAGCAGCATGTCCAGTATCGTCGCGCGCGAGCAGGCGTCGATCATGCTCGTCGGCTCGTCGGCCACGAGTATCTTGGGCTTGAGCAGGAAGATGCGCGCGATCATGAGCCGCTGCATCTGCCCGCCGGAGAGCTCGAACGGGTACTTATTGGTCAGCTCCGCGAACTTGAGGTTGACGAAGCTGCACGCCTCGGTCATCAACTCAAGCTTTTTCTCTTTTGACAGCCCCCGCCCGCCGCGCATGTGGATGCAGTCGAGCAGCACGGTGTCGATCTTGCTGAACACGTTGTACGACGAGAACGGGTCCTGGAATATGGCCTGTATGCCGCGCCAGTACTCGCGCTTCTTGGCCGCGGTGGAGATGTCGCGCGGCTTCCCCTGGAACAGGATCTCGCCCTCCGTCAGGCCGGTCAGGCCCAGCAGGAGCTTGGAGAACGTCGTCTTGCCGCTGCCGGACTCGCCGACGATCGACACGAGCTCGCCCTCGTGGAATTGAAAGTCCACGTGGTCGACCGCGACGCAGCGCTTCTCGCCCGCCCCGAATACCTTGGTCACGCCCTTGCCGGAGAGGCACAGCGGCTTCCCCGCAAACGACGTGCGGCCGGCCCGGTCAAACCGGATCGCTTCACTCATGCGCGTACACCTCCCGCAGCGTATCGGTACTTAGAATGCAGCGGTACTCCCGCTTCTCGCTGAACGGGCGCAGCGGCACCGGACAGGCCTTGCAGTCCGGCCTGACATAGCGGCACCGCTCGGCAAACCGGCAGCCCGACGGCGGATTCTTGAGGTTCGGCGGCGTGCCGGGGATGGCGGTCAGCTTGACGTCGCGCGTGCCCGCCTCCGGCACGAGAATCGAGCCCATCAGCCCCCTTGCATACGGGTGGATGGGGTCGAACACCATTTCGCCGGCCGTGCCGCTCTCGACGATCTGCCCGGCGTACATGACCAGGATGTCGTCGGTGACGTTGTACAATAGCGGCAGCTCGTGCGTGATGAATATCATGGACTTGATGTAGCCGCGCTCCATCATGTCCCGCAGCATCTTGATGACCATCTTCTGGCTCGTCACGTCCAAAGCGCTCGTGGGTTCGTCCGCGATGAGCACCTTGGGCGAGAGGATCGTCGACACGGCGATGACCGTGCGCTGCTTCATGCCGCCCGAGAGCTCGACGGCGTATTTGTCGAGCACCTTCTCCGGCAGCCCGAGCACGCGGAAGCGCTCCACGGCCCGCTCGCGGATCTCGGCCTTCTCCGCCTTCGGCTCGTGCGCGCGGATCACGTCCTCGACGAGGCGGATCACCTTCTGCGTGGGGTTGAGCGCGTTCATCGCCGCCTGCGGGATGTAGGCGATCTTCGTGCCGAGTATGGTCTTTCGTACGGCGTCCGGCGCCATACCGGATATGTTGACGCCGTCTATGATGATCTCGCCGGACGTGTAGTGCAGCGGCGGGAAGTAGTAGCCCATCAGGCTCAGCGCGAGCGTGGACTTGCCGCAGCCGGACTCGCCCGCGATGCCGATCGAACGCCCCTCCTCGATCTTGAACGTGACGTCGTCGACCGCGTAGATGTCCTCGTTAAAGCGCGTGATGTACTTTGTCGTGAGGCCCTTGACCTCCAGCATGACGTTTCCCATACCGGCCTCCTCCTAATCCCTCAGCGTCGGGTTGAACACCTGGTCGAGGCCGGTGTTCATCAGGTTCATCGAGAACGTGATCAGCGCGATGGTCAGAAGCACCGGGAAGTACGCCCACCACGCGCCGTTTAAGTGCGCCGCGTAGAGCATCGCCCAGTTCATCATCAGGCCCAGCGACGGCACGAGCGTGCTCTTTAAGCCCAGGCCCAGCATCGAGAGCTGCGCCTCGGCGAGGATGGCCGAACTGATCTGGAGGATCAGCGCCATCACGACGTACGAAGCCACGTACGGCAGGATGTCCGTCGCGATGATGCGCATCAGCGAGTGCCCGGAGAGCTTGGAGAGGTTGACGTGGTCGCGGTTGCGCAAAGACATGACCTGCGCGCGCACGGCACGCGTCGTCCAGACCCAGCTCGTCAGCCCGATCACGACCGCCACCGTCATCGCGCTGCGCTTGTCCTCGCCGATGCCGTAGGAGATGAGTAGCAGCAGCACAAACGACGGGATGACCGTGAAGATATTCGTAAAGAACATGATGATCTCGTCGACCAGGCCCCCGACATAGCCGCCCAAAAGCCCGAGCGAAAGGCCGATGAACGTCGCGATCACGCCCGCGATGATGCCGATCTTGATCGACGTGCCGCAGGCGGCGACGAGCTCCTTGAGCACGTCGCGGCCGAAGTTCTCCGTGCCGAGCGGCAGGCGGACGACGTTCGCCACATCCCTGACATTGACATAGTCCGTGTCGGATATGGCCGCAACCTCGGTCAGCTCGCCCGTCTCCATGTCCTTGTCGGCCACGTACACGCGCTCGGTCCGTTTCGCGCTCTCGAGCGATTTATCTAGGCGGTTGTAGTAGTTGCGCTTGGCCTTGGTCATGCCCGCGGGCTTGATCGCGGGATCGTAGTTGTCCCACCAGAGCGCAAGCAGCGATTCGGTGTCGCTGATGTCGAGCCCCTCGGTATTGACGCCCGCCGCGTCGAGCCACACGAGCATCGCCACGCGGTCCTCGTCCCCAAGCCTTTTATCGATGCGCTTGTCCGCGGCGCCGGGCAGCTTGAACGTGGTCGTCTCCGTGTCCACGCTGTCGTAGAGCGAGACGTAGGTGCCGGGCTTTTGGAACGAGCCGAGCCCGATCATCTGCAGCGGGTCGCCCGGGTTGATCCAGAGCGGGTAGATCAGCATGGTCAGGAGGATCAGCGCGAGGATCACAAAGCCGACCATAAACTTCGGAGAGTGGAATACCTGTCGAAGCGTGTTTCTCATGCGCGTTCCCTCCCTCAGTCAAACTGCGCGGCCTTGACGCGCGGGTCGATGAAGCCGTAGATGATATCGATGGCGAGCGTGCTGATGAGCACCATCACCGTAATTAAAAGCGTCGCCGCCGAGAGCAGCGGATAGTCGGACGTGGCCACCGCGGCGTAGATCACCGTGCCGAGGCCCGGGTAGCTGAACACGATCTCGGCCACGAGCGCGCCGCCGATCATCGTGCCGAGCGAGAGCGCGAGGCCCGTGATCTGCGGCAGCATGGCGTTGCGGAACACGTAGCCTACGATTTTGCGGTCCGGGATGCCTAAAAAGCGGCTGTACTTGACGTAGTCGGCGTTGAGCTCGTAGATGGACATCGAGCGCATGCCGAGCGCCTGTCCGCCGATGGCCACGAGCACGATCGACCAGAACGGGAGCTGGTAGTGCTCGAACACGGACTTGACGAACCGCCAAGATAAGTTCGGAATCATGTCGAACCCGTAGCCGCCCGAGGTCGGCAGGACCTTCATCCGTATGGCGAATATCGTCAATAGGATCACCGCCATGCCGAACGCGGGGATGCTGCTGGCAAACAGGCTTGCGGGCATGACGGCCTTGTCGAAGCCCTTGCGGATATAGGCCGCCAGCGCGCCGATGACGTTGCCGATGAGCCAGCCGATGAGGATGGCCGGCAGCTGCAGCCCGATCGTCCAGCCCACCGCGCTTTTGATGATGTCCGACACCTCGCGCGGATACTGGCTGAACGAGAGGCCGAAGTCGCCGCGCAGCGCGTTCTTGCAGTAGATGACGAACTGCTCGGCCATGGGTTTTTTCGTGCCGAACTTTTCGGCGTACTCCTCATAGATGTGCTTGACCGCGTTGCTGTCCGAGATGCCGATGGCGGTCTTGGCCGTGATGACCGCCACGGGATCGCCCGGCAGCAGGCGCGGCAGAATGAAGTTCAGCAGCACGGCGATTACGAACGTAATCACAAACCACAGAAGCTTCTTGCCGAAATATTTGCGATACCCCTTCATAGCTCAGCCTCCCGTCTGGGGCGGAACCGCCTCCCGCATACACGCAAAGCGCGCATGCATGCGGGGGCCGGCGCCGCCGGCGCCCCTTGTAAACCGGGAACAGCCATGCTTCCCCTGTTCCTTCGAAACATGGCTGTCCCCATTCCTAGGTCGGATCAGCCGACCAGCTCAAGGTCATAGAGGGCCGCGATGCTGTAGCCGTCCGTGCAGTCGAGCGGCGGGATGTTCCGGCCGTCGTCGCCCTGCGGGAAGTTCGTCCAGACGGACTCGTTGACCGCGTGGAACTTGTCCGGGCGATACATCAGCGAGAAGCTCGGGACCTCGGTTAAATAGATCTCAACCGCCTCGGTGTAGTACTCGATCAGCTTCGCCTTGTCGGACTCGAGCGGGATGAGCTTGATCAGCTCGTCGATGCGGGGGTTGGAGTAGTGGCCCCAGTTGCCGGACCAGTTGTTCTCCACGCCGTTGTACTCGGAGCTCATGAGCATACGCACGCGGCCCCAGGGCTGCGACGGCGTCGCGGAGTCGGTCCACATCATGAAGATGTCGTAGTCGCTCTGCGCGGCGGCGGTGACGACCGTCTGATAGACGGACCACTCCGGGAACTCCGTCACGATGTCGATGCCGATGTTCTTGCCGGCCGCGGCGACGATCTCCATCGAGGCCTGCCAGTCGGTCCAGCCGTTCGGGCAGCAGGCGTTGTACTCGAGCTTCTGGCCCTTGTATTCGCGCCAGCCGTCGCCGTCCGTGTCCACGATGCCGGCTTCGTCGAGCAGCGCCTTGGCGCCCTCGATGTCGTTGCCCGCCCACTGCAGGCCCTTGGCGGCGATCTTCTCATGGTCGTACATCGCCTGCTCGCCGGCCGTCGGGTTCATCAGCGAACGCGGCACCGCCTGGAACGTCGGGCTCTGGCCCGTCATGGCGTTGGTGTTGATCGCGTCGTAGTCGACCGCCATGGCGATGGCCTTGCGGACCGCGACCTGGTCGAGGCCGTAGCTGGTCAGGTTATACCAGGCCGTCGGCATGTTGACGCAGATGCCATAGGGCGCCTCGTCGAGATAGGTCGAGATCGGCAGACCTTCCTTCTCCCAGAGGTCGTTGATATTGGAGATGAACTGCTGGCAGACGTCGACCTCGCCGGCGGCGAACGCAACCTGGCCGGCCGCGTTGTCGGCATAGATCGTATGCGCCAGGTACTTCGGCACAGGCAGCTTGCCGAACATGGACGCATCCTGGCCCCAGTAGTTGTCGTCGCGCACGAGCACGACCTTCTGATCGTCGGAGTAGAACTTCGTGTACGGGCCGGACCAGACGACGTCGTCGCCCTTGTCCTGCTTGATCGTGTCCGGCGTGTTGCGGGCTTCGAGCGTCTGCAGCCAGGCCTTCTGCATCATGTAGGCCTGCACCAGGAAGCACGAGAGCTGCAGCGGGTTGACGGGCTTGCCGTCCTCGGTCAGCTTGGCATGGATGACCACCGTGGAATCGTCCACGGCCTCGATGGTCTCGATGTAGGGCGCGTAGCCCGTGCCGATGCTGTTGGCGTACTTGACGTCGCACTCGAAGGTATAGGCAACGTCCTGCGCGGTGATTTTCGTGCCGTCGCTCCACTTGGCGGCCGGCTTGATCTTGACGGTTACGGTGGTCTTGTCGTCGGACCAGACCGGGTCGCCGTCGGCGATGAGCGGCTTCATCGTGCCATCGAGCATGTTGTACATATATAGCGCTTCAAACATGCAGATGCGCGAGCCGCCCGCCGAGCTGGCGATGGCCATGGCGTTGTTCATGTCGTCCGACAGCGGGTTCCAGCCGTTGACGGCGCCCCACTGCTGGCCGGCGAAGTAGAGCGTCTCGTTGCGCGGAAGATCCGTCGTCGTTTCGGCCGGAGCCTCGGTCTCCGCGGGCGCCTCGGTTGCGGCCTCCGCGGGTGCTTCGGTCGGCGCGACCGCCGGCGTGGTCGGTGCGCACGCGAACATCGTGGTGAAGACCATCGCGAACACAGCGATGAGCGCCAGCAGTTTGGTTGTTCTCTTCATGACTTTCCCTCCTCATTTTTTGTTTATCGTTTTGGCCCTGCCCCGGACCAGAACTTCGGTTTTCGGCGGTTTTTGGTACAGTTTCCCGGCTTTCACGATTTTCGGCGGGTTTTCCCGGTCTTTTTCGACTTTTCGCCAAATTCCGTGGGTCTTTTCGGGTTTCGGCGGTTTTGCGCGATTTTTTGCGTACAGAATCACAAGGGTCTCGCTGCGCCGCTTTTCAAAAAACGAGCGGCGCCGTCGGACGCGGGATGTTTCGGGACAAGTCTTTTGGGGTTGTTGTTTTGGCTCCGCCGCGGGCCGGCGTTTCTGCCGGACAATCAAACGCGCGGAGGGGAGCGTGTCGCGCGCCGTTCTTTTGAAAAGCGGCGCCGCTGCACACGCGGTGGTCGGTCGGTCCTAAAATCGGTCTCTTTTGGTCCCGGAACGGGCCAAGCAGCGTGTCCGCACAGGAGGCGGACAGTCAGGACAGGGTTTGCCGCGCCGCCGGTTTGATTGGCGGCGGCCAACGATGGGTGGCCGGGTCGGTCGGGGGATTCCCTTGGCCCCTCCAAGGGTCAAGGCCGCGCCTGCAAAGATCCGGACATCTCCAGGGAAAGGGTTCCGCCGCGCCGATAAAGGCGCGAAAACTGGGGTCGCTCGGTCGGGTCCTCGCTTCTTCCTTCTATACTGATAAAACAAACGAAAAACGAACGGACGGCCCGCCCGGGCGTCCGCCGCGCCTATAAAAGCTGCCTGACGGTGTCGCCCTCCCAGACGATGCCCGGCACCACGATCCGCTGCGGGATGTAGGTCTTGGGGTTGT
>CAZIRB010000043.1:0-17275 GCA_964541695.1 uncultured Oscillospiraceae bacterium
TGGAGGCTCCGCCTCCAAGCCTCCGCCAAAGGGCCGAAGGCCCTTTGGAAACCCAATTCGCGGCTTTTCCGTTATAAACGCCCACTCCGCATACTCTTGACCCCACTACAAAGGCCGCCTGTTCAGGCGGCCTTTGAAAACCCAACAAACCCCGAGGCCCTCCTGCGGGTTCCAAGGGTCTCAGACCCTTGGCGGGGTGCAGGGGCGGAGCCCCTGCGCGTCCCCGTCTTATCGTTCCCTTGTTCCCCCTACGCCCTCCCCGTCAGCTCCTCATGGATCGCGGCGGCGGCCTTTTTGCCGGCGCCCATGGCGAGGATGACGGTGGCCGCGCCGGTGACGGCGTCGCCGCCGGCGTAGACGAAGGGCTTGCTGGTCTTGCCGGTCTCCCCGTCGACGATGATGCCGCCCCAGGATTGGGTGGCGAGGTCGGGCGTGGTGTTCTTGATGAGCGGGTTGGGGCTGTTGCCGATGGCGATGACGACGGTCTGAACGTCGAGCCGGCGCTCACTGCCGGGCTTGACGACGGGGCGGCGGCGGCCGGAGGCGTCGGGCTCGCCGAGCTCCATTTCCACGCAGGTCATGCCGGTGACGAACCCGTTTTCGTTGCCGTGGATCTCGGTGGGGTTTGTCAGGAACAGGAACTCGATGCCCTCCTCCTTGGCGTGGTGGACCTCCTCGACGCGCGCGGGCATCTCCTTCTCGCCGCGGCGGTAGACGATGTACACGTTCTCGGCGCCGAGGCGCTTGGCGCAGCGGGCGGCGTCCATGGCGACGTTGCCGCCGCCGACGACCGCGACGTTTTTACCGACCTGCACGGGCGTGTCGGTGTCCGGGAACGAATAGGCCTTCATCAGGTTGATGCGCGTTAAGAACTCGTTGGCGGAATACACGCCGCAGAGCGACTCGCCGGGAATGCCCTGGAAGCGCGGCAGGCCCGCGCCGCTGCCGACGAATACCGCGTCGTACCCTTCGCTTGTGAGCAGCTCGTCGAGCGAGAGGCAGCGGCCGATCACCATGTCGGTTCGGATGTCGACGCCGAGGTCCTCGAGCGTATGTATTTCGTCGCGCACGAGCTGTTTGGGCAGACGAAACTCAGGGATGCCGTATACGAGCACGCCGCCGGGCGTGTGCAGCGCCTCGAAGACCGTCACGGCGTAGCCGAGCTTGCGCAGGTCACCCGCGCAGGTTAACCCCGCGGGGCCGCTGCCGACGATCGCGACGCGTTTGCCGTTGTCGGGCGCGGGGGCGGCGGAAGCGGCGCCGTGCGCCATGGCGTAGTCCGCGACGAAGCGCTCGAGCCGGCCGATGCCGACGGGCTCGCCCTTGACGGCGCGCACGCAGCGCTCCTCGCACTGCGTCTCCTGCGGGCAGACGCGGCCGCAGACGGCGGGCAAAGCGTTCGTCGAGCGGATCACCTCGTAGGCCTCGATAAATTTGCCCTCCGTCACGAGCTGGATAAACTCTGGGATACGCACGTTGACGGGGCAGCCGGCGACGCAGGGCTTGTGCTTGCAATTTAGGCACCGCGTGGCTTCCTCGACAGCCATAGCCTCGTCGTAGCCCTGCGACACCTCGAAAAAGTTGCGGTTGCGCACGTCGGGCGCCTGTTCGCGCGGCGGCAGCTTCTTTAAGCTCATGTTCGGCATCAGGCGTCGACCTCCTTTTTCAGCAGGTTGCAGGCGTGCGTTTCCAGGCTCGTCTGCTCCTCCTTGCGGTACATGCGGCTCCTGGCTATGGCCTCGTCCCAGTCGACGAGCTGGCCGTCGAAGTCCGGGCCGTCGACGCAGGCAAACTTCATCTCGCCGCCGACGGTGACGCGGCAGCAGCCGCACATGCCGGTGCCGTCGATCATGATCGGGTTCATCGACACGATCGTCGGGATACCGTACTCCTTCGTCAGCTTGCAGACGGCGCGCATCATCACGAGCGGGCCGATCGCGATCACGTGGTCGTATGGTACGCCCGCGCGCAGCTGCTCCTCGAGCGCCGTGGTCACAAAGCCCTTATGCCCGTTGCTGCCGTCGTCGGTCATGACGTACAGGTTCGTGCACGAGGCGGCAAGCTCGTCCGTCAGGATCATCAGGTCCGTGCTGCGGAAGCCCACGATCGTGTCGACGACGGCGCCCATTTCGTGCAGCGCCTTGGCCTGCGGGTACGCGATCGCCACGCCGAGGCCGCCGCCGATCACCGCGACGCGGTGCATTCCCTCAAACTCGCTCGCTTTGCCGAGCGGACCGACAAAGTCCAGCAGCGAATCGCCCTCGTTGAGTAGGTCGAGCCTTTTGGTCGTGTAGCCGACCTTTTGGAATATGATCGTGACAGCGCCGCTTTCCTTGTCGGCGCCCGCGATCGTCAGCGGGATGCGCTCGCCCGCCTCGTCGATGCGCAGCACGATGAACTGGCCGGGCAGCGCTTTCTTCGCGACGAACGGCGCGTAGACCTCCATCAGCGTGACCGTTTCGTGCAGCGCGCGCTTCTTTAAGATGGGAAACATCGGGGCAAATCGTCTCCTTTCCAAATTTTATACAGACCTGGGCGCGGCGGGCGAACTGTGCGGCGCGCCGCGGCGCAAAAATAAACGAAAACGGGCTGCGGACAAGCGCAAAAACGGCTGTTTCCCGCATCGAACATAGTATAAAGAAAAAAGTGTTTCTTGACAAATAAAAAAACGGAATGGATAATAAGAGCACATTACTAATCTACTAATTTACTAGACACCGCGCCTTAAGGCGCGGGGGCCCGGAAAAGCGGGCCGGAGAGGACGGACATGAACATTCCCACGACGTTGAAGCACAAGCCGGTAATCGCGGTCGAGAACTACAGGAACGTGGACGGGCGCAAGGCGTACACGTCGGACGCGGAGGCGCTGTCGATCGGGCTCGCGCAGTGGAACGACCGCGGCCGCGTCGACGCTTCCGCCAAGGTCTGGCGCTACACGGGCGAGAAGTGGTCGCGGCAGAGCGAGGAGCTGCCGCTGCACCGCGTGCTCGACCTTGCGATCCTGATTGTGCGCGCGCGGCGGTTCTTGATGGAGGAGTCGTACCGCTACAAGGCCGGCTATGACGAGGCGCAGCCCGTTATCGATCGCATCGGCCTGCAGGGCGACGCCATGACCGTCGCCGTCTGCACGAAGAACGAGAACGTTTCCGAGGACATCGCGCTGCTCACCGGCGCGCTGCGCGCCGAGGACGAGCTGCTCGGCGAGCGGCTCCGGGTGCTGAAACACGCGCTCGAGGAGGCAGGGTTTTAGGGAAGTGCGTTGAGGGCTCCGCCCTCAGGCAATTAGATGCGGGGCTCCGCCCCGCACCCTGCCAAAGGGGAAACCTCTTTTGGAAACCTGAACTGCGGTCACTCCGGCATGGACGCCTGCCCAAGGGCCGTATCCCTCTTAAACTCAACATAAAGGCCGCCTGAGAAGGCGGCCTTTGGGTTGGGTTTCCAAAGGGCCTTCGGCCCTTTGGCGGGGTGCGGGGCAGCGCCCCGCATATGGGACCGGAGGCGAAGCCTCCAACGTCTCTCCGCACCCCCGTTTTCACCTAAAATCTTCACGTTTACGCCCATTCTGCGCCCTACTTTTCATTGCATTTGCCTGCGCGATATGCTATGATACATCGATGCTGGCGTATTATGCCGATGCGACTGAACGTAGTTGGAGGAACAGAATGGCAACCGTTGAGAAACTGGAGAAAAACCGCGCGAAACTGACCGTGACCGTATCGCCCGAGGCGTTCGAGGAAGGCCTGCGGAAGGCCTATATGAAAACGGCGAAGCATTACAACATTCCGGGTTTCCGCAAGGGGAAGGCGCCCCGGAAGGTGATCGAGAATATGTACGGGGACAGTATATTCTTTGACGACGCGATCGAGATCGTCTGGGGCGACGCGTACGACGCGGCGATCGAGGAGCACAAACTGATCGCGGTTGACAAGCCCGAGAACCTGAATGTCGAGAAGGTCAGCCGCGAGGAGGGGCTGCTGTTCACCGCGGAGGTGCAGCTTCGTCCCGAGGTCACGCTCGGCCGCTACAAGGGTATAGAAGTTCCGGAGCCAACGTATACTGTTGAGGATCGCGACGTCGACGCCGAGATCGAGAAGGAGCGCGAGAAAAACGCGCGCTTTGTGGACGTGGACCGCGCCGTCGAGAACGGTGACCGCGTGACGCTCGACTACTCCGGCAGCGTGGACGGCGAGAAATTCGCGGGCGGCACGGCGGAGGATCAGGTGCTCGTGATCGGCTCCGGCACGTTCATACCGGGCTTTGAGGAGCAAATGGTCGGCATGGCAAGCGGCGAGGAGCGCGACCTGACCGTCAGGTTCCCCGACGACTACCACGAAAAATCGCTCGCCGGCAAGGACGCGGTGTTTCACGTAAAAGTAAAGCAGGTGCAGATCAAGGAGCTGCCCGCGCTCGACGACGAGTTTGCCAAGGATATTTCGGAGTTTGACACGCTCGACGCGCTGCGCGCGGATAAGCGCGCCAAGCTCGAGGAAGTGGCCGAGCAGAGCAGAAAGAGCGCGATCGAGGGCCGCGCGCTAAAGATCGTATCGGACGGCGCGGATGTGGACATCCCCGAGGTCATGATCGACAGGCAGGTCAACGCCATGCTGCGCGACGTATCGTACCGGCTCTCGATGAACGGCATCTCGCTCGAGGACTATTGCAAGTACACGGGCGAGACGATCGACCAGGTGAAGGCGTCCTACCGCGACGAGGCAAAGGCGCGCGTGCGCACGCAGCTCGTGATCGCGGCCGTTGCCGAACAGGAAGCGCTCGCGTGCTCCGACGAGGAGCTGGAACAGAATATCGGCGAATACGCCGCGCAATCGGGGGCTTCCGTGGAGGAGTTTAAAAAGAGGCTGTCCGCGGACGACCTTGAGTATCTGCGCGACCGCGTCGTCGCCGAGAAAGCCGTCGACCTGATCGTGTCGAACGCGGTCCTGACCGCGTCCGAGCAGCCCGAGAAGGAACAGAAGGCCGAAAAGAAATCCGCCAAAAAGGAAAAGGACGCCGGCAAGGCCGAATGAGCGCGTTCGATCAAAACGCACCGCGGAACCAAACCTTTAACAGGAGGACGCAAATGAACCTGATACCGATGGTCGTGGAACAGACCAACCGCGGCGAACGCTCCTACGACATCTATTCCCGCCTGCTGAAGGACCGGATCATATTTCTAGGCGGCGAGGTGGACAACGACACGGCGAACATCATCATCGCGCAGATGCTGTTCCTCGAGGGGGACGACCCCGACAAGGACATCAACCTGTATATCAACAGCCCCGGCGGCTCCGTGTCGGCGGGACTGGCAATCTACGACACGATGCAATACATCAAGTGCGAGGTATCCACGATCTGCGTGGGCATGGCCGCGTCGATGGGCGCGTTCCTGCTCGCCGCGGGCGCGAAGGGCAAGCGCAAGGCGCTGCCGAACGCGGAGATCATGATCCATCAGCCGAGCGGCGGCGCGCAGGGGCAGGCCACGGACATCTCGATCCAGGCCGAGCAGATCCTGCGGTTAAAAAGGCGGCTCAACGAGATCCTCGCCGAGCGCACGGGCCAGCCGCTCGACCAGGTCGCGGCCGATACCGAGCGCGATAATTTCATGACCGCCGAGCAGGCGCGGGCATATGGTATTGTAGACGAAGTATTCCCCGCAAGGAGATAGATATGGCAAGATCCGACGACAAAACCAATATCCGCTGCACATTCTGCGGCAAGACGCAGGACGAGGTGCACCGCATCATCGCGGGTCCGGGCGCGTACATCTGCAACGAGTGCGTGGAGCTGTGCCGCGAGATCATCGAGGAGGACTTCGAGGCGGAGCCGCTCAATCTCAAGGACGTGCCGAAGCCGCAGGAGATATTGGACACCTTAAATCAATACGTCATCGGGCAGCACGGCGCCAAGAAGGCGCTCGCCGTCGCGGTGTACAATCATTATAAGCGCATCAACGCGGGCAAGAACGCGGACGACGTCGAGCTGCAAAAGAGCAACATCATCATGCTCGGGCCCACGGGCTGCGGCAAAACGATGCTCGCGCAGACGCTGGCCAAGATCCTGAACGTGCCGTTCGCCGTCGCGGACGCCACGAGCCTGACCGAGGCCGGCTACGTCGGCGAGGACGTCGAGAACATCCTGCTCAAGCTCATCCAGGCCGCCGATTACGATGTCGAGAAGGCCGAGCGCGGCATCATCTACATCGACGAGATCGACAAGATCGCCAGAAAGAGCGAGAACGTGTCCATCACGCGCGACGTGTCCGGCGAGGGCGTGCAGCAGGCGCTGCTCAAGATCCTCGAGGGCACCGTCGCCTCCGTACCGCCGCAGGGCGGACGCAAGCACCCGCACCAGGAGTTCATACAGATCGACACGACGAACATCCTGTTCATCTGCGGCGGCGCGTTCGTCGGCGTCGACAAGATCATCGAGAAGCGCGTCGGCCAGAAACAGATGGGCTTCGGCGCGAACGTGCAGTCCAACGTCGGCAAGGACGTCGGCGAGGTGCTCAAGAGCATCCTGCCCGAGGACCTGCTCAAGTTCGGGCTCATTCCGGAGTTTGTCGGCCGCATGCCGATCATCGTCACGCTCGAGAACCTCGACGAGGACGCGCTCGTCGCCATCCTCACCGAGCCCAAGAACGCGCTGATCCGGCAGTATCAGAAGCTGTTCGAGATGGACGGCGTCGAGCTGACGTTCGACGACGCGGCCGTGCGCGCCGTCGCCAAGAAGGCGATCGAGCGCAAGACCGGCGCGCGCGGGCTGCGCGCCATACTCGAGGACGTTATGCTCGACATCATGTTCGACATCCCCTCGCGCGAAGGCATCCAGTCCTGCCGCGTCACCGCCGACACGATCAACAAGGTCACGCCTCCCGTCCTGATCGAGGGCGCCGCCGCCAGCGCCGAGAAAAAGCTGGCTAAGCCCGCCAAGAAGTCGATCAAGTCCGCATAGGCGCGGAAAACACGATAGAACGGGTACGCAGCGGCCCGGACCGGAAGGTCCGGGCCGCTTTATGCGCGGGGAGAAGGGCGGGGCGGGAGTATGGGGTACGTTGAGGGCTCTGCCCTCAAACGCCCGTCAAAGAGGAGAACCCCCTTTGGAAACCCTGCGCTGCCGGCGTTCAATTTTTGAGCGCCGGCCGTTGGCATTCCAAAGGCCTTCGGTTTTTGAGAACCGATCAACCGAACATGCGGCCCGACTTATTTGTCCGGCTATTCGGGTTTCCAAAGGGCCTTCAGTCCTTTGGCGGGGTGCAGAGGCGGCGCCCCTGCGCGGAACCTTTTCGCCGCGGTGTCCCTGCCGTTCCCCCCCCGCCGCAGCGCCGTCCCACGTCCTCCCATCAACAAACCGGCAGATTTGTCAAATATAGACTGTCGCTCGAATCCGCTCATTTTCGCGCTGCCGACGCATACTAGATGCGATGGATACGGGTGCGATTGTGACATTGCTGGTGGAGGCGCTGCTGGTGGGCGGCATACTGTTGTTTGCGTGGCGGCAGCGGCGCAGGGCGGCGGAGCCGGCGCTTGCGGTGAAGCCGCGGCAGGGGGCGCAGGAGGTTGAGAAACTGCGCAGGCTGCGCGAGCGGCACTTAAACGAGCCGCTGTCGGAGCTATCGCGCCCGGCGCGCCTCGCGGACATCGTGGGGCAGGAGGAGGGTATCCGCGCGCTGCGCGCTGCGCTGTGCGGGCCGAACCCGCAGCACGTGATCCTGTACGGCCCGCCGGGGGTGGGCAAGACGTGCGCGGCGCGGCTCGTGCTGGAGGAAGCGAAGACGCGGCCCGACTCGCCGTTTACGGAGCAATCGGAGTTTGTCGAGATGGACGCGACGTGCATCCGCTTTGACGAGCGCGCGATCGCGGACCCCTTGATCGGCTCCGTGCACGACCCGATCTACCAGGGCGCGGGGGCGCTGGGCAGCCGCGGGGTGCCGCAGCCGAAGCCGGGCGCGGTCACGCGCGCGCACTGCGGCGTGCTGTTTTTGGACGAGATCGGGGAGCTGCACCCGATGCAGATGAATAAGCTGTTGAAAGTGCTCGAGGACAGGCGCGTGCGGTTCGAGAGCGCGTACTATTCGCCGGACAACGCGGGCATCCCCGCGCACATCCACGACATATTCGAGAACGGCCTGCCGGCGGACTTCCGGCTCATCGGCGCGACGACGCGCCCGCCGGAGGAACTGCCCCCGGCGCTAAGATCCCGGTGTTTGGAGCTGCACTTCCGCACGCTGTCGGCGGCGGAGCTTGTCCGCATCGCCCAGGGCGCGGCGGTTCGCGCGGGGTTCGCGCTAGCAGGCGCCGCGGCGGAACAGTGCGCAAAATACGCGCGCTCCGGCCGCGACGCGGTGAACATCGTGCAACTGGCCGCGGGGCTTGCGTACAACGAGGGCCGCGGCGAGATCCGCGAATCGGACGTGACCTGGGTGGCGCGCACGTGCAACTACGCGCCGCGGCCGGAGAAGAAACTGCCGCCCCTCGCGCGCGTGGGCGTGGTCGCCATGCTCGCGGTCGCGGGCGCGGACACGGGGATCGCGCTCGAGCTCGAGTGCGTCGTCAAAAGATCCCGCCATCCGCGGCTCGTGCTCAGCGGCATCGTGGAGACGGAGGAGCTCGAGCAGAAGAACAGGCGGCTGACGAAGCAGAGCACCGCGCGCTGCTCGGCGGAGAACGTGCTCACGAGCGTCGGCACAATGCTCGGCATCGATTTTTCGGAGCTGGACGTGCGCTTCAACATCCCGGGCGCGCCGCCGACGGACGGCCCGTCCGCGGGAATCGCGCTGGCGATCGCGCTCCTCAGCGCGGTGCGCGGCAAGCCCCCGCACGCGCAGCTCGCGGCGACGGGCGAGGTCACGATCCACGGCGACGTGCGCGCGGTCGGCGGCGTGCGCGAAAAGGTGGCCGCCGCGGTCGAGGCCGGCGCGAAGATCGTGCTCATCCCCGCCGAAAACGACGAACCGGAGCTGCACCAGATGGGCGCGACGGTGATCGGCGTGCGCTCGCTCGACGAGGCTTTTGGACGCGCGTTCGACGAATTTGATTCAAGTTCGTCTACAGAGAAGTCACTTTTGGCGCATTGCACGATCTAGGAATACCATATATACTGAGAAAGTAACCTGTGGGAAGACTACCCTGCGGGCGGACCAAGGAGAGTATATATGGAAGAGATCAACGTAACGAATCTGCCGATCATCCCGCTGCGCGGCCTGGCCGTGCTGCCCGGGGAGGTCATGCATTGCGATATCGGCCGGAAAAAGTCCCTGTCGGCGATGGAAGCCGCGCTTCGCGGCGACGCGCTCGCGTTCTTTACTTCGCAGCGCGACCCGAAGGTATCCGATATCACCGAGGGCGACATGGAGATGACGGGCACCGTCTGCCGCATCCGGCAGGTGTTCCGCATCCAGGGCGACACCGTGCACCTGCTCGTCACGGGCGTGGCGCGGGCCAAGGTCGTCGACATTCTGTCCGATACGCCGCACTTCACCGCCAACATCCGCTATCTGACCGAAACGGAGCCGGACCCCGTCACGTGCGAGGCGCTGCGCCGCAGGATCGGCGCGGGCTTTACCGAGCACGCCAAGGACAAGGACCGGCTCACGCAGGAGCAGCGCGACACGGTGCTCAACACGAAGGGCTTCTCGGCGTTTGTCGACGCGGTCGCGCAGAACGTCGTGGGGAAGCTAACCGACAAGCAGACGCTCATTGAGGAGCCGGACGCGGAACAGCGCGCGCTGCTACTCATCCGCATGATCGACGACGAGCTCGAGATCGGCAAGGTCGAGAAGCGCATCGCCGAGAAGGTGCGCGGCGCGGTCGAACGCAACCAGAAGGAGTTCGTGCTGCGCGAGCAGCTTAAGGCGGTGCAGGACGAACTCGGCGAGGGCGACGACTCCGAGAGCGACGCGTACCGCGCGCGCATGGAGAAAAAGGCGCTGCCCGCCACTGTACGCGAGAAGCTGACAAAGGAAATCGACCGCTTCGACACGCTGCCGCGCGGCTCGCACGAGGCGCCGATGGCGCAGAGCTACATCGAGCTGATGCTCGACCTGCCGTGGCTCGAGGAGTCGAAAGATAACCTCGACCTCGTTAACGCGCGCGCCGTGCTCGACCGCGACCACTACGGCATGGCGAAGGTCAAGTCCCGCATCATCGAGAGCCTGGCCGTGCAGAAGCTGACGAACAATCCGCAGGGGCAGATCCTGTGCCTGTCCGGCGCGCCCGGCGTGGGCAAGACCAGCATCGCGCGCGCGGTCGCGGAGGCGATGGGCCGCTCGTTCGTGCGCATGAGCCTGGGCGGCGTGCACGACGAGGCGGAGATCCGCGGGCACCGGCGCACGTACATCGGCGCGCAGCCCGGGCGGATCATCGCCGCGATGCGGCAGGCCAAGTACATAAACCCCGTTTTGTTGTTCGATGAGATCGACAAGCTCGGCAGCGACATGCGCGGCGACCCCGCGTCCGCGATGCTCGAGGTGCTCGACAGCGCGCAGAACTTCGCGTTCGTCGACCACTTCCTCGAGCTGCCGTACGATCTCTCGCACTGCATGCTGCTCACGACCGCCAACGACGTGTCCGCGATTCCGCGTCCGCTGCTCGACCGCATGGAGGTCATCGAGGTGCCGAGCTACCTCTTCGACGAGAAGCTCGAGATCGCAAAGCGGCACCTTTTGCCCAAGCAGCGCGAAAAGAACGGCCTGACAAAGTCCAACCTCGCCGTGCCCGACGCGTCGATCGCGGCGTTGATCGACGGCTACACGCGCGAGGCCGGCGTGCGCGAGCTGGACCGCGTGCTCTCGAGCGTGTGCCGCAAGGCCGCCACGGAGATCGTGTCCGGCAAAAAGCGCGTCACCGCAAACAACAGAAAGCTCGTCGAGTGGCTCGGGCCCAAGAAATACGACCTGGACCGCCAGACAAAGAAGCGCGACATCGTCGGCGTCGTCACGGGCCTGGCCTGGACGGGCGTCGGCGGCGATACGCTCGAGATCGAGGCCACGGCCGTGCCGGGCAAGGGCTCGCTGCAGTTGACCGGCCAGCTCGGCGACGTGATGCAGGAGTCCGCCAAGGCGGCGCTGACCTATGTGCGCGCCAACGCGGACCGCTTCGGCATCGAGAGCAGCGCGTTCGAGCATCTCGACATGCACATCCACGTGCCGGAGGGCGCGGTGCCCAAGGACGGCCCGTCCGCGGGCGTGGCGCTGATGACGGCGCTCGTGTCCGCGCTTTCCGGTATCCCCGTGCGGCACGACGTGGCCATGACGGGCGAGATCACGCTGCGCGGCCGCGTGCTGCCGATCGGGGGCCTGCGCGAAAAGCTGCTCGCCGCGGTGCGCGCGGGCATGAAAACCGTGCTTTTGCCCGACGAGAACCGCGAGAGCCTGTACGAGGTGCCGGACTCGGTCAAGAAGGCGCTGACGCTGCGGTTTGTTTCGGAAGCGTCGGAGGTGCTCAAGTACGCGCTCACCGAGCAGCCGGCAAAGGCCGCGCCGCTGATCGAGCTGGCCGATATGGAGGGCGCGCATGGAGCCGTTCGCCATTAAGCAGGCGGAGTTTGTCACGAGCGTCGGCGCGGACGGGAATTACCCGGACGCGTCGGCGTGCGAGATCGCCATCGTCGGCAAGAGCAACGTCGGCAAGTCGAGCCTGATCAACTGCATCACCGGCAACGGCAAGCTTGCGCGCACCTCGCAGACGCCGGGCAAGACGCGCATGATCAACTTCTTCCGGCTGAACCGGGAGTTCTACCTTGTCGACCTGCCCGGCTACGGCTTTGCCCGCGCCTCGAAGCGCGAGCAGGCCGCCTGGGGCGAGATCATCGAGCGGTACCTCGCCTCCGGCCGCGTGACGCACCTGTTTTTATTGCTCGATATCCGGCATCCGCCGACGGAGGCGGATAAACAGATGTTCCGCTACGTACTCTATTACGGTCTGCCGTTTACGCTGATTGCGACCAAGAGCGACCAGCTCGCGCGCAGCAAGCGCAAGCAGGCGGCAAACGCTGCGGCCAAGCTCCTCGGCGCGCCGCCGTTTGCGGTGCCGTTTTCCTCGGATTCGGCCGAAGGGCGCGAAGAATTGGTCGATCGGATCGGGCAGATTCTGAAAGATTGCAAACATGCTTGACATGCGGCTTATTTTTCCGCATAATATGCACCGTAATCTGGTGAGGTAGGAGAACGTAAGCCATGGCATTGAAAAAATGCCCCAAGTGCGAGCTGAATTACATCCGCGGCGACGCGCCGTACTGCGACATCTGCATGAGCGAGATGCGGCGCGCCGTCTCCAAGGGCAAGCCCGAGGAGGAGGAGCTGGAGGCCATGCTCTGCGCGGAGTGCGGCGAGGCAAACGCGGTGCCGGGGTTTGAACTGTGTCCGGAATGCCTCAAGGAGCAGAAGCGCCAGCAGGAGCTCGAGAACGCCGTGGACCTGGACATGGACCTCGCCGAGGTGCCGGAGAGCGAAGAAGAGGAAGAATAGGAAATACCATGCGCGTGTTTGCCATCGGCGATCTGCATCTTGCCTACGGGGTCGAAAAGCCGATGGACCTGTTCGGGGAGCAGTGGATCGACCACCCCGAGCAAATCCGGGAACAATGGAATAAAACGGTCGGGGACGAGGACGTCGTCCTGATTCCCGGCGATATCAGTTGGGCGATGCATCTTGCCGATGCGTTGCCCGATTTTGCGTTCATCGACGCGCTGCCCGGCAAAAAAATCGTGCTGCGCGGCAATCACGACTACTGGTGGAGCTCGCTTGCCAAGGTGTCCCGCGCGCTGCCGCCGTCGATCACCGCGGTGCAGAACACCGCCGTCAAGCTCGGCGATCTCTGGGTCGGCGGCACCCGCGGCTGGTGTTTGCCCGATCCCGCTTCTCCCGATCCCGAGGACGAGAAGATCTACGCGCGCGAGGTGGGACGCCTCAAGCTCTCGCTTGACGCCATGGCCGACGACGGCGCGGACAGGCTTGTTATGACGCATTTCCCGCCGTTCGGCGAACGCAACGGCGAGTCCGCGTTCACAAAGCTGTTCGAACAGTACCGCGTCGGCACCGTTGTCTACGGGCACCTGCACGGCCCCGCCGCGCACAAAGGCGCGTTCGAGGGCGTCCGCAACGGCGTCAATTACCTGCTCGTCGCGGCGGACTATTTGGGGTTTGCGCCGAAGCTGGTAAGGTAGGGGGACGGGGGACGGAGGAACGGCAGGGTACGGGAGAACGTTGGGGACTCCGTCCCCAAACTCCTGCCAAAGGGGGGAACCCCCTTGGGAAACCCGCAGGAAAACCCGACGAACAATTTGGGTTTCCAAAGGGCCTTCGGCCCTTTGGCGGAGGTTTGGAGGCGGAGCCTCCAACGCCGCCCTTTGCCCCTCCGTTTCCGCCAACACAGCACAAAACGCCGAAGCCCCCGCTCCGGCGTTTTTTTTCTTGCGTATTCCATACGTGTTCGCCCGCGCTTCAGCCGGGCGGCCATTTCATCTGGCGGCCGCCGATGAGGTGCAGATGCAGGTGCGGGACGCTCTGCTGGCCGAATGTGCCGACGTTGGAGACGACGCGGTAGCCGTCGCGGTCGATGCCGAGCTCCTTTGCGAGCTTGCCCGCGACCTCAAACATGCGGCAGAGCGCGGTATTGTCGTCGGGGGTCAGCGTGCCGACGCTTTCGATGTGCTTTTTAGGGATGATGAGCACATGGAAGGGGGCCTGCGGATTGATGTCGTGGAAGGCGAGGACTAGGTCGTCCTCGTAGGCTTTTTCGGCCGGTATGGCCCCTTCGATAATCTTGCAGAAGATACAGTCGCTCAAGCGGATTCCTCCTTTCCGGTCAGGATATTGCCGCTGACGGCGGCGGGGGTAGTCAACACAATATCGCCCTCGGGGCCGGGGCAGCGCACGCGCGCGTACTCGCGCGAGTAGCCCGTGCCGTCGGACTCGAGGAGCACCTCAAGGCGCTTGCCGATCAGGCTTGTCAAGAACGCGGTCTCGAGCTCGCGGCCGAGCGCGATCAGCTCGGCGGCGCGCGCTTCGCGTACGCGCTTTTGTACCTGGTCCGGCATGGTTGCCGCGGCGGTGCCCTTTCGCGCGGAGAACGGGAATACGTGGACGCGCGAAAAGCCCATTTTGCGCACGAACGCGAGGGTCTCGGCGTGCTCGGCGTCGGTTTCGCCGGGGAAGCCCGCGATGACGTCGGTGGTCAGCGCGCAGTCCGGCATCGCCCGCCGCAGGAGGGCGGCGCTATGCGCATAGGCTCTCGTGTCGTAGCGGCGGCGCATGCGAAAAAGGACCGCGTCCGACCCGCTCTGAAGCGAGAGGTGAAACTGCCGGCACACGCAGGGCAGCGCGGCCACCGTCTCCGCAAAGCGTTCGTCGACAAAGCCCGGTTCGAGCGAGCCGAGGCGTACGCGGGTCAGGCCGGGCGTTGCGTTGGCCAGCCGCAGCACGTCGAGCAAATCGCAATTATCCAGGTCCTTCCCGTAGCTGGCCAGATGGATGCCGGTCAGCACGATCTCGCGGTACCCGGCGGCGGCGAGCGCGGCTAGCTCGCGCGCGACGCTCTCGAGCGGGCGCGAGCGCACGGGCCCGCGCGCGTAGGGGATGATGCAGTAGGCGCAGTAGTTCGCGCAGCCGTCCTCGATCTTGAGCGTGGCGCGCGTCCTGCCGTCGCGCATGGCGGACAGCGGCTCGAATGCGCTTTCGGCGGTCAGCTCGCTTACGGAGAGCAGCGCGCTGCGGCCCGTGCCGCGCTGTGCGAGCGCCTCCGTCACGAGGTTCACGATCTCCGCCTTGCGGTCCGTACCCACGACGAGCGACACGCCGGACAGGCCCGAGACGGCATTGGGGTCGGACTGCGCGTAGCAGCCCACCGCCGCGACGACCGCATCGGGATTATTCCGGTGCGCGCGGGACAGGAGCTGGCGCGATTTAGTGTCGCTCATGCCGGTGACGGTGCAGGTGTTGACGACATACGCGTCCGCGCGCTCCGAAAACGGCACGACCGTCCAGCCGGCCGCGAGAAACAGCTCGCGCATGGCCTCGGTTTCGTATTGGTTGACCTTGCAGCCGAGCGTGGCGAACGCGACGTTCATTGCTCGGTCTCGTAGAGCATGCTCGCGAGCATCGCAAGCCCCGCGGTCTCCGTGCGCAATATCGTGCGCCCGAGCGAGACGGGGATCGCGCCGCGTGCTTGCAGCTTCTCGATCTCGGCCGGCTCAAACCCGCCTTCCGGCCCGATGACGGCCGCGGCGCTAATGAGCGGCCCGCGTTCGCGCAAAGCCCGCTTGAGCGTGACCGCGCGTTCCGCCTCGTAGGCGACGAACACCGCGGTAAACGCGGCAATGTCGAGCGCGTCCAGCGAAGTGAGCGGCAACACCCGCGGCAGGATGCCGCGCCGCGACTGCTTGGCGGCCTCGTCGGCCACGCGCTGGTAGCGCAAGCGCTTCTTTTCAAAGTCCGTGCCCGGCACGGGCACGCAGCGCTCGGTTAGCACCGGCTGCACCGCGTACGCGCCGAGCTCGACGCACTTCTGCACGATCAGTTCCATCTTGCCCGCCTTAGGGAGCGACTGGACGAGCGTGACGCGGCAGCGCGGCTCGGCGGGCGACGGGCGCGCGTTCGTCACGCGGCAGAGCGCCTCGCGCTCCGTCACGCCCAGGAGCACCCCGTCGTAATCGATGCCGTTCCCGTCGCAGACCTCGACCGTGTCGCCTTTTTTCAATCGCAGCACGCGGGCGAGGTGGTGCACGTCGTCGCCCGTGATGCGCGCGGCGCCGTCCGGCGCGATATCGTTGGTAAAGAAGCGGTGCATACGGAATAACTCCTCCGGCTCAGGCGCGCGACAGGACCGCGATCCAGTCGTCGCTCTCGAGCACGCGCTCGACGGTAAAGCCCGCCTTTTCTAGCGCCGCGAGCACCTCGTCCCTGCGTTCGCCGATGATGCCGCTTACGATAAACGGCGCGCCCGCGCGCGCGCAGCGCCGCGCAAACGGCGCGAGGCGGATGATCACGTCGGCCACGATGTTGGCAGCAAGCAGGTCGTAGCTGCCGAGCACGGCGTTCTGCACGGACCCGTCGGTCAAAACGTCGCCGACATAGATGCGGTAGCGCGCGGGGTCGATGTCGTTTCGGAGCAGGTTCTCCTCGGCGATGTCGCGCGCGACGGGGTCGATGTCCACCGCGACGGCGCTTGACGCGCCGAGCAGCAGCCCAGCGATCGAGAGGATGCCGCTGCCGCAGCCGAAGTCGATCATCTCGTCGCCCCCGTGCACGACGCCCTCGAGCAGCTCAAGGCACATGCGCGTGGTCTGGTGCGCGCCGGTGCCGAACGCCATGCCGGGATCGAGCACGAGCGTTTTGCGGTCATTTGCGGGCGGCGGGGTCTCCCAGCTCGGCACGATCATAAGCCGCCGGCCGATCGCCATGGGCTTGTAGTGACGCTTCCAGTTGTTCGCCCAGTCCTCCTCGTCGACCGTGCGCACCGCGACGGTGAGCGGCCCCAGGTCGAACGGCAGCCCGAGCCCGCGCAGCCGCTCGACGGCTTCTTTCGCCTGCTCCGGCACGCGCTCGTTCTCCGGCAGGTCGGCAACATAGGCGATCACGCGCGGCTCGTCCGCGCCGAGCCGGTCCGCGTCCGCAAAATCCCAGTACTTGGCCTCCGCGTTTAAAAACCGGCTCACGGCCGCATGGCTTTCCTCGAGCGAGAGGTTAACTAGGCCCGCGCTCATCAGCGCGCCGGACACGAGCTCCATGCCCTCGTCGGCCGTATAGACGGAAATCTCCAGCCATTTCATCAGTTCGTTTTGCGGCGCCTAAATGCCCGAAACCCGGGCCGGCCGCGCCGCCCTCCGCACTTGAGTATAGCACCGATTGACACTGCCTATCAATCATGCAATACTTTTTCCATGGGGGGAGAGGGGCTGTTCAACAATAGGCCGCTCTGCGCGGCGTTTTGCGGGTACGCTCTGGGCGTACTGCTCGCCCGCGCGCTCCCCGGCCGGAACGCGGTGCTGCTCGCCGCGGCGATGCTGCTCATTGTGCTCGGCGAGGCGCATCTGCTCGGCAGGCGCGGCGCGCTGCTGCTGCTTGCTGCGGCGCTGATCGGCCTGCTGCGCGCGGGACTGCCGGCCCAGGAAGTCCTGCCCGCGGCGACCGTCCGGCTGACCGGAACGGTCGCGGAGCAACCGGAGGAGGCGGACGGTACCTATACGCTGCTGCTTCGCGACGTCTCGCTCGACGGCGAGCCGATCCGCGGCCGCGTGCGGCTCTCGGTCGAAACGGAAACGCCCGTGGTCTACGGCCAGCGCG
>CAZIRB010000044.1:0-15531 GCA_964541695.1 uncultured Oscillospiraceae bacterium
ATCGTGTCGCTGTCCGCCGGCCGCGATTTTGCCGGCTCGGACCGCAGCTACGACGTCGGCCTCGTCGCGGAGTTTGCCACGCGCGAGGACCTAGCCGCCTACATCGACCATCCCGAGCACCAGCCCGTCAGGGAGTTTATGCGCGCGCACCGCACGGCCTCCGTTGCCGTGGATTTCGAGGTCTAGCATGAACGAGTTTCGCGTGGTCTCCGATTACGTCGAGAAGGGCGACCAGCCGCAGGCGATCGAGGAGCTGGCGCGCGGCGTTTTGCGCGGCGATAAGATGCAGGTGCTGCTCGGCGTGACCGGCTCCGGCAAGACGTTCACGATGGCCAAGGTCATCGAGCGCGTGCAGAAGCCCACGCTCGTCGTGGCGCACAATAAGACGCTCGCGGCGCAGCTCTGCGCGGAGTTTCGGGAGTTCTTCCCGGACAGCGCGGTCGAGTACTTCGTCAGCTACTACGACTATTACCAGCCCGAAGCCTATATCCCCGCGAGCGACACGTACATCGAAAAAACCGTCGACATCAACGACGAGATCGACCGCCTGCGCTACAGCGCGACGAGCTCGCTCAACGAGCGGCGCGACGTGATCATCGTGGCGTCGGTGTCGTGCATCTACGCGCTCGGCGACCCCGTCGAGTACATGCGCATGTCCGTTTCACTGCGCAAAGGCATGGAGGTCTCGCGCGACGAGATCGTCAAAAAGCTCGTCGACATCCAGTTCCAGCGCAACGACTTCGATTTATCGCGCGGCACGTTCCGCGCGCGCGGCGACGTGCTGGATATCTTCCCCGTGCATTACGCCGACCGCGCCGTGCGCGTGCAGTTTTTCGGCGACGAGATCGAGCGCATCACGGAGGTGCACGCCGTGACCGGCGAGGTGCTCGCCGAGCGTGCGCACATCGCGATATTTCCCGCGTCGCACTACGCCACGAGCCGCGAACGGCTCGACGCCGCGATGGACGAGATCATTTCGGATATGGAACAGCGCAGGGACGAGTTTACGAATCAGGGCAAGCTGATCGAGGCGCAGCGCATCGAGCAGCGCACGCGCTACGACCTTGAGATGATGCAGGAGATCGGCTACTGCAACGGCATCGAGAATTACAGCCGCTATTTCGACGGCCGAAAGCCCGGAGAGCCGCCGTTTACGCTGATCGACTACTTCCCGAAGGATTTCCTCCTGATCGTCGACGAGTCGCACGCGACCATCCCGCAGATCGGCGCCATGTACCGGGGCGACCTTGCGCGCAAGACCGCGCTCGTCGAGTACGGCTTCCGCATCCCGTCGGCGTTCGACAACAGGCCGCTCAAGTTCCCGGAGTTTGAGGCGCGCATCCCGCAGTGGATCTGCGTGTCCGCCACGCCCGGCGAGTATGAGCTTGGCCGCGCGGACCACGTTGCCGAGCAGATCATCCGTCCCACCGGCCTCGTTGATCCCGAGATCGAGGTCCATCCGGTCAAGGGGCAGATCGACGACCTGCTCTCCGAGATCCGGCTCCAGACCAAAAAGGGCTACCGCACGCTCGTCACCACGCTGACCAAGCGCATGGCGGAGAACCTGACCGAGTACCTCGACGGCATGGGCATAAAGGTGCGCTACATGCACTCCGACATCCAGACCATGGAGCGCATGGAGATCATACGCGACCTGCGGCTCGGCGACTTCGACGTGCTTGTTGGCATCAACCTTTTGCGCGAGGGGCTGGACCTGCCCGAGGTGGGCCTTGTCGCGATTCTCGATGCGGACAAGGAGGGCTTCCTCCGCTCCGCGACGAGCCTGATCCAGACCATCGGCCGCGCGGCGCGCAACGTCGAGGGCAAGGTTATCCTCTACGCCGACGAAATCACGCCCAGCATGCGGCGCGCCATGGACGAGACCGAGCGCCGCCGCAAAAAGCAGAAAGCCTACAACGAACAAAACGGCATCACGCCGCAGAGCGTCGTCAAGGCCGTGCGCGAGACGTTCGCCATCACGACCAAGGTCGACGACAGCGCCGAGGCCATGACCGCCGACGAGAAGGCCGCCCGCATCAAACTCCTCACCGAGCAGATGCGCGACTGCGCGCGCGCGCTCGAGTTCGAGCAGGCCGCGCGCCTTCGCGACGAGATTAAGAAGCTCTCCGGCGAGGAGGCGCTCGAGAAGGCCAAGGCCAAGCCCGGCACGATCGGCAGCCGCAAGCGCTCGCGCGGACGCACGCGGAAGTAGCGGGGAGCTGGGAATGGACCGCGGGGAGCGGGGAACGGATGCGGGAGAGCGGGCGGCAAGGCGAACGGTATAGCCGTTGGTTTGTCAGTTTTCTTTTTCCCACTTTTTCTTTTGCAAAAGAAAAAGCGGACAAAAAGAAAATCAGGAATCAGACTCAAATTTGTCCCGCCGCTCCTTCAAAATGTAAAATCCGTCGAACAATTTTCAAATTTTTTCCGAACATACGTTTGCATTTAAAACCAAATATGATATAATGCGTCGGTACGGTCCGACGCTTTCTTTTCGCCGTCCTTAACAGACCAAAAGGAAGCGCCGCCTCCCGACTTTCTTTTTGCTTCTTTTTCTTTCTAGAAAGAAAAAGAAGATCGTTTCCCCCAAAACAAATGCAACACAAAGGAACCCATATGAACGACATCGTAATCAAGGGCGCGCGCGAACACAACCTTAAGAATATCGACCTAACGATCCCGCGCGACAAGCTGGTCGTGCTGACGGGGCTTTCGGGCTCGGGCAAGAGCAGCCTGGCGTTCGATACGATCTACGCGGAGGGCCAGCGGCGGTATGTGGAGAGCCTGTCGTCGTACGCGCGACAGTTTTTAGGGCAGATGGAGAAGCCGGACGTGGACAGCATCGACGGTCTGTCGCCGGCGATTTCGATCGACCAAAAGAGCACGAGCCACAACCCGCGCTCGACGGTGGGCACGGTGACGGAGATACACGACTATCTGCGCCTATTGTACGCGCGCTGCGGGATTCCGCACTGCCCGAACTGCGGCAAGGTGATCGAGCGGCAGACGGTGGACCAGGTCGTGGACCAGGTGATGGCGCTGCCGGAAAAGACGCGGGTGCAGATCATCGCGCCGTGCGTGCGCGCGCGGAAGGGCGAGCACCAGAAGGTGTTCGACGAGCTGCGGCGCGAGGGGTTCGTGCGCGTGCGCGTGGACGGCACGGTGTACGAGCTGGCGGAGGCGCCCGCGCTCGACAAAAAGTTTAAGCACACGATCGAGGCGGTGATCGACCGTCTCGTGATCAAGGACGGCATACAGGGGCGGCTGACGGACTCGCTCGAGACGGCGTTCCGGCTCGGGAGCAACCTGGCGATCGTGCAGGCGGAGGGAATCGGCGAGACGCTGTACTCGCAGAACTACGCGTGCGCGGACTGCGGCATCAGCATCGAGGAGCTCACGCCGCGCATGTTCTCGTTCAACAACCCGTTCGGCGCGTGCCCGACGTGCACGGGGCTCGGGCAGCAGCTCAAGATCGACCCGGAGCTCGTGATCCCGAATCGGCAGCTCTCGCTTGCGGACGGCGCGGTGAACGTGATGGGCTGGAACAGTTCCACGAAGGGCACGATCGCGCAGATGTACTTCGACGCGCTGACCAAGCACTACAATGTATCGATGAAGACGCCGTTTGCGCAGCTGCCCGACGAGGTGCAGCACGCGGTCCTGTACGGCACGGGGGAGACGAAGCTGCACATCCAGTACACGAGGGAGTTCGGCAGCGGCTCGTTCGACGCGGCGTTCGAGGGCATCGTGCGCAATCTGGAGCGGCGGTACCGCGAGTCGCAGTCGGATTACAGCAAGCAGGAGATCGAGCAGTACATGACGGCGACGCCCTGCCCGGACTGCGGCGGCAAGCGGCTCAAGAAGGAGAGCCTCGCGGTCACGGTCGGGGAGCGGAACCTCGCGGAGGTCTCCGACATGCCCGTGCGCAAGGTGCGCGAGTTTTTGAAGGGGCTCGAGCTGTCCAAGACGCACGCGATGATCGCGGAGCAGATTCTAAAGGAGCTCGACGCGCGGCTCGGCTTCCTCGTCAACGTCGGGCTGGACTACCTGACGCTGTCGCGCGCGGCGATGTCGCTCTCCGGCGGCGAGTCGCAGCGCATCCGGCTCGCGACGCAGATCGGCAGCGGGCTCGTCGGCGTTCTGTACATCCTCGACGAGCCGTCGATCGGCCTGCACCAGCGCGACAACGGCCGCCTGCTCAAGACGCTCAAGCAGATGCGCGATCTCGGCAACACGCTCATTGTGGTGGAACATGACGAGGAAACGATACGCACCGCCGACTTCGTGGTGGACATAGGCCCCGGGGCGGGCGAACACGGCGGGAATGTGGTGGCGATCGGCACGCCCGCTGAAATCGCGAAGAACGCGGACTCGATCACGGGAAAGTATCTATCGGGCGCAATGAGCATCCCCGTCCCGAAGACGCGGCGGCCCGGCAACGGCAAGACGCTGACGGTGCGCGGCGCGCGCGCGAACAATCTGCAGGACATCTCGGTCGACATCCCGCTCGGCAAGTTCGTCTGCGTGACGGGCGTATCCGGCTCCGGCAAGTCGAGCCTCGTCAACGAGATCATCAAAAAAACGCTGCTGCGCGACCTCAACCGCGCGAGGACCCGCCCGGGCGACTGCGACGCCGTGCTCGGCGTCGACGCGCTCGACAAGATCATCGACATCGACCAGAGCCCGATCGGCCGCACGCCGCGCAGCAACCCGGCCACCTACACCGGCCTGTTCGATCTGATCCGCGAGGTGTTCGCGGCCACGCCCGACGCCAAGATGCGCGGCTACACAAACGGCCGCTTCAGCTTCAACGTCAAGGGCGGCCGCTGCGAGGCCTGCCGCGGCGACGGCATCCTCAAGATCGAGATGCACTTTTTGCCGGACATCTACGTGCCCTGCGAGGTCTGCGGCGGCAAGCGCTACAACCGCGAGACGCTCGAGGTGCGCTACAAGGGCAAGTCGATCCACGACGTGCTCGACATGACCGTCGAGGAGGCGCTCGCGTTCTTCTCCGCGCTGCCGCGCCTGAGGCGCAAGCTCGAGACGCTCAACGACGTGGGCCTTGGCTATGTCCGGCTCGGCCAGCCGAGCACGACGCTGTCCGGCGGCGAGGCGCAGCGCGTCAAGCTCGCCACGGAGCTCTCGCGGCGCGATACCGGAAAGACGCTGTACGTGCTCGACGAGCCGACGACCGGCCTGCACGTCGACGACGTCAAGCGCCTGCTCGGCATCCTCGAGCGGCTCTGCGAGAACGGCAGCTCGGTGCTGGTCATCGAGCACAACCTCGACGTGATCAAGACCGCGGACTACGTGATCGACCTCGGCCCTGAGGGCGGCGACGCGGGCGGCCGCGTGATCGCCGCCGGCACGCCCGAGGAGGTCGCCGCGTGTGAAGTAAGCTACACGGGTCAATACTTGAAGAACGTGCTCTAGGACGAAGGGAGGCGAACGGCTTGTATACGCGATGGCGGCTCTATATCCTGGCGGTGTTCGTCGCGCTGATCGCGGGGATCCTGCTCACCATCCATTTCCTCCGGCGCCACGGCGTGCGCATTAGCGCGCTGCAGTCCGCGCTGTTTGTCGTCGGCGCGGTGCTAACCGTCGAGTCGGTCATCATCTCGACGCTGAGCAATTTCAATCTCGGCGTGATCCTGCCCGCGTTCTTCGGTGTGCCGCTGATGGCGCTGGCCGTCTTTTTGCCGCACATGCAGCACGGCGTTCCCGCGCTGATCAAGTGGGTCCTCGTCGGCTGCTATGCGCTCGCGGGCCTGATATTCCTCGTGTGCGGCTCGCTTATGCTCTCCGCGCAGCACAATGGAAAGAACGTCTCCGCCGACGCGGTGATTGTGCTCGGCGCGGCCGTCCACGGCGACAGGGTGACGTGGGTGCTCGAAAACCGGCTCAATACCGCCATCGCGTTCCTTGCCGCAAACCCCTCCGCCGTCGCCGTCGTCTCCGGCGGACAGGGCGCGGAGGAGACCGTGACCGAGGCGTCCGCCATGAAGAAATACATGGTCGCGCACGGCGTTCCCGAGTCGCGCGTGCTCCTCGAGGAGCACGCGACCAATACGCCCGAGAACTTTACGCTCTCCAAGCCCATCATCGACGAAAAAGCCGGCCCAACCGCGCGCATCGCGTTCGTCACCACGGATTTCCACGTCTACCGCGCGTACCGCGTGGCCAAGAACCTCGGCATCCCCGCCGTCGGCATCCCCGCGCCCGATGTGTGGTACCTGCGGCTCAACAACTTCCTGCGCGAGTGCGTCGGCATCTGCGTGTACGCGCTGCGCGGGCAGCTGTAAGGGGGATGGGGGCGGGGAACGTTCGAGGGCATCCCATGGTTCGAAGTGGTCGCACACGCCCTTTTGGACCTGCGCTCCCTTGTTCACTGGGCCTGCGCCTCGCTTGATCCGCCACAGGCGGCGCTCGGCTCCGGCCCTCTCGAGCACTCGCCAAAGGGCCGGAGGCCCTTTGGAAACCCAAATAGCTTCACAAACCTCTTTTTTAACTAGTGCGCCGGAATGTGCGTCCTCTTGCGGGATTCCAAAGGGCCTTCGGCCCTTTGGCGGGGTGCAGGGGCAGAGCCCCTGCGTCGCGTCCCGTTGAGGGCGGCGCCCCCAACGTTCCCCTACCGTACCCTTCCGTATTCTCCCACAACTCCGCCGCCCGCGCCGGGCGTTTTTTTATTTTGTGCGCCGCGTACACCCGAACCAAAACCCCCCGCGCTCCGTACTATGCAAAAGGAAGAAACGGGAGGTTGATCGTGATGTTGCTGGCAATCGAACTGGTACCGAACCTTTCCACACCTTTTGCGCCGCACCACAAGTATGAGATGTATGTCAAGAAGGGCGACACGATCCTGGAGAAGACGCGCGGAGCGGACACGTTTGCGTTCAACGGCACGCTGCTGTTCGGGGAGCCGCTGACGGCGACGGGGCGGACCATCTGCCACAAGCCGTCGCCGGACCTGGCCGACATGCACGGCACGCCGGCGCGGCCGGTTGAAATTGAAGGCCAAACCGACTTTTCGGACCTGACGCTCTGGCTCGACACGAACGCGATCCTGGCGCAGGAGCTGCTGCAGCCGTATTACGCGCTCCGCGTATCGGCGGACGCGACAAAGCTGACGGTGCCGCTGCTGCTGTTAAAGATCCACTGGGAGGGGCAGGGCCTGTTCAAGATCTATCTCGACGGCCTGAACCTGCGCAAACTGTAAGCGCGAGAAAGCACGCGCCAAAACGGCGGGCGCCCCATGCGTTTAGTCAACGCATGGGGCGCCCGTCTGTCGAAAAGCGGGAGGCGCTTTTCTACGCTTAGAAGAACAACCCGAACAGCTGCGCGCAGAGCGCGGCGTAGATCAGGCGAATGAAGCAGCCGACGATCGCGGCCCACATGATCTGGCCGTTCTTGAGATCGACGACGCCGCCCCAGACCGCGGGGATCTGGCCGAGCGGGACCTGGATCGGCCAGGAGGAGTTCGCCAGCACGAAGGAGCCGACCACGAGCTTCTTGATCTCGGGGTTCTGCGCGATGGCAAACAGCGCGCCCTCGGCGACGTCCGCGGTGGCGGGCGAGAGCAGGCCCTTGAGGTTGTTCATGGCAAGCGTGCCGGCCGTGACGATCGTGTCGACGCCGGTGCTGCCCTGGATGCCGATGGCCTCGAGCCAGCCGCCGAGGCTGCCGGTGACGATCTGCCAGATGCCGAAGTACTCGAGGATGCCGATCATCGCGAAGACTGCGCAGCCCGCGGGCAGGATGAACAGGAAGACGAGCTGGGCGCCTTCACGCGCGGAGCCGAATATCGTGTCCATGACGGACGTGTTCGGCGTAAAGCGCGGCAGCTCGGTGATTTTGGCCGCCTTGGTATCGCGCCAGAACAGCTTCAGCACGGCGGGGACGATGATGATCGGGAGGAACAGGCCGACGATCATGACCGGGAACGGGTTGACGCCCGCCAGGGAGAGGGACATGATGCCGAGCACGATGATCGAGAACGAGCAGGGCGCGTTGCACATCGTCGCGATGGCGATCTTCTGCTCATCCTTCGTGCAGCCCGCCTTCATGACGACGGGGCCCGCGATGCGGCCCGCGGCGTTGACGTCGCCGAGGATGTTGTAGATGATGCCGACGGCGACGGCGGCGTTGATCTTGAGGTACTTCATGATGGGCAGGAAGAGACGCATCAGCGCGTCGGTCATGCCCAAGCGCTCCAGGATGCGGCCGGTCATGACGGACACGACGATGGCCGCGCCGAGCTTGGACGCGCCGAACAGATAGAACTCGAACATCTTATACGCTCTGGTGAACATCTGCGCGAACACGCCGGAGAACTCCTCGTGGAAGAAGAACACGCAGGCCAGAATGCCGATGAACACGGCCAGCCCTACCCATTCAATTGCGACCCACTTTTTTCTCTGTTCCGCAGTTTCGACGACCGGTTTGTTGGTTTCCATGTTACCTCCTCTAATTTCTGTTTGTTTATTTGAGACCGGATGGCCGGCGCCCGCCCATATCCCCCATATGGGCGCTCCGTCCGGCGGGAAGGTCCCGCCATCCGCGGCTCAGCGTTGGGTTTTGTCCGCTATTTCCTGTGCAGGAATTCGCGGGCGATGTTGCCGGCGTAGTCGCGGATCTCCTGCGAGCCGATCTGGTCGAGCGGCACGCTGGTCATGCGCTCGCGGAATATCACGACCTCGACGTCGGGCAGGTGGTTCTTGAGCGCCTGCGCGAGCGGCACGCCGTTTTCGAATATCTCCATGGCGTGCGAGTTGCCGCAGACGAAGTTGAGTCCGAGCTCCTCGGCCTTGGCGATGAGCGCGTGGCCGGGGTATACGCGGCTGATCGTGGCCAGCAGCGTGTCGACGCCGGGGTTGTCCGCCACGAGCTTCTCAAGGTGCGCGGGCGTAAAGCCGCAGTGCGGGAACATGTGGATGACCTTCTTCATGGGCCGGTCCGGGCTGCCGACCAGGATCTTGGCGCGGGCGGCGACGCTCGTCTCCTCGATTTCGTCGCAGCCGCGTTGCTTGCGCTCCAGCTTGAGCATCCCCTCGTCGACCTCGACGTTCATCAGCTTGTCCAGCCGCGTGATCATGTCGCCGACGGTCTTGATCTCGGGCAGCACGTCGCCGACGTAGACGATGTTGCCGGGGATGCCGTCGTAGCAGACGGTCGCAAAGAACGGCTTGTGGCCGTGCAGCCACGGGATGCCCGGGTGCATGCCGTGGAACGCCTCGTGCAGCTCAAAGCAGGCGAGGTTATACGCGCCGAGGTAGTACTTGATCAAAACGCCGCCGGAGTTGGCCGAATCGGCGATCGGGTGGTGCGCGACGAGCGCGTTCACGCCCGTGGCGGCGGCCAATTCAATGGCGCTCTCGGTCATGGTCATCATGACGGCGATCTTTTTGACCTCCATCTCCGGGTCGCCCCAGATCAAGCCGGGCATCTCCACGACCGCCTTGCCCGGGATGTTCGAGGACTTGGTGACCACCCAGGGGTTCTTGCCTGCGGACCAGTCGCCGGGTGTTTTGACGCAGCGGCCGTTCGTCAGGTCGTCCAGTGCTGTCAATACGTCTTTGACTCGAGCCATAGTTCTCTCTCCTTCTCCTTTTCATGTTTATCGTGCTGCCGGAAAGCGCCGAACCGCCGCTTCAAGAGCGCAAAAAAAGACCGCAAAACAAGAAGGGGGACCCTTCTTTTTTGCGGTCAAACGCAGCCCTCGATCCAACGAGACCTTTTTGCACGATATGGCAACAATCCATTGATCCTTGCCGTACCTTGCCAAAAGAATGGAGTTCTGTACTTGCCCGGCGAAGCGGTATGACGCGAATCCGCGTGTTTTTCCGGTTTTTTTATCTGCCGGAGGACGCTGTCAAAGTGGGAAGCAGCTCCTCGATGGGCCGGTCGAAAATCGATACGCTGATGGAGATTTCGAGCGTGGGATCGTAATCCTTCAGGTGCGAGAGCACCACCACGCCCAGCTGCGCCCGCGCTTCCTCGATGAAGCGCTCCTTGTGCCGCGCAATCAGCGCCAGGTCCATCATGCGCGTGGCGTCCTTGTCCATGCTGTCCACAAGCGAGAGCACCTTGACGCGCCGGTTCTTTGCGATGATGAGGACCTTGTCCAAAAAGACCTCGATGCGCTGCTCGAGCAGCCCCTGGCCGAATACCTCCATGTTGACCTTGTTGTTGATCCGCAGGATTTCCTGCTTGAACTCACCCATCAACATGGCGGAACCGACCCCCCCTCGAACGATCGGATAGTATGTGCATGAAGATTATAGCATGGCTGAAACAAAAGCGCAAGCCGCTGTGAAAAGATTGTGTCGAATCTGTCGTAAAAAAGTCATAAATCGCCGTTTCTATGCGGAAATGCGGGCGTTTTTGCGAAAAAACACCCGTGCAGGCCGCTACTCCATGGGCTTGAAGCCCTCGCCGTGCACCTCGGTCGCGTTCGTTACAAATATAAACGCGGTCTTGTCGACGGACTTGATGGACTTGAGCGTCTGCGCGAATATGTTCCGGCGCACGACGAGCATGAGCACCTGTTTGTCCCGGCGCGTGTAGCCGCCTCGGCCGCTTAAGATCGTCACGCCGCGCTCCATGCCGCCGGAGAGCAGGTCGTTGATCTCGTCGCCGTGTTCGGTGACGACGTAGATGACCTTGGCGTGGTCGACGCCCTGCATGATGGAGTCGATCGTGCGCGTCGTGACATAGATCGTCACGATCGAGTACAGCGCGACCTCGATGTTGCGGAACACGAGCACCGCGAGCACGACGACCGACGCGTCGAGAAAAAGCAGCAGCATGCCGGTCGACGCGTTCGGGAACACGCGCCCGAGCATCAGGGTGACGAGGTCCGTGCCGCCGGTCGACGCGCCGCGCACAAACAGCATGCCCATGCCGACGCCGAACAGCACGCCGCCGAGCACGGAGGCCAGCAAGGGGTTGTTCGTGTAGTGCGGCAGCACGGGCGTGAGCAGCTCGATGCCGAGCGAGAGCAGAATAGTGGCCGCAGCGGTCTTAACGAGCGGCATTGCGCCGAGCCGCCACCAGGCCAGGAGCACGAGCGGGACGTTCAATAAAAGCGTCCAGTAGCCCACGGACAGCGTCGAAACGCGCGCGAGCGCCGTGGCGAGGCCGGACACGCCGCCGGGCGCGATGTCGTTCGGCACCGTGAACATGACGAGCCCCGCCGCCACGAGGAACGACCCGAACAGGATCGTCGCGATGTCGACGCCGAGGCTCTCAAGCTGTTTTAGTTTGCCGCGCATGCGCTTACGGGTTCAGCCCGCGCAGGGCCTCGGGGACGAACAGGCCGTCCTTGCGCATGAGCAGATCGTCAAACCAGATCTCGCCGCCGCCGCAGGCCGCCGTCTGAATGCAGACGATGTCGAGGTGCAGCTGGGATTTATTGCCGTTCGGCGCCTCGTCGTACGCGTCGCCGGGCGTTAGGTGGAACGAGCCGCCGATCTTCTCGTCGTAGAGCGTGTTGCCGATGGCCTTCGTGACGGCGTTGTTGACGCCGATGGCGAACTCGCCGAAATAGCGCGCCCCCTCGTCGGCGTCGAGCAGCTCGTTAAAGCCGATTACGTCGCCGTCGCAGCTCGCCTCGTCGATGTGGCCGTTCCGGATCACAAGCCGCGGGTTTGCGAATTTTTTCCCATAGCGCATGGCGGCCGTGTTGTACTGGATCACGCCGTTGACGCTGTCCTTTACCGGCGCGGTGAACACCTCGCCGTCCGGGATGTTGAGCTGGCCGTGGCAGGGGACGACGGGGATGCCCTTAATCGAGAACGAGAGGTCCGTGCCGGGGCCAAGTATGCGCACCCGGTCGGTCCGCCCCATCAGCTCGGCGAGCGGCGCCATGTCGCGGCCCATCTTCTCGTAGTCGACGAGCGCCGCGCCCAGGAAAAACTCGTAGAAATCGTCGTAGCACATGCCGGCCTTCTGCGCGTCGGCGGGCGTCGGCCAGTGCAGGTAGACCCAGCGGCGCTCGTTGATGATGAGGTCGCGCACGGGCTTCATGGCGGCAAGGTACGCCCGACGCGCGCGCGGATCGACGGCGGAAAGCTCCGCGTCGTTCTCGTCGACGCCGATGTCCACGTGCGCGGCGAGGTCCTTCCAGTAGGCCAGCCGCAAAGCGCGGATCTTTTCGAGCGCGTCCCGGCTCTTTTCCGGATGCTCCGGGTCGATATAGCCGAACGACAGGCGCGTTAGCTCGTCGTCCTCGAGCCGCACGAGCGGAACGGCGCCCGCGCGCTGCCCCGCCTGCATAACGGCCTTGACGAGCGGTTTTGCGGGGAGCCCCGCGTTGATGTCGAACAGCTCGCCCGGGGCAAGGTGCAGCGAATATTCGACCAAAAGCTTGGCCAGCTTCGATAAACGTTCGTCCCTCATATTCCATATCCTTCCGCGTTCCGTACGCCACCATTCTACCCGAAATTTACGCGTTTTTCAACTGCGTCCGCGCCGCGCGCCGCGTCGGACAGGGCGGCGTGATTTCCCCTATTGTTCGACAGATTATCCTGTTGTAAAATGGAAATACTGATAGTCGGCATCACAGCGGCGCGGCCGGCGGGAGAAGGGTTTCGGTCCATGGATATTTTTAAAACAAGCGACATCGGGATCGATCTGGGCACGTCGACGATCCTGATCTATTTAAAGGGCAAGGGCGTCGTGCTCAACGAGCCGTCGATCGCGGCCGTGGACCGCGCGACGGGGCGGCTGCTCGCGGTCGGCGAGGACGCGCGGCGCATGCTCGGGCGCGAGCCGGCGGGCACGCTCGTCATCCGCCCGCTGCGCGGCGGCGTGATCGACAATTTCGACATCGCGGCGCGCATGCTCGACCATTTCGTCAAAAAGATCGTCGGCACGAAGCTGTTCTTCAAGCCCCGCGCGGTCGTCTGCGTGCCGTCGCGCGCGTCGGAGGCGGAGAAGCGCTGCGTGATCGAGGCGGTGATGGAGGCGGGCGCCAGGTACGCGTATTTAATCGAGGAGCCCGTCGCGGCGGCCATCGGCGCGAATGTGGACATCCTCTCCCCGTCGGGCAACATGGTGCTCGACATCGGCGGCGGCACGACGGACATCGCGGTGCTCTCGTATGGCAGCATCGTGCTGTCGGACTCCGTGCGCGTGGCCGGGGACAGCATGGACGAGGCGCTGATGCGCTACATGAAGCGCAAGCACAATTTGATCATCGGCGAGCGCACGGCCGAGGACGTCAAGATCCACTACGGCACGGCGTACCCGGAGAAGGAGCAGCGCATCGTCGAGATCCGCGGCCGCAGCCTGATCACGGGGCTGCCGGAGTCCGTGCCCGTGGGCTCGAACGAGATGGTGGACGCATTGGCCGAGCCGCTGTCGGCGATTATGGAGCGCGTTCGGTCGCTGTTCGAGCGCACGCCGCCGGAGCTGGCCACCGACATTACGGCAAGCGGCATCACGGTCACGGGCGGCGGCGCGCAGCTGGCCGGCATGGACCGCTACGTGCGCGAGGTCACGGGCGTGCCGTGCCGAATCGCACCCGACCCGGTGTCGTGCGTGGCCATCGGCACGGGCCGCGTGCTCGAGGACATGGAGAAGTACAACGCGGCGCTGTACACCTATCGCCGCGGCGATTATCTGACCGACTGACACAAAAAGACGCCAAAAAATGGAATAGTGGGGCGAAAACCCGTCCGGGGGCGCGAAAGCACCTCTGAATTTCCTTTTTGTTCAAACATCCGACACAGGTTTTGTGCTATAATTCCCGTGTGTATTTGTTGCGGCATGAAAGAAACCCGGCCTGCGGCACGCAAACGGGAGAGCGGCGCAAACCGCGGCGCGGACATGCCATCAAACCGCCGGAGGGGAACCAGCACATGAGCAGTTTTCGCAAGAAAGCGAGACGTACCTGGAAAAAGTTCCGAAAGAAGGCCAAGCCGTTCCTGGTCAACGCAGCAAGAGCCGTCGCGCGCGGATTGTACTTTGGCGTACGCGGCGTCGTGCGCGCGGTGGGCTCGATGCCGTCGCGCGCGCTCCTGGTGTTCGGCAGCGTGGTCGGGTTTGTGTTCGTCACGATCATCGTGCTCTCCATCGCGCTCCCGTCGTCGAAGACGAACGCGGACTACGCGAACATGGCGGCGCGCGCGCTCGAGGAGAGCGCGGCGGAGCCGACGCCGACGCTCCCGCCGGTCGAAGTCCTGCCGGAGGAGGCTACGCCGGAGCCGGAGGCCGCAACGCCCACGCCCGTGCCGTTTGAAACGCTTGCCGAAGGCGACGACGGCGCGGCCGTGATGGAGGTCCAGAAGCGGCTCATGGAGCTTGGATATATGGACTCCGACGAGCCGACGGAGCATTTTGGCTCCCTGACCAAGCACGCGCTCAAGACGTTCCAGCGCCACAACGGCCTGACCGACGACGGCATCTGCGGCGAGGCGACCTATCAGCTTTTGATGGGCGAGGAGGCCAAGGTGTACGTCATGCAGCTCGGCGACGAGGGCGAGGACGTCGAGGGCGTGCAGCAGCGTCTGTACGAGCTCGGGTACGTTTCCGAGGACAACATCATCGGCAAGTTCGGCGAGATCACCGCCGAGGCCGTCAAAGAATTCCAGAAGAAGAACGACGAGAAGGCCGACGGCAAGGTCGGCTCTAAGACGCTCGAGGCGCTGTACGGCGAGAACCCGGTGGCCAAGACGTTCGAGTACGGCGACGAGGACCCGATCATATTGGAGTGCCAGAAGGCGCTCAAGAAGCTCGGCTATATCACGTTCACGCCGGACGGCGTGATGGGCAGGGCCACCACGTCCGCGATTAAGGCGTTCCAGGACGACAACGGGCTCATCCGCGACGGCACGCTCGGCCCCGCCACGCGCACGCTGCTGCTCTCGGACGACGTGCAGCCGAACGTCATGCAGCTCGGCGACTCCGGCTCCGACGTGCTGGCCGCACAGAAGCGGCTCGCCAAGCTCAAGTATATCAGCAGCGGTAACGCGACCGGCTACTTCGGCGAGGTGACCGAGGACGCCGTGCGCGCGTTCCAGAAGCGCAATAGCCTGGGCGTCGACGGCAAGATCGGCAAAACGACGCTCGACACGCTGAATTCCTCTAGCGCGCGCAAGGCCGCCACGGTCAGTTCCTCGTCCAGCTCGTCCGGCTCGAAGGGCAGCAGCTCGTCGTCGGGTTCGTCCGGTTCGTCGGGCTCCTCCGGTTCGTCCGGTTCGTCCGGCTCCTCGACGGTCAGCGGATCGGGCGTGACGAAGTTCATTAACCTTGCCGAGTCCAAGATGGGCAGCAAGTACGTGCGCGGCGCCAAGGGTCCAAACACGTTCGACTGCTCGGGCTTTGTCTACTGGTGTCTCAAGAACTCCGGCGTGTCGGCCAGCTACATGACGAGCATCCAGTGGCGCACGACGAGCCGGTACCAGCGGATCACGTCAATGGGCAGCCTCGAAAAGGGCGACATCCTCGTGTTCTCGGGTCAGACGAGCTCGTCCGGCCACGTCGGCATCTACATCGGCGGCGGCTCCATGATCGACGCGTCGAGCTCGGCGG
>CAZIRB010000044.1:15631-16957 GCA_964541695.1 uncultured Oscillospiraceae bacterium
CACGTCGGCATCTACATCGGCGGCGGCTCCATGATCGACGCGTCGAGCTCGGCGGGCGTGGTGCGCAGGACCTCCACGGTGCTCTCGAGCGGCGGCTACTGGCAGAAGCACTTCATCTGCGCGTACCGCGTGTTCTAAACGGCGTAATTTTTCCGGCGGGGGCGTGGCGAATACTGTCACGCCCCCGCATATATTTTGGAAGGCGGAACGTAAAAAGCGCGCGGGCGTTTACGCCGCCATATTCTGCCGCATCGGAGGGGACCGGCCATCAAACGCTATTGTTCGCTGCTTCTTGCCGCCGTGTTCTTATTTGCCTTTGCCGCGTTTCCGCGCCCGGCCGCCGCAAAGGATGAGCTGAAGAACACCGACCCGGAAAAATACTATATTTTGCTCGACTTAAAGAACCAGATCGTCACGGTGTACGAGCGCGACGAAAACGGCGAATACACGAAGATCGTGCGCCAGTTTTTGTGCTCGACCGGCCGGACCGAGATCGATCCGGAGGTGCCGGACGATGTGGGCACGCCCACGCCGCGCGGCATCTACAAGATCGGTGGGCGCGAGCGCTTCGGGAAGTTTGCCAACTTCTCGGGCGAGTACGCGCGCTACTGGACGCAGATCGTGGGCAGCATATTCTTCCATTCGGTCATGTTCGGCCGCCGCGACGTCGACGCGATGAAGCGCTCGCCGTACAACGCGCTCGGCTCGAACGTGTCGCACGGCTGCGTAAGGCTGTACGTCGAGGACGCCAAGTGGCTCTACTATTACGCGTGCCCGGGCACGACGATCAAGGTGTCCACAACCGAGAAGAAGGACGGCGCGCGCAAGAAGGCGCTCAAGAGCAAGCTGTCGTTTTCGGACTACAACGCGCTGCAGAAGGGCTTCTACGACGGGCCGGAGCTGCCGAACGACCATGCCTGGGTCACGGTGCAGGGCGCGCGCATGCGCAAGGGCAGCGGCAACTCGTTCGATACGGTGACCACGCTGAACGTGGGCGCGGAGCTCGAGGTGCTGATGGAGGGTGAGGCCTGGGTCAAGGTGCGCTTCAACAAGCGCGAGGGCTACGTCAAGCGCGGCTACATCACGATGACGCAGGGCACGCCGGATACAAAGCCCGACGCGACTCTGCTTGCCGAGACGACCTGGCTGCAGACGGAGCCCGGCAACGACGCGGAGCTGATCGTCAAAGTGCCCGGCGACGTGTCCGTCAAGGTGCTCGAGACGCTCGAGGGCGGCTGGACGAAGATCCAATACTGGAACGAGACGGGCTACGTGCAGACCAAGCGCCTCAAATCCGACTGGGGCAGGATCATGGACTAGCGCACA
>CAZIRB010000045.1:0-15316 GCA_964541695.1 uncultured Oscillospiraceae bacterium
GGGCTCTGCCCCTGCACCCCAGCTTTTACGAGGACTCTGCCCTCGCGCTCCCGCCAAAGGGGGGAACCCCCTTTGGAAACCCGACGAAAACCGTTAACTATGGCCCCTTCCTATCTTTTGCTTCTTTTCTTTAAGAAAAGAAGCGGGGGTATGAGGGCGGAGCCCTCATACGTTCAGTACGCGAGGGGCTGAAGCTGAGCGCCGCCTGCGGCGGATGAAGCGAAGCGGAAGCCCTCGCAAAAACTACCGCTTCTTCCTTTACACCAGCCTTCGGCGGACAAGCGTGAGCCGGCCGATGCCGCGCAGCGCATCCCCCTTCCTTAACAGCAGACAATCGAAAAAGGCGCACCCTCATCCCGCAGTATGTCTACAATTGTAACGATATTGTGAATCCACCGGACATTCGTTGACAGTGTATGCCATATAGTCTATAGTTGTAGACATTAGATCAAACAATTCAAACATGGTACATGTACCGACGGAGGGCATTATGAAGGAAACGCTTTCAAGGCACGAATGGTCGATTATGGAGGTGCTCTGGCACCGCAACCCGCTGTTTATGTCCGACATCATGGAGGCCATGCAGGTGAGTTTGGACTGGAACCGCTCCAGCTATCAGACGTATTTAAAGCGCATGGTGGACAAGGGGTACGTCGGCTACAAGACCGTGCGCGGCAGCCGCAGCTATTTTCCGCTGCTAGGCCGCGAGGACTGCGTGGAGAGCGAGAGCAGCGCGATGCTGTCCAAGCTGACGGAGCGGAGCGCGAAGATGTTCCTCGCGAGCATGATCCAAAAGAGCGGGCTGACCGAGCAGGACCGGGTCGAGCTGCAGGCGCTGATCGCGGGCCTCGGCGGCGAGCCGCGGAAGGAGAATTAGCATGGACATCGTCCGCACGCTGATTTTAGTCACGGCCTACTCCGCCGTGATATTCGTCGCCATACTGCTTCTCAAGCTCTGCTTTGGGAAGCTAATGTCCGCGGCGCTGCACTATGCGCTGTGGTTCGTGCTGGTCGCGCGGCTGCTCGTTCCCGTCACGATCGACAGCGGCGTGCATCTGTTCACGCTGCCCGCCGCGCCGGCCGCGCAGACGGCGCTCGAGGCGGGCCGGCCGGCGGGGGACGGGGCGCTGCTGACGGGCGGCTCCGCGCCGGTAAACGCCGGCCCTGCCGGGCCGACAGCGTTCGAATCGCCGGCCGGAACCGCTTCGCCGACAGCGCGCACGAAGCTGACGCCCGCGCACATTGCGGCGGCCGTCTGGGCCGCGGGGGTGGCGGGCTTCGGCGTCTGGCTGATCGTTTTGTACGCGGCGCTTTTGCTGCGCATCCGGAAGAACCGCGCGCGGCCGTCAAGAAAGCTCCTATTGCTTTTAAGCGAGGTGAAGGCGGAGCTGAACATCGCGTCACCGATCCGGCTGGTCTGCCTGTACGAATACGGCACGCCCGCGCTGCTGTTCCCGAACGTGGTGCTGATGCCCATCGACGCGCTGTCGGCGATGAACGCCGAGCAGATCCGGTTCGCGCTGCGCCACGAGCTGATGCATTTTAAGCGCGGCGACCAGCTCATGAGCATCCTGCTGTCCGCGCTGGGCGCGGTCTACTGGTTCAACCCCGTCGTCTGGATCGCCGCCCGCATGATGCGCGCGGACATGGAGACCGCCTGCGACGGCATGGTGACGCGGCGGCTTACGCACGAACAGCGAAACGACTACGCTTCTCTGATTCTGCACCTGTTCGCGCAGCCGGAGCGCCGGCGCATCGCGCTCGGCATGGCGCAGTCCGCCACACGAAAGATGGCCGAGCAGCGCGTGCGCGGCATCTACATGCGCAGGTCGAGCGGGCGCGGCGCGAAGGCCGCTTGCCTGTTCGCGGCGGTGCTGCTTGCTTTCGGCTGCTTTACGACGGCGTGCGTACCCGTGGCCGGAAAGGCCGCGGCGCAGCCGGCCGAAAGCGGCGCGGTCGACCTCTCCGCGGGCGCCGCGTCGGACGACGGCGCGTTCACCGTCACGGATACGGCCGGGCGCACGCTGCGCTTTACGGTCGCGGACCTGGGCGCAAGCGCGGAATCCGATACCGAGCAGCCGCGCGGCGCGGTCGTCTCCGCGGACACGGCCGCGCGCAGCGCCGCCGCCATGCTGGTGATCGCGTTTGCCGGCCGTGTCTCCGACGCCGTACTGTACGTGCGCTTTAAAAACCACGCGGATTTGGCCATGGAGCAGTATCAGATTCTCGCCGGCGGCGACACGGAGGATACCGCCGCGTTCTATTGCCTGGCGGACGCCGGTACTGGCGACGTGCTGTACGTGCAGGACCTGACCGCCGACCGCGGCGAGGCCCGGACCGACGCGCTCGACGTGGACGACCCTCGGTGGCGGGGCGCGGGCGAGGCCTGCCTGGCTGCAGGCAGGGTCTACGCGGTCGAACGGCTCACGGACGGGGCGGAGCCGCTGCCCGACTCGTACTACGACGGCGTGCAGGCAACGTACCTGCAGGAGGACCCCTTGACCGCCGCCGTGTACCTGCACATGGAACAGGGCGCGTGCTACACGCTGGACATCCGGTACCCGAGCCTGACGGTGACCGCGGTCGGCATCTATCGGATGGGCTGGGATCACTGCCGAGAGATGACGTTTTACGACGAGTATATGGAGGACCCGCTGATGCGGCGCGCAGACTCTGTCGAAGCCGCGCTGACGCCGGACCAGTACGCGCTGCTGGCGAACACGGTGATCATGCAGATCGGCAAACCCTTCCCGCAGCCGGGCCTTACGTGGCAGTCCGGCCCATATACGGGCAGGTTCGTTCACATGATGATCGAGAAGGCGCTGGGCGGCCGTGCTTTCGGGGCAGGGGAGGCGATCCTGATCGATTCCCCGGACGACCCGCTGCTCGGGGACAACTGCGTGCTGCGGCTCGAGACCGCCAATCCGCAGGAGGATATCTACGCCGTATACATCGGCAACGACGACTACGTCTACGCGGACCCCGCGACGCAGACGGTCGTGGCGCGTTCCCTGCGCGAGGACTGGGGGACGCGGCTTATCGACGGCACGTTTATAAACTACGGGGTGTACGTGCCTTACCGCGCGTTCCCGTCCGCCGAGTCGGAGGCCGAATATAAGGAGATTGCGGAGCGGGCTGCGGAGATGATCGGCAAAAAGCTCGACGTGCGGGCGCAGGATAACAAAAACCCGTCGTACGAACTGCTGCGGCTGCTGTTCGGCTGCGACGAGCCAGTAAGGGACGACGACAGCCAGGTCTCTATCTGGAGCACGACGGACGCCGCGCTGCTGCCGGGCAAGGCGCTGTTCCTGTACCCGGGCAGAGAGGTCCTCGAATCCGCGGATCTGCTCGCGGGCGTCTGCCTCGGCGGCTCCAAATACGCGATGCTGAACCCCGATACGTACGTCGTCGAGCTGCGCGACCTTGCGGCCGACTTTACGAGCGGACTGTACAGCGAGGTGAACTGCTGCATCGTCTTCAATCCGGACGGCGGCTACCGCACGATCGCGGAGCTTTCGCAGGCAGCGCCGACGACGAGCCCGTGAAGGAGGCAAGCGGACGGGGGAATGGCAAAACGGTCCGGAATCGTTACGATGCCGGACCGTTTGTTTTAAGGCGATGCCGCGAGATCCCGTTTGCTTCACTGATGCACGGAGAATCGTTCCCAAGCAAGCCGATTGCCGCGCGGGCGAACAGCGTAATTTCGGTCGGAGCCGGTTTGCTTCGTTGCGGAGCCCCGATTGCTTCACCGATGCGCGGAGAATCGTTCTCAAGCAAGCCGATTGCCGCGCGGGCCGAGCGGCATAATTTCGGTCGGCCCCAGTTCGCTTCGTTGCGGAGCCCCGAATTCTTCACGGGTACGCCGGGAATCGTTCCCAAGCAAGCCGATTGCCGCGCGGGCTGGGCGGCGTAATTTTCGGTCAACTCCGGTTTGCTTCGTTCCGGAGCCAAATGCTATGGTTTGCGTGCCGGATGCTCTAAAGCTTCATCGGCGCTTGACAGGTCGTGCGGCTTTGCGCGGATCCGCCGGCGGACGCCGTTTTGTCGGGACATTTGCCGCCAGCCCATATGGGCGCCCAGCAGATATAAAACCCGCGGTATGCCGGGCGTCACAAACACGTTTTCCTGTTCCACCGCATGCGGATGGCTGAGCGACTCCCCCAGCCGGCCAAGCGCAGAAAACAACGCCGCGGCCGGTCCCGTTTGGCCGCATCGTGCGGCGGAAAAACCGCCGGCGCCGATCCCGATTCCGTATCCCCAGTTAAATCCGGCGCGCCGCGCGAAATTGCGCAGAATTTGCAGGGCGATGTCCGTATGCCCCGCCTCGAAAAAGCCGCAGTTGCAAATGCCGTAGACTATCGGCGGCGGCGCGGGCGCGGACTTTGCCGCCCGTTCCAGACGTTCCAGCACTTCGATCAGCGGCGCGGGCAGCGAATCGACGTACAGCGGAAACACGATGATCAACGCGTCGGCGCTCACCATATCCGCCAGTGTTTCCGCGCTATTCTCCAGCATCAGGCGCGCCGCCCGGTAAACGTCGGGCTTGCCGTCGAGAAAACCTTGCAGCTTCTCTATGAGCATGCCGCTGACGCTGTCCTTTGCCTTCGGGCTTCCGTTTATGATGGCGACGCGGCTCATACCTCTGCCTCCGATAGAATCCGGTCCAAGGCCGACAGCACGTCCGCATATTCGCCGGTGTCCTGCGCGATCAGGCAATCGTACCGCGGCGGGCGCAGGTTCAGTGCGTTGCGCCGGGCAAGCTCCCGGAACGTTTCCCGTTCGTCGCCGGTGCTTTCGCCGTATCCGACGGTGACCAGCCGGGGAAACTTTTTATAGCGCATCGCGTGATGCATTTTGCCGCGATAGATTTCGAAAAACGGCAGGATGTTCGGAATGGCCCGGTCGAGAAAAGCCTTCACGTCGCGGCTGTAACCGCCGTATCGAATGCGGGACAGCAGCACCAGGGCGTCGGAACGCATCATTTCGCGCGACAGGCCGTTGACGCAGTCGTTCGTGACGGCGCAGAGTCCGGGCGTTTTGACCCAACAGGAAAAGCAGCCGACGCACGGCGCGATTTCGTCGCCGTTCAATACGGCGGTCCGCACCGCGCGGCCCGCGCGCGCGGCCGCCGTTTCGACCTGCGCCAGCAAGCCGGGTTCAGCCCCCTCGTCGCTCTCCCGGTCGCAGAGAATCAGAACCTTCACGCCGCCATCTCCTTTTTGCATTTCTCAATACAGCGCCGCGCCGGGCGGCCGCTCATGCACGCCGCGGGTTACTTGTATAAGCATATAAGCAAGTATATAAAACGAAAGCCCACGGGGTCAATGCCCGTGAGCTGTCATGTTTCTGGTCTGGGTGGTGAGATTTGAACTCACGGCCTCTTGAACCCCATTCAAGCACGCTACCAAGCTGCGCTACACCCAGGGAAATGCGCGGATAAACCCGCGACCAAATTATCTTAGCATCCGGCGACGGCGTTGTCAAGGCGGTTGCGGGAGAACGCGCGGGCAAAAACGGTTGTACCGTCTCCGGCACAAACCCTTACGGCGCGGGCGTGGCCGTGACGACCGGGGAGATCGTCGCAAGCGGGTCCGGCGAGATCGTGGCGGGATGCGGCTCGACGGCGCTCTGGAGCATGTCCACTCCTTTTCCAAGCAGGCCGGAGGCGTCGTCGACGATGCCGGTCTCGTCGCCGAAGGTTTTGAGCGCGGTCCAGGCCTCGTTGCCAAGCAGGCGCAGCGTATGGATAAGATCGCCGAGACGGCCGAACAGCAGGCCCTTGCCGTCCAGATAGAACAGCAGCGCCATGACGAGCACGATGATCACCACAATGGTGCCGATCAGCCGGAACAGACCCTTCAGCATAGTTTCTCCGCTTCCTCCACACAGACGGCGATGGATACCATCACAACAAATTATACTACCACGAATTTGTCGAAAGTACTATGAAATATGTGTAAATGTTTCCTCCGCCGGGACGATATCGAGCGTTTCCGTGGTGCGGACGGCCGCCTCGATCATCTCGGAAAAGTCGACGAGCGCTTCGCTCTCCCGGATGCGGGCAAGCGTCGGCTTCGTCACGGGATGCTGCGGCACGAACACCGTGCAGCAGTCCTCAAACGGCTGGATCGACGTCTCGAACGTGCCGATGGCCTTGGCCCTGTTGACGATCTCCTCCTTGTCGAAGCCGATCAGCGGCCGGAACACCGGCAGCGTCACCGCGTCGCCGGTCACGGTCAGGCTCTCGATCGTCTGGCTCGCGACCTGGCCGATCGCCTCGCCGGTGACGAGCGCCTGGCAGCCACTTAAGAGCGCGAACCGCTCCGCGATGCGCATCATGAGCCTCCGCATCAGGATCGTCGTTTCGGACGACGGGCATTTCTCGTGTATGGCGAGCTGGATATCCGTAAACGGCACGAGGTGCAGCCGGATCGGCCCTGCGTAGCGGGACACGATGCGCACCAAATCCACGACCTTGTCGCGCGCGCGCTCGGACGTGTACGGATAGCTGTAAAAATGGACGGCCGAGAGCGAAACGCCGCGCTTGGCGATCATGTACCCCGCCACGGGGCTGTCGATGCCGCCGGAGATGAGCAGCATCGCGCGGCCGTTCGTGCCGACCGGCATGCCGCCCGCGCCCGCGATCTCCCGCGTGTACACGAACGCGTTCTCCTGCCGGATCTCGACGCCGACGCGCAGCTCCGGCGTATGCACGTCCACGGACAGCCCGGGGAACTCCACAAGCAGCCTGTGCCCGAGTTCTGTGCAGATCTCGTCCGAGCGCAGCGGGAACCGCTTGTCCGCCCGCCGCGCGAACACCTTGAACGTGGCCTTCCGTCCGGGCTCGAGCGTGCCGCGCATCAGCCGGATTGCGGCGCGCTCGACGGCGGTCCAGTCCTTCTCGCACGAGACGGTCGGGCTGACCGAGTGGATGCCGAACACGCGGGAAAGCCTGTCGGCGGCTTGTCCGAGCGCGTCCTGCGGCAATCCGTATACGAACACGCGGCCCTGCTCGCGTACGACGCGCACCGGCGCGGGGGCGAGCGCGCGCTGAATCTCCTTAACCAACGCGCGCTCGAAGAACGGACGGTTCAGGCCCTTTAAGTGAATCTCCGCGTAGCGGACGAGCAATACCGGTTCCATTTTAAAAACCTACCTCCTCTGGTAACGCCGCAGCTGTTGCACGTGCTCGGTAATCGCGGCCGCGGCTTCGTCCATCTCGGACAGCGTGTTCATCGGGCAGAACGAGAAGCGGACGGCGCTCTCCTGCCGCCCCGCGGAAGCGCCGAGGCTGGCAAGCACACGGCTCTTGCCCTTTTTCTTGGCCGAGCAGGCCGAGCCGGTGGAGACGTAGATGCCGGCCTGCTCGAGAGAATGCAGCAGAACTTCGCCGCGCACGCCCAGAAACGACAGGTTTAGTATGTGCGGCGCGCCGACGGCGGGCGCGGGGCCGTTGACGACCACGTCCGGCAGCGTGTGCGTCAGGTTTTCGCAGAGCCGCAGCTTGCACGCGCGCATGGTCTGCACGAACTCCGCCTGGTTCTTTTGATAGATCACGAGCGCCGTCTCCATGCCGAGTATGCCGGGCGCGTTGAGCGTGCCGGAGCGGAAACCGCGCTCCTGTCCGCCGCCGATCTGCGTGCCGGAAAACTTCAGCCCCCTGCGGATGTAGAGCGCGCCGACGCCCTTGGGCGCGTGGAACTTGTGGCCGCTGATCGAGTACAGGTCGCAGGGCAGCGGCGCGAACGGCTGCTTGCAGAACGCCTGCACGCCGTCGACGTGGAACGCCGCCTGCGGCGCGAGTCTGCGGATGCGCGCGTACGCTTCGAAGATGTTCGTCACGGCGCCGGTCTCGTTGTTGACGTGCATGAGCGAGACGAACGACGTGTTCGGCGTCAGCGTCGCCGACAGCGCGTCCATGTCGACCGCGCCGGTCTTATCCGTGGCCAGGTAGACGACCTCCGCGGCGCCCTGTTCCTCGAGCAGGCGGCACGCCTCGTACACGGACGCGTGTTCGGCCGTCGAGGTCACGATGCGCTTTTTGCCGCGGCCGACGGGCGGCGAGCCGAAGACCGACATATTGTTCGACTCCGTGCCGCCGGAGGTGAATACGACGTCGCCGTCCGGGTGCCCGAATAGCATCGCAAAATGCGCGCGCGACTCGTTGATGCGCCGCTCGAGCGCGACCGCGGGCGCGTATGCGCTCGAGGGATTGAAATATGTTTCGCGCATGCACGAAAGCGCGGCCCGTGCCGCCTCGTCGAACGCGCGCGTTGTGGCGCTGTTATCGAGATATATCATCCATGTCACTCCAACTTTCCGTTTACTGCCACAGTATGCTGCGGCAGCCAAAAACGGCATTGCAAACGGGGGAATTTACCGCGGACATAGCGGCTGCGGGGAACGCCGCGCACTCCAGTATAGCACACTTTTTTGTGTGCAAAAAGAACGGAAAAGTTCACGAAATGTTCTTTATACCCATACCGGTTAGGCGGTATAATGAAATCGGCTTATGTCGCCCCCGGGGCGGCAATCATTTTCAAAGGAGTACGAACTATGGTCTGCAGAGAATGTGGTGCATACAACGCAGAGCACCTGTCTCATTGCCGGGTCTGCGCCGCGAAGCTGCGCGACGACCCCGATCCGTCCGAAAAAAAGCCAAAGGAGAGCAAGGATTCCGCGGACGCGGGCAAGCCCTCGCGCGAATTCGTGCAGGCGCCGAGCTGGCCGAGCCGCCCGTATGCGGGCGCGCCCGAGCGGCCCGCCTACACGCCGCCGAAGAAGGACGCCGACGCCGACGAGATCTTTGACGATGAATATGACACCGACTGGGAGGACGACATTCCCACCCCGCCGAAGGCCGCCGCGCCCGAACCCGTCCGCGCGGCCGTCTCGCCCGCGCCTGCCGTAAAGAGCGCGGCAAAGCCCGTTCCATCCGGCCGCGTCTGCTCCGTCTGCGGAAAGCCGATGCTGCCGGACGCGCCGTTCTGCGCGTACTGCGGCTCCCACGAGGGGCTGCCCGGCGCGGAGGGACAGGCGCCCTTGTCGAACACCGGGCGCAGGCCCGCCCCCGCGCAGCCGGTCAAGGCGCGCAAGGCCGCGGCCGACGAGTTTGACGACGATTTTGACGACGAGGACGAAAAGCCCGCAAAGAAGGGCGCAAAGGTCCGCAAGCAGGACCTCGACCGCGACGATTTTAACGACGACGACGACGACGAGGACGACGACGACGAGTATTACGACGAAGACGAGGACGACGACATGCCGCGTAAGCGCGGCAAGGGCACCGCGGCGCTGTTCTGGGTGCTGATCCTCCTGCTCGTCGCGCTCATCGGCGTGTTCGGCGCGTACATTGTCAAGAAGAACTTCGGCGGCGACGTAAACAACCTCATCGCCGCCGTGATGGGCACGCAGCAGTCCGGAACCGCCGGCCAGGGCGACGCCGCGACCGGCGATCCCGCGGGCGTGGCCGACGACGATTCCAAGATGTTCACCGCGGAGATCGGCACGGACGTCGATGCTGCGACCGGCACGGACCTGTACGTGATCGACGTGTACGCGCCCACGGGCAGCACCGTCAAGATCAAGACCACGACCGAGCTGGTCGACAACGGCGAGACGACGATCCCGACCAACAACCACGTGATCCTCACCATCCCGCAGTCGGCGTTCCTGCCGAACGAGCCGCTTTCGAGCGAGACGATCACGATCAAGCCGGAGATTACCGTCGTTACGCTGGAGGGCGAGACCCGTGCCATCGACGTGCCCGAGGTGACCAAGCAGGCCGAGGTGCTGTCGATCACGATCGAGTCGCCCGCGACCGAGACCGTGGCCAACACCTATACGAACGACGCCATCCCGATCGTGGGCACGGTCGCGGACCATACGGTCAGCGTGTTCGTCAACGGCGAGCAGGTCACCGTGTACGAGGGCGGCCAGTTCCAGGCCTCCTATCAGCCGACGGGCGGCGAGACGGCCGAGACCATCACGATCGAGGCCAAGAAGAACAACTGCGTGACGGCGACAAAGACAATCACCGTCGAGCCGTACGTGATGCAGAACGCGTCGCTGACGGTGAGCAACGACGTCTCCGTCAAAACTTACGGCCTGCGCGCCAAGGACGGCAAGGTCACCGTGACCGGCACGACCGTGCCGGGCGCCAAGGTGACCGGCACCTGCGCCAACGCGAAGGTGACGTTCGGCGAGTCCACCGTGTCCAGCACGGGCGAGTATCAGCTGCCCGTAACGGTCGGCACGGGCGGCGCGTTTGAGATTACCCTGACGGCCTCCGCGGAGGGCTACGTCGACGCGACCGTCACGGCGATGGTCGAGCGGCTGCCGAACGACGACTCGAGCAAGTATAAGAAAGCGTGCACGACGCTCAAGGCCGAACAGCACGCCAAGATCGTCGCGGGCAGCACGACAAGCGGCGACTTCGTGTTCACCGGCACGATTACGGAGATCACGGGCACCGAGCCGTACGAGATCGTCAAGATGAAGCTCTCGACGGGCGAGGAGATCATGGTCACCAACCGCAGCGCGAAGAACCGCTTCGGCAGCGACGACCTCAATAAGAAGAAGACCGTCGCGGGCTCGCTCGTCGGGCTGTACAGCGACACGAAGCTGCCGTATCTGTGGGTCTGGTACGTCTGGAACGCCAACTGATGAAGGTCTGGGCGAAGATCGTCACACAACAGAAGATCAAAAAGGACGTCGTGCGGGAGTTTTCTCCCGCACGACCTTCTGATGCCGGCGGCTGGCACGAGGTGCTCGTGGAATTGGTGCGGCCGCTGGACCTTGCGTGTCCCGTGATATTGGGTAAGCACGTGCAGGAGCTGGCAAGGTTCGGGCGCACGTCGTTTCTGCCCTCCGATTTTTTGGAGAGCGTCGCGTTCGACCGGTTCGAGCTCGAGATATTTCCCGAGAAAAAGAAGCCTTCGCAGGAATAGATTCCCTCTCCTTCGCGCAACCTAAGCGCAAAAGGAGGAAGCACATGGATATTCTTGCGTTGATTTTGATGATCGTCGGCGCGGTGAACTGGGGTCTGATCGGCGTGTTCAAGTTCGATATTGTGGCGGCGATCTTCGGAGGGACCTACACCGTCGTTTCACGCATCGTGTACGCGCTCGTCGGCATCGCCGGCATCTGGGGCATCACGATGCTGCTCAAGCGCGGCGACCATCCCGCTGAAAAGGAGCCCGACTGAGCGCATAGGAATTCCGGCGCTTAGCCACGCGGGCCGCGGACAGACTGCTTGTCCGCGGCCCTTTTTTATTGTACAATTGGAAAAAAAGCATGGAGGGCAGACGATGAGCGATTCTTTTGAGTTTTTGGCCGCGGAGGCGATGGAGCAGATTCACGCCGGCGCGTTTTTGATGACGGACCCGGGGCCCAACCCCATGACGATCGGCTGGGGGCAGTTCGGCGTGGTCTGGGGCAGGCAGATCTGCACGGTGTTCGTCCGGCAGAGCCGGCATTCGCACAAGCTGATCGAGGCGGGCGACAAGTTCACCGTCAGCGTGCCCAAGCGCGGCGAGATGAAGGAGCAGCTCGCGTTCTGCGGCAGCAAGTCCGCCCGCGATGTCGACAAGCTCGGGGCGCTGGGCCTGAAAACGCTGCCCTCGCGCACGGGCGCGCCCGCGCCGCTTGCGGACTGCGCGATCCATTTCGAGTGCCGCATCGTGTTCAAGGCCGAGAGCGACCTGGCTAACCTCGACCAGCCGCTGCTCGACCGCTTCTACAAGGGACTGCCGAACGCGTCGGGCGATCCGCACACGATCTACTTCGGCGAGGTGATCGCGGCCTATCGCACATGAGTCGGAGCGGGGACGCGGGGATTTTGGGTTTTGCAAGGGCGTTGCCCCTGCAAAGGGACGTTGGGGGCTCCGCCCCCAATCCCCCGCCAAAGGGGAAACCCCCTTTGGAAACCCAATGAAAAAATCGCTGAACAATTTGGGTTTCCAAAGGGCCCTCGGCCCTTTGGCGGGAGTATGGGGGCGGAGCCTCCATACGCAAAATCCATTCCAAATGCCCGGAGGCCGCGCATCGCGCGGCCTCCGTTTTTTTGTTCTGTTTTATCCCCATAGACGGTGCAATGCCGCCCGGGGGGGATGGGCGGCATTGCGGTTCAGGATGGTTGGGGTCTATGTCATCGCCAAATCGGCGGGATGACCTATTCTTTTGTATACTCCCCGAACGTTATGGGTACGTCGGCGGTTTCCCCGTTCCTTTGTATCGTTATTGTTGCCGTATCGCCCGCGTTATATGCGCCGATCAGCGACGAAAGTACCGAATTGGAAGAAATTTCTTTTCCGTCGACGGCCAGGAGCAGATCGCCGACCAGTATGCCGGCCTGCGCGGCCGCGCTGCCCGCGATAACCTGCGACACCTGCACGCAGTTCTCGCTGCCTCCGAAGTATCCGCCAAATCCGAAGCTCTGCTGCATGGTCACGTTCTGCGTGTAGACGCCGAGGTAGGCGCGGCCGCGCACGTAGCCGAGGTCCATCAGGTCGGAGATGATCTCCTTGACGCTGTTGACGGGAATGGCGAATCCGAGGCCCTCGGTGTTCTCGCTGCTGGCCTTGGCGTTGACGAGGCCGATGAGCGCGCCGGAGGCGTTGAACAGGCCGCCGCCTGAGTTGCCGGGACTGATGGCGGCGTCGGTCTGCAAGAGCGTCATGGTGTTCGACTCGACGGCCACCTCGCGGTTGAGCGCGCTGATGATGCCGCTCGTCGACGTGCCGCGCAGCTCGCCGAGCGGGTTACCGATGGCGATCACGTCCTCGCCGACGGTCACCATATCGGAGTCGCCGAGCGTAGCGGGCCGGAGGCCCGCGGAGTCGATCTTGATCAAAGCCAGATCGTTTCGCACGTCGCTGCCGACGACCGTGGCGCTGTGTTTCGAGTCGTCGTTTAGGACCACCTCGACCGAGCTTGCGCCGTCGACGACGTGCAGGCAGGTCGCGATATAGCCGTCCTCGGACACGATCACGCCGGAGCCGGAACCGGCGGCGTTGTACGTCTGCGGGCCGAAGAAGCCGTAGCTTGTGACGGGGAACACCGCGTCGATGCCGACGACGCTCGGCGCGGCCAGCTCGATGACCTGCGCCTTCGACAGGGCGCCGGATGTTACGAGCGCGGGCGGCGTGTCCGTGACGGAGGCGTTGGATATGCCGGCCTCGCCGCCGACGCCCGCCGTTGCAGGCGCGCCCTCGACGACGGCCGCCGGCGCGCTCATTTTGGCAAACGATTGCGCCGCGATGTACCCGCCCGCCGTGCCGCCGAGAAGCGCGGAGGCGAGCATGGCGATCACGAGCGTCGCGACGCCGACGCCGCGCTTTTTTTTGCGGCCGCCTGAAGCGTATTGCGGGTAATTGCCCGACGGATAGCGTTCCATAAAGTCCTGATAATCCATAGCCGATGCTCCCTCTGACCATAGTTTTACCCGATCAATTTGAACTGACGACAGCGGCCGTTTGGTACCTTTGTGTAGAATCTTGGAAACATTGTGGCAGGCGCTTTTCAAGCAAAATGTTCCAAGGAACGCGGCCTTGAAACGGGAGATACTAATGCCAAAACGAGCGCGCGATGCATAGGATGATAGCAAGACCGCTTCGGGAGAAACTGGGATGTTTGATGTAACGATCAACACTTCAAAATATGATATCGACGTGGGACAGCTGATCACGAGGCGGCTTGCCGTCTACCCGAACAGCTTCTCCGTTTTGCCCACCGAGAACGGCGCGTACGCAGCCGTGGACGGCATGGACGCGCTGCCGGTATGCGCCGCCGCGCTCGCGACGCTGATTTGCCGCGACCTGATTTACTTTGAACTTGCGCGGATGGCGGACACGCTTCCGCTGAACCTGACCGAAAAGCAGTCGGTGCTGACCGAAACGCTCAAGAGCGCGCGCGGCCGCGTGCTCGAGGGGCGCGTGGGCGAGGGAATCACGGCCTATCTGACCGAGCGGCACGAGCTGAATCTCGAGGGGTATGTGCAGTTCCGGATGCAGCAGGAGCTGGCGGAGTGGCGGATGCTGATCGAGCGCGCCGCGCAGGAGCAGCTGATGTGCCGCGAGTACACGGAGCTGCTCTCCGTGCTGAACACGTTTGTGCAGTTGCAGCAGCCGCGCGTGGGCGAGATATCCGTGTGCATCAACCCGGACGGGAGCTGCACGCTGACGGACGACTCCGACGCGCGCATCGAGTATGTGGACTGTTCCGAGGACGGCATCGTGGGGCTTCTCGTCAGCATGGCACCGTCGCGGCTGATCGTGTACGACCTCTCCGGCGGCAACGGCCGCAGGCTGGCCGACGCGATCGCGCACGTATTCTCGGGCCGCGTGCGCATCTACCGCTGAGCCAAATCCAGGTCAATCCGGCAGAAACGAACACCGCAGCCCGGGCTCGGCGCCGTCGAGCGCCGCGGCTGCGGTGAATGTTACGCCGTCGAACGTATTCCCGGGAACGTGCGCGCACCTACCGCTGATGTAATTCAGGTCAACCTAGGTCAACCCAGCAGAAACGAACACCGCAGTACGGGCTCGGCGCCGTCGAGCGTCGCGGCTGCGGAGAATGTTACGCCGTCGAACGTATCCTTATATGTGGAGCCCTCCGCCTCGGCGCGCAGCGCGCCGTCGTACCAGCGCAGCGCGACCGCCCGGGGCACGTCCGCGTCGATCGCGGCGGCGAGCGCGAGCAGCATCGTTTCAAGCGAGGCGTTGGCGGCCTCGCGCCGCCGCGATTCGCGGTCGGCCAGTATCTGCGAAAGCGCCGCATCAGGCTTTTCCGGCAGCGTTTCGGGCGCGTCGAAGCGGAACGCGAGCGTGGCCGCCGATAAAAAGCCGTCGCGCTCGGAAAAGACGAGTTCCATGCGGCCCGGCCGGTCCGGATCGCGCAAAAAAGCGGTCCCATCCGCGTCCGATTCGATCACGCGCAGGCCGGAGGTTTTCAGCGTCTCGAGAAATCCCGCGGCCGTCACACCCCGCGCCTCCGCCGCGGCGGAAGCAACCGCGGGAGCGGCGGCGGCCTCCGCGGTCTCCGCGGCAGGCGAAACGCCCGTCAGCAGGTAGATGCCGACGGCCGCGACCGCGACGACCCCCGTGAACACGATACTCTTGATCTGGTCCACGCCGAGATGTTTCATTAACACACATTATAACAAATTCTGTTAAAAACCGCTATAAAACTCCGTTTTTGTGAAACGCGCTTTTCACAGTAAAATTTGCCGGTGCCGGAAACCGGGCGCTGAGATGCGGCCTGCGCCGGCCCGCTCCATTGCAAAATTCGACCGGATTTGATATACTATGTATTCATT
>CAZIRB010000045.1:15416-16741 GCA_964541695.1 uncultured Oscillospiraceae bacterium
AACTTCGGCAAGGAGGCCGGCATCTATGCGGGCCTGACGCACGCGACGGGCGACTACATCGTGCTGATGGACGCCGACCTGCAGCACCCGCCATCTCTGATCCCGAAGATGTACGAGACGATCAAGCGCGAAGGCTGCGACTCGGCCGCGGCAAAGCGCGTCGTGCGCACGACCGACTCCGCTCTGCGCCGCATGTTCTCGCGCTGGTTCTTTAAGCTCATGCGCAGCATCTCGAGCACGGACCTTGTCGCGGGCGCGACGGACTTCCGCATGATGACGCGGCAGGTCGCCGACGCCGTGCGCTCGCTCTCGGAATACAACCGCTTTACAAAGGGAATCTTCGGCTGGGTGGGCTTTACGACCGTGTGGCTGGACTACGAGGACGTCGAGCGCGCCGCGGGCGAGACGAAGTGGACGCTCAAGGGCCTGATACGCTACTCGATCGAGGGCGTGATCAGCTTTTCGACGCGGCCGCTCGCCATCGCGTCCGTGCTGGGGCTGATCTTCTGCGCCGTGTCGATACTGCTGCTGATCTATTTTGCGCTCAAGACCTGGCTGCTCGGCGGCGACCCCGTGGCGGGCTTCCCGACGCTGATCTGCGTGATATTTTTGCTCGGCGGCATCCAGCTTCTCTGCTTCGGCATACTCGGCCAGTACGTCGCCAAGATGTACCTCGAGACGAAGCGCCGCCCGATCTATATCGAGAAGGAGAGCAACATCCGTCCGTGAAGCTGACGATTCCGGAGTGCAACGCGGCGCTTGCCGCCCTATACCGGCGCATCGAACAGCACGTGCGGCTCGCGTTTTTTTGCGCGCTTGCCGCGGGCTTTTTGACGCACCTGTATATGTTTGCGAATAAATTTCCGAATCACGACGACATCATCTGCCTGTTCTTTAACGACGCGACCGTGACGAGCGGGCGCTGGTCGCTGCCGGTTCTCTCCACGTTCAGCTCGAATTTTTCGCTGCCGTGGGTGAACGGCGCGATCGGCGTATTCGCGCTGGCCTGCCTTGCCGCGGGCGTGGTCAAATTGCTCGATATTCGTAAGCCCGTCGAGATCGCGCTCACCGCGTGGATTCTCGTATCGTTTCCGTCCGTGGGCAACGCGTTCGGTTTCATGTTCACGGCGGACGCGTATCTGCTTGCGTTTCTGCTCGCGACCGTCGCCGCGCTGCTTGCCGACGGGCCGGGGCTCCGCTTTTTGATTGCCGTGCCGGTGCTCGTGTTTTCCGCCGCGACCTATCAGGCGACGATCTGCTTCTTTGTCGCGCTTTTGACCGTGCGCGCGCTGCAGCTGTTGCTCTCCGGCGCGCTGACCGACCGC
>CAZIRB010000046.1:0-3118 GCA_964541695.1 uncultured Oscillospiraceae bacterium
TCCAAAGGGACGTGTCCCTTTGGTGGGGTGCAGGGGGCAAAGCCCCTGCGGAAAGCCGGGGTGCGGGGACGGCGTTCCCGCAAAAAACCAGCATAAAGGAAGTACCCCCGCAACCACTCCCTTACTACACCCTGCTCCGCCTTCCCCTAAAAACGCGCGGCGGAGCTCCCGCTCCGCCGCGCTTCCAAATTGTTACACGATCCTCCAAAATCTGTTACACCGTTACTACCGGTTGTAACGGAACCGTTCCGGGACCACTATACCCGGTAGAACGTGTTGCCGCCGATGAACTCGCGCAGGATGCTCGTGGGCGGGATCTCGTCCTCGACGTTGGCCTCGAGGAAGTAGTTGAGCACCTTGACGATCGAGCGCACCTCGTCGTAGCAGGGCGAGTCGGGCTGCACGGCGGAGAGGAGCGGGAAGATATGCTTTTTCAGCACGGCGGGCTCGTAGACGAGCGCGGTGTTGAAGATCGCGTCGGCGGACTCCTGGTACGGGAATATCCATTTCTCCTCGCCGCGGCGCACGCTGTCCCACATCAGGAGCGTGCGCTCGACGGACGCGCCGCGCGTCTCATAATCGCGCACCATGCGCCTTAGCAGCCGGATATAGGTCGTCGGGATGCGGTTGTGGTCGTCGAGGTTCAGCGTCGTGAGCGCGGAGACGTAGAGCTTGAACACGAGCGAAAGATCGATCGACTCCGGCAAGAGCGACGGGTTGAGCGCGTGCAGGCCCTCGATGACGAGCGGCGTGTCGGCGGTGAGGCGCAGGCGGGTGCCGTCGTAGACGCGCTTGCCGGACACAAAATCAAACCGCGGCATATCGACCGTCTCGCCGGCGAGCAGGCGCTTTAAGTCCGAGGAGCACAGCGGCACGTCGATCGTGCAGATGTCCTCGAGGTCGACCTTGCCGTCCTTATCGGGCAGGATCTTGTCGCGGTCGATGTAGTAATCGTCCAGGGAGATGAGCACGGGCGACTTGCCGAGCGCGCGCAATTGCGTGCAGAGGCGGTTGGCGCTCGTGGTCTTGCCGGAGCTCGACGGCCCGGCGATCATGACGGCGCGCGCGCCTCGCTTTACGACCTCGTCGGCGATGGCGGCGTATTTCTTCTCGTGCAGCGCCTCGTTGATGCGGATGAGCTCGCGGACCTTGCCGGACTTGACGAGGTCGTTGAGGTCGGCGACGCTGCCGCAGCGCATGAGGTGCCCCCAGCGGTCGCTCTCGCTGAACACGGCGGTCAGGTTCGGCATGTGCGTGAAACTGGCCGGCACGTCGGGGTTTTGCTCGTCCGGGCGGATCAGCATCAGCCCCGGCGCGTGGAACACAATGTCGAACACGGACGCGTAGCCGGTCGAGGGCGCCATCTCGCCGTAGAAATAGTCCATGTAGTCGCCGTGGCGGTACACGTCGAAGTACGTAAACTTGCGCCATTGCAGCAGCCGCACCTTGTCGGGCTGACCGTCCCGCTCAAAGAACTCGATCGCGTCGTCGATGTCGAGGCGCTTGCGCTCGAGCTTATAGTCGGCGCGGGCGATGCGCTTTGCCTCGCGCTTGATGCGTACAGTGTCCGCCTCGGACAGCGCGGGCTCCTTCTCGATGGTCGAGTACAGCCCCGCGCCGACGGCGTACTCGATGATGACGCGCGCGGCGGGGAACAGCTTTTTGACGGCCATGAGGTAGACGAACAGCATCGTGCGCTCGTACACGCGGTGCCCGCGCGCGCTGTCATAGCGGATGAGCGAGACCTCGCCGTTGCTCGCGCGCAGCGCGCGGCGCGTGTTGACCTGCGGCGCGCGGCGGCCGCTCTCCGGGCGCACGGGCACGTAGTTGAGCGTGAACGTCTCGCCGGCGATGCGCGCGGCGAGCGGGCGCGTGGACAGCCGGTCGGTGTCCAGGCCGAGCGCCTTGACGAGGCAGAGCAGCGAGTCGCCGGGCTGCGCCTCAATCGGGCGGCCGTCAATGGTCAGTTGCATTCCATGCCTCCAAATCGATATCAGTTGTCCGGGAAATCCCCGCCGAACGACGCCGAGGGCAGGTAAGCGGCCTCCATCAGGCGGGCGTAGGTCATGTCCGTGATCGTGTCGATGGCAAGGCGCGTGGCCGCGCCGTCGTTCTCGAGATAGACGAACGCGGGCGTACCGTCCTTGACGCGCGTCATGAGCAGCACCATGTGCACGCGCTTCTCGTCGACGTTGGCAAACGTCGCGCCCTTCTCGCGCGGCATCTTGGAAAGCTTTGTGGCAAACCCGAACGACAGGTCCGCGATCCGCCCGTTGCACAGCAGGATGCGCGAGTCCTTTTCGGACAGGAACGATTCGTACGGCGTAAAGTCGCCGACAAGCTGGGGAAGCGTCAATTGTTCGCCCGTGTCCCGGTTTACTAAGTATGCGTCGGAAAACGAGATTTTCTGCTCAAAATACATTGCGTTCAGATTTTCCACAAGCGTTTTTAGCAGCGCCTCGCGCTCGTGCGCGACGGCGAAGATCTCGTCGTGGCGGCTTGTCACGGCCTCGAGCGTCACGCCCGGCAGAAAGCGCGCGAGATACTTGCCCTTCGTGCCGGCAAACGCCTGCTGCGCCTTGGGCGCGGCGGCCAGCGCCAGGCAGTTCGTCCGGACCGCCTCGATCCTGCCGGGGTCTTTCTCGAGCTCGGCCAGCAGCGCGGTGAAGCTGTCCCCGAACGTGCGCTTGCCGCCGGCGGCGTAGACGGATTCGCTGTACACGGACAGCTCCTTGATGCCGTCGACGTAGTAGCCCGCGGTCATCGCGTCGAGCGGGTCCTCGAGCACCTCGCGGAACAGCTCCTCGCCGATGCCGCAGGTCAGCACCATGTTGCCCTCGGAGAACGAGACGCTCCGGAGCGTGGCCAGCCGCGGGTGCAGGTCCGCGCCCTCGACCGTGAACGTGAGATCCTCGGGATCGACGCCGAACTGGGAGCAGACGGTCTCCGCGGAGACGGAGAACAGGCGCGTGATGTGCACGCGCGTGACGGCCGCGTCGATGTCGCCCCCGCTTCCGGCCTTGACATCCGCGTCCAGTCGGACGGGCACGGGCACGAAGTTGAACGCGCGCAGCTGCAGCGTGACGTACGCGCCGTCGTCGAAGCGCACGCCGTAGCT
>CAZIRB010000046.1:3218-9815 GCA_964541695.1 uncultured Oscillospiraceae bacterium
ACGCGCGCAGCTGCAGCGTGACGTACGCGCCGTCGTCGAAGCGCACGCCGTAGCTCTCAAGCGTCAACCCAAGGTCCTCGAGCGGCTCCGCCAGCGACGCGGGGTCGAAGTCGGCGCCCTGGTCGATCACGAACGCGATGTCGGCGGGGTTGACCGCGATGTCGACGGTGCGCTCCGCCGTGTGGAAGGCAAAGCGCGCGTCCGCGCCCATCGGCGTTTCGGCGAGCAGCGCGATCTGGTTGTCGGTCGGGTAGCCAAACAGCGACAGCGCGGCGTACAGCAGCACGGCGAGCAAGGCAATAAGCAGGACCGGGCTGAACAGCCAGAACACCACCTTGCCTGCGGCGGATTTCTTGCGCGGACGAATCGGCGCTTCCATGGGTGTGCACTTCCTTTATTATGAATTGAATTGGCTTAAAATCCGCCCGCGCGGCCCTTATGTCCGCTCCCTTAGCCCCAGAGCAGCGACAGCGCCGGAACGACCTGTTTTTTGCGCGACAATACGCCGGGCAGAAACGCGGCGTGGTCGACGACCTTGACGTTGAACGCGCTCTCGACGGTGTCGATGTCGCCGACGGCGAGCAGCTCCGTCCCTTCGCGCAGCACGTCGGTGATCATGAGCAGCAGCATGTCGTATTCGTGCTCGGCGCGCTCGGCCTCCATCACGCGGATCATCTCGTCGCGCCTGATGGGCAGCTCGAGCGAGTTGAAGCACGTAAACTGCCCGATGCCGATCGTGTGCCCGGCGATGTGGAAGCGCTTGAAGTCCGAGAACAGCAGCTCGGAGACGTTGTGCACGTCCGCAAGCGACACGGCGAACATCTCGCGCCCAAGCTCGTCGAGCGAGATGCCGGCCTGCTTGGCCATGCGCTCGGCCATGACGCGGTCGCGGTTCGTGCAGGTCGGGGACTTGAACAGGATCGTGTCCGATATGATGGCCGCCGCGAGCAGGCCGGCCAGGTTCTTGCTCGGCACGATGCCCTTCTCCATGAACATCGACGTGATGATCGTGCACGTGCTGCCGACGGGCTCGTTGCGCACGTAGATCGGCGCGCCGGTCTGCACGTCCGCCAGGCGGTGGTGGTCGATGATCTCGAGGATCTCCGCCTGCTCGAGACCGGGCACGGATTGCAATATCTCGTTGTGGTCGACGAGCACGAGCTTTTTGCGGTTCGGGCTGAGCAGGTGAAAGCGCGAGAGCGTGCCCACGACGCGGTCGCTGCCGTCGAGCACGGGATAGCTGCGGAAGCGGGACTGCTTCATGGCGTCGCGCACGTCGTCGATGTAGTCCGCAAGGTGGAAGCCGACGAGCTCCGTCGTGCGGCAGATGTGGGAGATCGGCACCGCCTGTATGATGAGCCGCGCGGCGCGGTACGGCGACAGCGGCGTGATGATGACGGGGAGGCCGGCAAGCTTCTCGGCCTGCTCGGCGGGCACGCCCGCGTTGCACACGATCAGGCAGCCCGCCTTGTCGCGCGCGACGGCGTCCATCACATCCGGCTGGTTGCCGCAGAGCACGATGTCGTTTTGCGTAAACGGCGGCAGGCCGTTCTCGGTCGGCAGCGCGATGACGAGCTCGCCCGAGAGCGCGCCCATGGCCACGCCGTCGTCAAGCAGGTGCCCGTCGAGCGCGGAGATCAGGTTGAACAGCGGAATCTCGCTTAATATCGACTTGGACACGAAGCGCATGTCGTACGACGCGATGTCCGACGCCGACAGCATGCCGAACAGCTTCCCGTCCTCGTCGGTCACGGGGAGCGTCACGTCGTGCGACTCGGACGAGAAGATCGCCTTCCACGCGTGGTGCAACGTTACGGCGCTGCTCATGATCGGCGGCCGGTCGAACGCGAGGTCCTGCACCTGCGTGCGCACGTTGTGAATGAGCAGCGGCGCGGCAAAGCCGAATTTGTCGAGCACGAGCTGCGTCTGGTCGGACACGTCGCCGATTCTGGCCGCGACGAACTGCCGCTCGCCCAAGGCGTTCCGTAGCGACGCGTACGCGATCGCCGCGACGATCGAGTCCGTGTCCGGGTTCTTATGCCCCGTCACGTAGATAGGTTCCAACGCCGAATTCCCCTTCCAAACGGCCGCGCAAAAAGGGCGCCGCGCCGTTTCCATATTCACACAATTCTATCATAAGGCGGGCGGTTGTACAACGGCCGCAAAATTTGCTATAATACCAAAACGGGAGTGAGAATAAGCGCATGAAAAGACTTGCAGTTGTGCTCGCGGCCGCGGCGTCGATCCTGTTGATCCTCATCATTCTGTTTTCGACGCTGCAGCTGGTCATCAACAACGAAACGTTCATCAACAACGAGTTTACGAAGATCGGCGTTTCAGACAGCATGGGGATGAGCAACATCGACCTCGTGCGCTCGATGCAGCGGCTCGTAGGCTATATGGAGGGCAGCGTTTCGACGATCGACATCGAGGTCACGGTGAACGGCGAGAAGGTGCAGATGTTCGAGCTCGAGCAGGAGAAGCAGCACATGGCGGACGTGCGCGTGCTGTGGCAGTCCGTGCGCCAGATGCGCGACGTCGGCCTGCTCGCGATGCTGATCCTGTATTTAATCTCGGTTGTGCTGGGCTTCCGGTACGCTCTGACCACGCTGTCGAAGGGGTACCTGTACGGGGCGTTCGTCACGCTTTTGTTCTTCGGTTTCTTCGGGGCCTGGGCGGCGCTGGACTTCTCGAGCTTTTGGACGATGTTCCACGAGTCGCTGTTCTGGAACGACCTGTGGCTGTTCGACGTGACCACGAGCCGCATGATCAACATGCTGCCGGAGCAGTACTTTGCGGACATCGTGGGCAGGACGGCCGCGTACACGGGCATCGCGGCGGGCTCGATCCTCGCGGCGGCGGTATTCTGCCTCGTCGCGCTGCGTAGAAAGCGCGACCTGGCGCGCGCCGAGAAGCTGCGCAGAAAGCAGGTCAAGGCGCTCAAGGCCGCGGGGCTGCCCGTCGGCGACGAGCTGCTGTCCAGGAAGGAACTCGAGGCGCGCAGAAAGAAGGAGCGCGAGGCCGCCGAACAGGCGGCGCGCGAGAAGAAGGCGGCGGCCGACGCGGAGAAGCGCAAGAAGGAGCGCGAGAAAGCGGCCGAGCGCGACAAAAAGCGCCAGAAGAGCCAGGCCGCGCTCACCGGCGCGCTCAAGAAGGCGGGCCTCGTCACGGACGGCGGGACGGCGCGCGAAAAAACGCCCAAGGAGAAGAAGGCCGCGTTCACCGAGACGCTCAAGAAGGCGGGCCTCGTTACGGACGATGCGCCGGCGGACAAGGAGAAGCGGGCCGACGCAAAGGACGCGGAGCCCGCGCCGAAAAAGCGGAAGCGCGACCAGCCGTTCGAGCTCGAGCTGCCGGACGATGACAACAAGCTATGACGCGGCCGCGGCCGAACGGCTCGCCGCGCTGAGAAACAAAAAATCGGCCGCCGTGCTCGCCGTCGAGACCTCGTGCGACGAGACGGCGGCCGCCGTCGTATTGGACGGGCGCACCGCTTGCTCGAACGTCGTGCACACGCAGATCCCGCTGCACAAGCGCTTCGGCGGCGTCGTGCCGGAGATCGCCTCGAGAAACCACGTCGAGGCGGTCGGGCCGGTCGTGCGGCAGGCGCTCGACGGCGCGGGCTTTGCGCTCGCGGACATCGAGGCGGTCGCGGTCACGAACGGGCCGGGCCTCGTGGGCGCGCTGCTCGTGGGCGTGAGCTTTGCCAAGGGGCTCGCCGCGGCAATGGAGCTGCCGCTCGTCGGCACGAACCACATCGCGTCGCACATCGCGGCCAACTACCTGACCTATCCGGACCTTGTCCCGCCGTTCTGCTGCCTGATCGCGTCCGGCGGGCACAGCCACATCGTGTCCGTCGACGATTACGACCGCTTTACATTGCTCGGCCGCACGCGCGACGACGCGGCGGGCGAGGCGCTCGACAAGGTCGCGCGGCTGCTCGAGCTGCCGTATCCCGGCGGCCCCGCGCTCGAGAAGCTGGCCGAAACCGGCGATCCTTTCCTGTACCGTTTCCACTCCGCGTTCAACGAGGGCGCGGGCTTCGACTTCTCGTTCTCGGGCCTTAAGACCGCCGTGGTCAACCTGCTGCACACGTCCCGCCAGCGCGGGGAGACCGTCGACCGCGCTTCCGTCGCCGCGAGCTTCCAGGCCGCTGTCGTCGCGGTGCTTGCCGGGAAGGCCGTGCGCGCCGTCGCGCCGGGCGGCACGCTCGCGCTGGCCGGCGGCGTGTCCGCAAACGCGGTTTTGCGCGCGGAGCTCGCCCGCCGCTGCGAACAAAAAGGCGTGCGTTTCTGCTGTCCGGACCCGGCCTACTGCACCGACAACGCCGCCATGGTCGGCAGCGCGGGCTTCTATTCCCTCATGGCCGGACATAGGAGCGGCCTCGGCCTCAACGCGTTTCCGGACCTTCCGATCGTGTAGCGCCGCGTTTTTCCGCGGGCCGAAAAACGGAAAACATTGTATATTTGTCCCTCCGATTCGCTTTGTTTCGGAGGGATATTTTTGCACATACACATCCTGTCAGCCATGGGATTTGGTGGAAAACTCTGTGGATTTGCCGGAATTCGGGGACTCAAATTGTGGATAACTATGTGGATGGTGTGGATAGATGCCTGAATATGCAGTTCGGAAGCCGGAATATCTATGCAGGCGGCGGCATATTCTTAGGAATCGGCGGGCGCCGGAACCCGGCGGAAACTGGCTTGTCGGAGGGGAACCATGCGCAGTTTGGCGGACTGGTTTTTCGCGCTGTTCGTAACGGCGGCGATGGCGGTCGTGCTGCTCGGCGTTGCCCAGGTCGTGGGCGACGCGGGCGCGGCTGCGGAGGCGGTGGCGGACACCGTGACGGTGGCGGTCGACGCGGGGCACGGCGGCTTCGACGGCGGCGCGGTCGGCACGAACACGGGCGTGGTCGAGGCGGGACTCAACCTCGCCGTGGCCAAGCTCGTCGAGGAGGAGCTGACGAACCGGGGGCTGTCCGTCGTCATGACGCGCACGGACGAGAACGCGCTCTCGGACACGAAGAAGGGCGACATGGCCGTGCGGCGCAGCGTGCTGCGCGGCGACGCCGTCGACCTCGTCGTCAGCATCCACATGAACAAGTTCCCGGACCGCTCCGTGTCCGGCGCGATGGCGTATTACATGGAGGGCTCCGAGGAGGGGCGGAAACTCGCGCAGTGCGTGATCGACTCGATCTGCGACAGCACGGGCCACAGCCGGCGGCTCGCCAACCCCGGCGATTATTTCGTGCTGCGCGAGTGCGCCGCGCCCGCGGTGCTCGTCGAGTGCGGGTTTTTGTCCAACGCCGCCGATGAAAAGCAGCTGATCGACGAGGAGTACCAGGCGACGCTGGCCCAGGCCGTCGCCGACGGGATCATCAACTATCTTGACCAGGGCTAGCCCGCCGGATATACTAAGCGCGATGGTATACGATCTGACAAACGGAATCGTGCCGGTCGAGCTGGCCGACATTCGCCCGGACCGTGTGACGGTCGGCCTCGTCACGCTGGACGAGCTTGAAAAGCATAACGACGCGCTCGCGTTCTCCGCCGCGGTCATCGCGCAGTGCCGGGAGCGGGACTCGCTGTTCCGCTCGACGACGCAGATCTACGGCGATCACATGTTCTCGATCGTGAGCGCGCTCGACATCTCGGACGTGACGAAAAACAGGGACCGCATCGGCCTGCTCGTCAAGCGCAACCTGATGCTGCTCATCTCGGTCGTCGACGACGACAACAGCGTCGAGCGCATATTCGAGGACGTCGTGCGCGCGCAATCGGGCTGCGGCGCGCCCTCGCTCGAGCGGCTGATCGCCGTCTTCTTCGAGCGGCTCGTCAAGGACGACAACGGCCGCCTCGAGGAGCTGTCGATCCGCATCGACCGGCTCGAGGACCAGGTCGAGCGCGAGGCCACGAACGCCGCCTTCAACGCGGCGCTGCTTAGCTTCCGGCGCACGCTCACGACCATCCGCAATTATTACGACCAGTTCGGCGATATCGCCGACATTCTGCACGAGAACGGCAACGGCCTGTTCGACGAGGACCAGCTGCACCACTTTTTAAACATGTCCAACCGCATGGCGCGGCTTGCCGGCAACGCGCAGCAGCTGCGCGACGCGCTCGTGCAGGTGCGCGAGGCCTACCAGGCCGAGATCGATATCTCCGCCAACCGCATCATGAAGCTGTTCACCGTCGTGACGACCGTCTTTTTGCCGCTTACCCTGCTCGTCGGCTGGTACGGCATGAACTTCACCACCATGCCCGAGATCACCTGGAAGTACGGCTACCTCATGGTGATCGTCGTGTCCGTCGCGATCGCCGTCGCCTGCATCTGGATATTCAAGAGGAAACGGTTTTTATAAGGAACGAAGGTACGTTGAGGGCGCTGCCCTCAAACACCCGCCAAAGAGCCGAAGGCCCTTTGGAAACCCGAAATGTCTTGTGGGGTTCCGCTCCCTTGCTCACTGGGCCTGTGCTTCGCTTGCTCCGCCACAGGCGGCGCTCGGCTACGGCCCTCTTAAACACCCGCCAAAGGGCCGAAGACCCTTTGGAAACCCGAAATGTCTTGTGGGGTTCCGCTCCCTTGCTCACTGGGCCT
>CAZIRB010000046.1:9915-16665 GCA_964541695.1 uncultured Oscillospiraceae bacterium
CCCTTTGGAAACCCGAAATGTCTTGTGGGGTTCCGCTCCCTTGCTCACTGGGCCTACGCTTCGCTTGCCCCGCCACAGGCGGCGCTCAGCTTCGGCCCCCTTGGAAACCCATTCTGCTGGACACGAAGTTTCCATACCCTTTCCTTGGGTTTCCAAAGGGGGTCCCCCCCTTTGGTGGGGTTGCAGGGGCAAAGCCCCTGCGAAAACCTCCGCCCCCGCCAAACCCCCGTCCCCATAAACCAAACAGGAGGCTAACCCCATGGACCGTTACGCGTTTCTCGACCAATACCTGCTATCTAAGCCCGGCGCAATCAGCGAATACAAGGCGGAGTGGGGGTGGCTAAGGTATCTCGTGTGCGGGAAGCAGTTTGCGGCGGTGTGCACGCCGGACGCAAAGTACGAGCCGCACGGGGGCCGGCGCATGGTGCTGCTCAAGTGCGAGCCGGACCTTGCGGAGCTGTACCGCGCGCAGTATCCGGACGTGGTGCCGGGGTTTTACTCGGACAAGCGCACGTGGAACAGCGTATACCTCGACGGGGAGGTGCCGGACGAGGTGCTTACGAGCATGTGCGACCGGTCCTACCGCCTGGTCGTGGAGAAGCTGACGAAAAAAGAGCAGCGCGCGCTCGAGGAAGGTCAAGCGAAGGAGTAGGCGGGAGCAAATAACAGCGGGACCAAATAATAAAGGACCGGAACGGCGACCTGCCGATCCGGCCCTTTTTTTGTTGTGCGTTTAGAAGAACAGGTGCGTGACGAGCTGATCGACGAACACGAGCACGCCGAGCACGGCGGTATAGAGCGCAAAGCCCCAGAGCTTCTTTTTCTTGATGGCGGTGAGCATCAGGCGGATGGCGAAATAGCCGACGAGCCCGGCCACGACCATGCCGGCGAACACGCAGCTCCAGTGCAAGCCGCCCACGCCCTGCTCGAGCGCGTCGGGGATCTCGAGCACCGCGCCGCCGAGGATGGCGGGGATCGAGAGCAGGAACGAGAAGTCCGCGGCGGCCTTGCGGTCGAGGCCCGCGACGAGCGCGCCGCTGATCGTGCTGCCGGAGCGCGACACGCCGGGCAGCACGCCGACGCCCTGCATGCAGCCGACGATCAGCGCGTCGGTGACTTTCATATTCTTGATCCTGCGCAGCTGTTCGCGCGGGCGGCGGATAAGGTCGCTGACGGTCAGAAACAGCGAGGTCAAAAGGAAGCAGTAGCCGAGGTATTCGCCCTGCTCGGCGCGGGCAAAGAACGTCGCAAACGGCTCGACCTTCTCAAGGATCAGCGCGGCGGCAACGGTGGGGAGCGTGGCGACGATCAACATCAGCACGGGCCGCGAGATCGGGCGCTTGATCAGCTTCCAAACGAGCTCCCAGAACACGATCACGACCGCGACGAGCGTGGCCAGGTGCAGCATCACGGTAAAGAACAGCACGCCCTCCGTGATGCCGAACATCCGGGACAGCAGGATCAGGTGCCCGCTGCTGCTGACGGGAAGAAACTCGCACAGGCCCTGCACGAGCCCGAGCAGCATCGCAATCCAGATCGTCATACAACGCCTCCGCAAAAAAAGAAATGATCCGCGCCCTTCCGTCACGCCTCTCGCCGGGGCAATGGCGTGAAATCGGAACAAAACACGGAAGCTTATCATATACGCTTCTTTGGAATTATACAATAAAACAACAGGTGCCGCAAGGCTGGTATGACATGCAATCAATCCGGAAAAAATGGGTTTCATCACGAGTAAGGAGATTCTGGCGATGACGGATATGGAATTCATCCCGCTGAAAACACCCGAGGGCCAGCTGCTCGGGCATGCGAGAATCAAGGACGGCTATGTGGGGCTGTCGTTTAAGAACGCGCAGCGCGGCCGCGCGGCGATCCTGACCGAGACGGGCAGCGTGGCGGGCGCGATCGACGGGAAGATCCCCGTCAGCTCGCGCGTGCTCGCCGCGGCGCTGCACGAGGACGGGCGGCTGATCTGTTACGGCGTGGCGCGCGGCGTGATCATGAGCGCGGACAGCATAAGGCGGCGGCTTGTGTCCGCGCGCGCGGACATACGGCCCGCGCCCGAGAAACCGAAGCCGGAGCCCGCGCCGCAGGCCGAAGCGCCGGAGCCGGTGCGGCAGGGCCCGCGGTCCGTGTTAAAGCAGGAGCGCGTCGCGGCCGGACGTGCCGCCATGGACGCGGAGCGCGAAGCGCCGGAGCCCGTGCCCGAGAACCGCGCGCGCTACGTGCCCGTGCGGCCGGGCGAACCCGCGCAGTCGCCGGTCATCAGCCCGCAGCGCGACAAGGCGGGCGAGCCGGACCTGGCCGACGTCGTCGCCGCCTATGACCGCGGCGCTTCGCAGTGGAACCGCAACGTGTTCGGCGCGTACCGCGAAGGCGAGCCCCCGCACCGCGAGGAGCCGTTCGACGACGCGCCGCGCGAGCGCGTGTCGGCCATGCGCGCGGAGACCGCCGCGGCGCCAGCCGAGCCGCTCGCGCAGCCCATGATCCCGCCGCAGGACACCGCCGCGGAGTCCGAGGCGTTCTTCGCGCTGCTCAAGCGGTCGGACGCGGCGTTCCGCAAGATTTCCGAGCCGATGGAGCCCGTGCCGGAGCCCGAGCCGTTCCACGCCGTGCGCAGCACCCCCTACGCGCCGTCCTGGCACGACGAAGTCGACGCCATGTTCGGCCGGTCCGGCGAGGAGCTGCACCAGAGCGTGCCGAACCCGTTCCCGCATATCTTCCCGAACGCCGCCTTCGTGCGCGTCGTCAAGGAGGGCGTGACCGACCGCCTCGAAGGCGATTGGCGCCGCGGGCCCGAGCGCTTCCATATCTATGCCGTGCCCGGCAGCTACAGCCCCGTGCCGCCGCCTGAGCTAATGGGATACACGCGCTATATTCGCTCGCGCGCCGGCGGGTTCTGGGTGCGTGTGGTCGAGGCGTAAGGGAACGGGGAACGGGGGACGGGAGCACGAGGTACGTTGGGGACTCCGTCCCCAAACCCCTGCCAAAGGGCCGAAGGCCCTTTGGAAACCCAGCGGGAAGAGGCGTCCAAGTTGCGTGTCCGGCAGAAAGGGATTCTCAAGGGACGCGTCCCTTGAGCGGGGGCGCGGGGGCGGAGCCCCCGCAGCCGTGCCCTCAACGCACCCTTCCAAAAACATAACAAGCCGGGGGCGCATCAGCGCCCCCGGCTTGTTATTCATCTAACCCCTATTCCTCCGCGAGCCGGCCCCAGTCCTCGGCCAGATGCGCGCCGGTGAAGAGCCGGGGCAGCATGGTCCCGCTCTCGGCCTCGGCGAGTCCGGCGAGCAGGCGTCCGGCCTGCGCGCGCAGGTACGCGCCCGCGTAGGCGTCGTTCTTGCCGGCGGCGGCGGCGTACACATCGGGATGCGCGAGCATCTCGGTCAGGAGGGCGTCGCCGGTCTCGGCGCAGAACACCTCGGTATTGGTCAGGTTTGCGGCGAGTATGCGTTCGCCGGCGGCGGTGGCAAGCGCGGCGGTCTCGGCGTATATGCCGTCGATCGTGCCCGGCAGCGCGTTTAAAAGCTTGGAGTCAAGCCATTCTCCGGCGTTTTGCTTGGCGGAGCTTGCGTTGTACACGCCCTTTTTAAGGATACGTCCCTCGCTCGCGGCGGCGGCAAACAGCCGGTACGCTTCCGATTCGGAGGAGGTGAACAGCCCGATCAGCCGCACGGGCGTGTCGTGCGGCGGGTAGGTCAGCGCGGCGTCGAGCGCGGCGTCGGCGGCGCCGGAATCGTCGTACCGCAGCGAGATTAGCGCTTCCGGCACGGCCTGGCCGGCGGCGGCGTAAACGCACACGGGCACGCCGCGCGCTTTGGCGGCAAGCAGCGGCGTCAGGTCCTCGTCGGCGCTGCCGTCGAGGTAGACGATCAGCGCGTACCTACCCTCGGCACGGTAGGCCGCGGCGTCGGCGATGCCGGAAAACGACGTCGCGATGCGCGCGCTGTCGGCGGAGACGGCGGCGGCGACGCCCTCAAAAAACAATTCGTGCGCGCGGTCCGCGACGACCGCCACGACGGGCGCGGGTGTGGGCGTCGGCGTGGGCGTCGGCGGCGGGGACGGCGTAAACGGCGTAAAGAGCGCGGGCGGCATCCCGGCGCAGCCCAAAGCGCCCAATATCGCCGTGAAAACGCAGATAAAAACGAATCGCCTCATACCAATATAGTATACCGTGTTCGGCTCCGATTGAACAATTCCGCGCGAAAAAGAAGCCTTTTGCGACACAAAATTTCGTGATATTTTCTGATTGCAGAACGCGGACTTTGCACTGCGCCCGCGCGCGGTTTTTGACGGGCGCTATTCCCGCGGCCGGCCGGCGTGTGGTATACTCAAAAAAAGGGAAACGGTAAAAACAGGGGGAAGCGATGGAACAGACACGCGTGGACACGATGCCGGAAACGGACCGTAAATGCGACGGCTGCGGCGGCACGATGACGTTCGACCCGGCGGGCGGCGACCTTCTTTGCGCGTACTGCAAGAACCGCCGCGCGATTCCGCCGGCCGACGAGACCGGCGCCGTGCGCGCCGCGGAGCAGTCGTTTGCTTCGGCGGAGGCGACGGGCAGCTGCGACTGGGGCGTCTCGCAAAAGGCCGTGCGCTGCAAGAGCTGCGGCGCGGAGACCGTTTATGACGCGCTCACGGTGTCCGACGTGTGCGCGTACTGCGGCTCGGCGCAGGTACTGGACGCTGGCGCGCCGAGCGCGCTTAAGCCCGGCGGCGTGTGCCCGTTTACGGTGACGCGCGAGGCGGCGGGAAAAGCGTTTTCCGCCTGGCTTGCCAAGCGCTGGTTCTGCCCGCGCGCGGCGAAGCGGTCGGCCCGGCCCGAGACGCTCAAGGGGCTGTACCTGCCCTGCTGGACGTTCGACGCGGACACGCGCTCGCGTTACACGGCGCAGTTCGGCATCGACCGCACGGAGCGCGGCAAGGACGGCAAGGAGCGCACGGTCACGGACTGGTACCCCACGTCCGGCACGTTCTCGGAATCGTTCGACGACCGCTGCGCCTGGGGCACGAAGCGCGTCGATCCCGCGCTGCTTTCCGGCATACTCCCGTTCCGCTCCGGCGAGAGCCGCGCGTACCGGCCGGAGTACCTTTCAGGCTTTGCCGCGGAGCGCTATTCGGTCGGGCTGGCGGACGCCTGGGCTTTGGCCAAGCGCGAGATCGCGGACAGGATCGCGTCGGACATCCGCGCAAGGATCCTGTTCGAGCGCGGCGCGCACCGCGTGCAGAACCTCGCCGTGACCACGGAGTACGGCGACATCGCGTATAAGTACCTGCTGTTCCCGGCGTGGGTGTCGACGTTTTTGTACAAGGGCAAGCGGTACCAGTTCCTGGTCAACGGCGAGACGGGCAAGGTCGCGGGCCGCACGCCGGTGTCGGTCTGGCGCGTGCTGATCGCGGTATTGATCGCCGCCGCGCTGATCGGCCTGATTGTGTTCTGGGCCGCCGCCAAGTGAGCGGCGTTGCCTACGAGTTGCAGCGGCAGAAGCGCCGGACGCTGACCGTCACCGTGACCGACGACGGCCGCGTGGTCGCGCGCACGCCGCTGCTTTTGCCCAAGAGCGCGGTCGACCGCTTCGTCGCCGAGAAGGCGGACTGGATCCGCGTCCGCGTCGCCGCCGCCAGGAACCGGCCCGCGTACGCGTTTGCCGACGGCGAACTGCTGCCGTTTGCGGGCGGGAAGCTGCGGCTTGCCGTATCGGCGGACGCCAAGCGCGCGTCGTATGCAAACGGCGTGCTGACGCTGCCGGACGGCACGCGGGACGCGCGGCGCGAGGCCGTCGTGCGCTTCTATAAGCGCGCGGCGCGCGAAATGTTCTTCTCGCGCGCGCAGTCGCTTGCCGCCGATATGGGCGTTGTCCCCGGCCCGCTGCGCGTGTCCGACGCGCGCACGCGCTGGGGCTCCTGCGGCAAGGACGACAGCGTCAACCTCTGCTGGCGCCTGCTGCTCGCCCCGCCGCCGATACTGGACTATGTGATCGTGCACGAGCTGGCGCACACCGTGCGTAAGGACCATTCCAAGGCCTTCTGGGCGGTCGTCGCGCGCTTTGTGCCGGACTGGAAACAAAAACGGCGGTGGCTTGCCGACCACCGCATGGAGCTGACGCTGTAAAATGTACTGCATTCGATTGATTACCGAAAACAAGCGCTCCTACCTGCCACTTCTTCTAATCGCCGACCCGCTGGAGGCGATGATCGACCGGTATCTCGACCGCGGCGCGCTCTACGTGCTCACCGAGCGCGGCGAGGACATCGCGGCGGCTGTCGTCACCATGGAGGAAACCGGGGTCTGCGAGCTCAAGAACCTCGTTACCGCCGAGCCCTTCCAAAAACAAGGCTACGCCGCGCTCATGCTCGAGTATCTGTTTTTCAAGTACGCCGCCGCGTTTTCCCGCATGCGCGTCGGCACCGGCGAGCCGCTCGTGCCGTTCTATGAGCGGTTCGGCTTTACCCGCGCGGGCTGCATCGAGAACTTTTTCGTCGACAACTACGGCGGACCGGTTGAAGACGACGGGGTGCTGCTGACCGATATGGTGCTGCTCGAACGGCCGCTCAAGATTGGCTGCGTGTGCGAAGAGGAGCTGGAAAGAAAGGGGTAGCGGCAGGGGGGCGGGTTTAGTTTCTTCCTTTTCTTTTCCGAAAGAAAAGGAAGCCAAAAGAAAAGGGGGAGGGCCGCAAAGTCCCGGTTTTCCCCTGACTTTCTTTTGTTACTTTTCTTTCCAGAAAGAAAAGAAAACCGTTCTATTTTTC
>CAZIRB010000047.1:0-16123 GCA_964541695.1 uncultured Oscillospiraceae bacterium
GTCATGATCATCTACGAGCTGATGGAGCCGTTCGCCCGGATGTACCGCGCGGAGAAGCCGTTTTTGACCACCGTGTCGCGCGCGTACAACTCGTCCGGCTTCTGGTCGCCCGCCTGGGCGTCGGTAATCGTATACAGCGCGTACCCCGACGTGCGCTGGGTAGCCGTGATCCCCGTCGGCATCGCGTTCACGGTCCTGTTCCTCGCGCTGCATCTGGCGGAAATGTACCTCGAGACGAAACGGCACCCGAACCGCTATCCGGACATCGCGCCCGACCCCGAAGTGACGCTCGACGCAAAGCGGCTCACGCGGATGCTGCTCTTGGCGGTCGCCATGATCGGCTCGATCGTACTCGTCAACGTGACGACGGGCTGGGACCTGATGATCAGCGTGTCCGTCGTCTCGCTCCTGTTCCCGCTCGTCGTCGCGCTCGTCCAGAATAAAAATCGCGAGTACCGCGCGCAGATGAAGCTGTACTACGGCGTGCAGATCGTCAAGTCCCGCGACCAGGTCGCGCTGTTCATGCTGTCCGGGTTTTTGGGCAAGGCGCTCGCCGTGTCCGGCGTGGGCCAGGTTCTTTCGGGGCTGCTGCCGCCGTTTTTGACGGGCTACCCCGCGCTGATGGTCGCCGCGCTGATGCTGCTGTTGATCCTGCCGGGCATGGCGGGCGTGCACCCGGCCGCGACCGGTTCGGCGATGCTGGCCGCGCTCTCGCCCGCGGCGCTGGGGCTGACGCACTACACGTTCGCGCTCGCGATGCTCGTGGGGTGGCTGCTCACCATCATGATGGCGCCGTACTCGGCGACGGGGCTTTTGCTCTCGACGCTGACGGGCAGGAACAACTACTACACGTCGATCGGCATCAACTGGGCGTTCTGCATCGTCTGCATCGCCGTGTTCAGCCCGCTGATCGCGCTCGTCGGCCCGCTGATGGGCTGAGGCGCGGGGGTTTGGGAAGACGACGGCCCCCGTCCCGGCGTGTCAAAAGGCCCCTGAAATTTTAAGGGCCGCGGCTCTTAACCCACGGAATCCGGCCGCGCCGGCTTTGCCGCCGCGGCGGATCGCCCCGCAGGTTCGGGTTCGGCGTGTTTTTTGCCGCCGGAAAGTCCGAAGGACGCGAGGCAAAAAGCGGTTATCCCGTCAAAAACCGGTTCTTTGACGGACTGCGCCGGGGGCCCAAAGCCCCCGGCTTTTTCATTTTCGTTACAGCAGGAAGATCGACACGACGAGCCCCGCCGCAAGGCCGATCATGACCGGCACGAAGTTGCGCCGCGCCAGCTCGGTCGGGTCGACGCCGCACATGGCCGCGACCGGGATCACCGCCCACGGCACGCACGTGCCGCCGCCGATCCACTGCGCGCCGGACTGGCCGAGCGCGCCGAGCACGGGGATGCTGAGATTGACCGCCTGGCCGAACGAGAGCGCCATCGAGCCGACAAGCGGCAGGCCCGAGAAGCCCGAGCCGTCGAGGCCCGTGATGCCGCCGATGATCAGCGTGATCGGCGCGACGGCGAACTTGTTGAGCGGCACCTTGCCGGCCAGCCACCAGGCCCAGTCCATGAGCAGGCCCTGCTGGTACTCGCCGCGCAGAATCGAGCCGATGCCGCCGCCGCCGATGAAGAAGAAGCCGCCGATGATCACGACCGGCGCGAATATCTTCATGCCGAACGCGAAGCCGTCGCGCACGTAGTCGACGACCTTCTCGAGCGCGTTCCCGAAGCTGTACTGCAAAAGCGTGCCGAGCGTCATGACCAGCATGGCCGAGCCCGTGATGATCGCCGTCGCGTCGCCGCCCTTGGCCTCGAACACGATGATGAGCGCGATGGCCAGCGCGAACACGATCGGCGTGACCCACAGCATGACGCCCGCGTTTTTATGCGTCTCGCGGAACTCCCCGCTGTCGGCCAGCGCCAGCTCGCGCTCCGCGTCGTAGCGCGCCTTGCTTTTTACCAGGTCTTTTTTCAGCACGTAGAACGCGACCGCGATGGCGATCACGCCGTTGGCCAAGAATATCGGCCAGCCCGCGCGGATGATCTCCGGCGCGCCGCCGGGCAGGTTCGCCGTGCCCGCGACGATGCCGGGCGCGCCCTGGATGACCGCGTCGAACGCGAACGCGAAGCCGTGGCCGAACAGGTTCATCGCAATCGCCGCGCCGATGGCCGGCAGCCCCGCGCGGATCGCAATCGGGCAGAGCAGGCCGCCGATGAGCGCCACGGCCGGGGACGGCCAGATCAGGGTCGTAACGACGAACATCGCCACGCCGAGCGTGAAGAACGCGCCCGTCGGGCTCTTCATCAGCTTCGCCATCGGATCCATGATCAGCTTGTCCGTGCCCATGTCCGCCATCTGCTTCGACATGGCCACCATCATCGCGATCGTGGCGATGATGCCGAAGAACTCGCTGCCGGCGAACACGAGCGCGTTGTAGTTGGCCTGCAGGCCGCCGGAGAGAATTTTGAGCGCGCCGTCGCCGGGCGCGGCGTTCATGGCCGCGGCGGCGATGCCGAGCGCGAGCGTGAACACGATGCACGGGATGACCGTGTCCTTGCGCGCGATCATGCAGCCGAGCACGACCAACACGCCGATGAGGTAGATGTAGTGGAGAATGTTGAGTGTGATGTCCATCCGTCCCGTCCTTCCCAGTTTATTGTGTGTACCGCGCCGCCGCTCCCCTCCTCAAACCGGCGGACGCGCTGCCGGGGCCCTTCCGGCGCTCCATGTCCCCATTTCGCCGGCCGCGCCGGACGATTTCATGAAGCGCCGAAGTTTATTCGCCGCGCACGCCGCGCAGCGCAAGCTCATTCGCGCGGCACTTGGGGCAGAGCCCGTAAAACTCGAGATACCGGTGCTCGATCTCGTACCCCGTGCGCTTCTCCAGCTCCGTCTCGAGTCCCTCGACCGACAACCCCCGAACCTCCACGCGCGCCTGGCACACGCGGCAGATCAGCACCATGCGCGTCTCCGGCGTCGACGCGGCAAACCGCGCCGCGCCCTGCGCGGACTCGATCTTTGTGGCGTACCCGAGCTCGATCATACGGTCGAGGTTTCGGTACACGGTGGTCAGCGCCATGTTCGGGCACTCGAGCTGGCAGATCCTGAGGATCTGGTCCGCGGTCAGCGGCTCCGGCTTGGCGCCCAAAATATCGAGCAGCTTGCGGCGCTGCCGGGTCCTTCTTAAATTGGTATCCTCCGCCATCGAATTCCCCCCTCAGCGGCCGATGACGCGGTTTTGACGCAGCGATTTTTCCGCGCGCGCGGTCAGCGCGCCCTTCGGCAGGCGCCGGACGATCCGTCCGAGCAGCTCGCGGTAGCGCTCGAGCGCGCCGGTGAGCACGATTTTCTGCTTCGGCGAGACGGCGGACACGAGCGCGTATTTCCTGCCCGGCGAAAACAGCGCGGTCACATCGCGCATCTGGCCGATCTCGGCAAACGGGATCTCGACCGTCTTCTTCCAGCGCCACGCGCCCGTCTCCCAGACCACGCCGTCCTTCGTCAAAGTTACGCTCTGGCGCGAATCCTGCCACAGGACCCACAGGAAATACAGCACGGCCGGGATCAGCGCGGCAAATATCAGCGGGAAGCCGCCTGTCCACGCGTTTTTGTCGAGATACGTAACAGGCAAAAGCGCGGCAAGGACCGCCACGTCGACGATGAGCAGTACGCGCACGCGCCGCATGTAGCGGTACACGTTCTTCTCCGCCTGTTCGCGCGCCCGTTTCGTAGTCGACGGCATATGCCCTCTCCCTCCGCATGCGCGCCGCGCTAAAGCTTGCCGCCGCGGCGCCTTTTTCTAGTATTCTCCGGCAAAAGCGTTTCCATAGGCCCGGCACGCAAAGCGGCGCGGGTTTCGCCCGCCCGCGCCGCGCTTTGCCCCAAAGCAGGAACCCGTTACCGGCAGCGCTTGAGCAGCTCCTCCCAGCGCCTGTCGACCTCTTTTTGATACAGCTCGAGCGTCCACTCGTTGCCGGGCTTGAACAGATGCTTGAAGCGCCCCTGCGTCTTGAGGAACTCCTCGATGGGCAGCTTCTTCTTCGGCTCGTAGGTCAGCTGCCACGCGCCCTCGACGACCTCGAACATCGGCCAGTAGCAGGTCTCGACCGCCATCTTGCAGATGTGCAGCACCTCCTCGGACTCGTACCGCCAGCCGCGCGGGCAGGGCGCCATGATGTTGAGGAACGCCGGGCCCTCCGTGTAGATGGCGCGCTCCGACTTTTTGTGCAGGTCGGAGAGGTTGCCGATGAGCGTCGTCTGCGCCACGTACGGGATGTTGTGGTCCGCGATGATCGCCGCCAGGTCCTTGCGGTACTGCGGCTTGCCCTGCGAGAGCTTGCCGACGGGCGTCGTCGTCGTGTCCGCGAACATCGGCGTGGCCGAGGAGCGCTGGGTGCCCGTGTTCATGTACGCGCCGTTGTCGTAGCAGACGTACACGAGGTCGTGGCCGCGCTCCATGGCGCCGGAGAGCGACTGGAAGCCGATGTCGTACGTGCCGCCGTCGCCGCCGAACGCGATGAACTTGTAGTTATCGGCAAGCTTGCCCTGCTTTTTGAGCGAGTGGTAGGCCGTCTCCACGCCGGACAGCGTCGCCGCGGCGTTTTCAAACGCGGTGTGGATATAGGAATCCTCCCACGCGGTATACGGATACATAAACGTCGAGACCTCGAGGCAGCAGGTCGCGTTGACGACGACCGCCTCGTCCTCCTCGTGCAGTCCGCGCAGCACGTTGCGCACCGCGATCGCTCCGCCGCAGCCCGCGCACATGCGGTGGCCGGGCGCGAAACGTTCGCGCTTATTCATGGTTTCCTTGAAATTATAAGCCATTCTCCTGCCCTCCTTACTCGCGCACGCTCAGATAGCGGTACGGTTCGCCGGCGTCGCCGGTCTTTGCGACCTCGACCATGTCGGTAAACGCCTGCTCTAGGTCCTCGACGCGCACGTCGCGGCCGCCGAGGCCGTAGATGTAGTTGACGGTCTTAGCACGGCTCCCCGCCACGAGCAGCGCGCCGCGCACCTCGGCCCCGAGCGGGCCGCCGCAGCCGTTGAAGCTCTCCGCGCGGTCCATGATCGCGATCGCGCTAAGGCCGCTGAGCGCCTCTGCGATCTCCTCGGCGGGGAACGGCCTAAACAGCCGGATCTTGAGCAGGCCCGCCTTGACGCCCTTTTGACGCAGCGCGTCGACGGCGTCCTTGCCGGTGCCGGCCGCGGAGTTGATGATCACCATGCCGATCTCGGCGTCGTCGAGCTTATAGGCCTCGAACAGGCCGTAGCTGCGGCCGGAGATCTTGGTAAACTCCTTGGCCACGTCGAGCGCGACCTTCTTGGCGTTCGTCATGCCCTGCGCCTGCGCGCGCTTGTGCTCCATGTAGTACGCGGGCGTGGCGTACGCGCCGAGCGCGAGCGGCTCGCCCTTTTTCAGCAGGTACTCCGCGGGCTTATAGGCGCCGACGAAGGCCTTGACCTTGTCGTCCTCGATCATCTCGATGTTCTCGACCGCGTGCGACGTGATGAAGCCGTCCTGGCAGACCATGACGGGCAGCAATACGTCCGGATGCTCGCCGATGCGGAAGGCCTGGATCATGTTGTCGTAGGCCTCCTGGTTGTTCTCGCTGTAGATCTGGATCCAGCCCGCGTCGCGCGCGCCCATGCTGTCGCTGTGGTCGGCGTTGATGTTGATCGGGCCGGTGAGCGCGCGGTTGACGCACGCGATCACGATCGGCAGGCGGCTCGACGCCGCCACGTACAGCATCTCGAACATATACGCAAGTCCCGCGCTCGACGTGGCGGTCACCGTGCGCGCGCCGGCCGCCTGGGAGCCGATGCACGCGCTCATCGCGCTGTGCTCGCTCTCGACCGGAACGAACTCCGTGTCCACCCTGCCGTCGGCGACGAAGGACGAGAAATACTGCGGGATCTCCGTCGAGGGCGTGATCGGGAACGCGGCCATGACGTCCGGGTTCACCTGGCGCAGCGCGTTGGCGACGGCCTCGTTGCCGGAAAGACGGTCCTTGATAGCCATTATTCCTTCCCTCCTTTGTGCATGACGATCGCGTTAAACGGGCAGGCCTTGGCGCAGATGCCGCAGCCCTTGCAATGCTCAAAGTCGAAGTCGAGGCGCTTGCCGTCCTTCATCGGGATCGAGCTGTCCGGGCACACCGGCACGCAGAGCAGACACTGCGTGCACTTGTCGGCGATAAACTCCGGCACGTCCACGCGCCACTCGCCCGTCATAACCTCGCGGCTCGTGCCGCCGCCGGTCACGCCCGCGCCGGGACGCGTGTCCTGCCAGCGGATCGACTCGGAATACGCTTCTGTTACTCTCTTGTTCGACATTTACCGCACCTCCTCGAGCGCCATGGACAGCGCCTTCATGTTGCCCTCGATGACCTCGGGCTTCGACGCAAACTTATGCTTGAACGACGCGCGCATCTCCTCGAGGAACTCGTCCTCGGGCATGAATCCGCTCGTCTTGACGATGGCGGCCAGCATCGGCGTGTTCGGAAAATATCGGCCGAGCGCCGCGATCGAAACCTTGCGCGCGTCGATGACGTGCACGCGGCCCGCGTAGCCGTTGAGCTTGGGCAAAATCTCCTCCTTGCTCTTTTCCGTGTTGACCACGACCGCGCCTTCCTTCTTGAGCCCCTTCGTCACGTCCACCGCGTCGAGCAGCGTCTCGTCGACGACCACGACGTAGTCGGGCTCGTAGATGTTGCTGTGTACGCGGATGGGCGTATCGCTGATCCGGTTATACGCGGTGATGGGCGCGCCCATACGCTCCGGACCGTACTCCGGGAACCCCTGCACGTACTTGCCGGTGTTGAACGCAACGTCGGCGAGCAACAGCGCCGCCGTCTTGGCGCCCTGTCCGCCTCTGCCATGCCAACGAATTTCTATCATTCTGCTTGTCCTCCTTCGGCACTTTTACTAGTCCGATTTTTTCGCGTAAATATCATATATACCCTGAAATCACGCTAAGTGTAGCACGCCCTCTCCACGAAAAACAACCCCTGTTTGCAAGGAAAACGCAAAAAAGCAACATTTTGCTCATCAATGATGAGGAATTTGCTAATGCCAGGAAAAATATTTATAATTTTCCCGCCGCCCTTGCATTTGACATGCATCTGTGCTATCGTAATCGTGTATGAGGTATGGGGTGTGCTGACGCAGAGAGAAGACCATGAGTTTCGCCTTTTGACCATTCTTTTCGGTTCCGAACAGCCGGTCGGTTCGGTCATGCTGAGCCTCCTGCTCGAGGAACAGCACCACCCCATCAGCTCCGCGACGATCGGGCGGCTCTTAAGCGAGTTCGATCACCGCGGCTACACGATCAAACACGGCTACCGCGGCCGCACGCTCACGAGCGCCGGCGAGACAAGGCTGGCGGAGCTGACGAACATGCGGGACCTTTCGGAGTTCTCCGACAAGTTCCACCGCTCGGTCGACGTCGGCAGCCAGCGAAATCTCATCGACATTCTGACCGCGCGGCGCGGCATCGAGCGCGAGATGGTCCGTTTGGCGGCGATCAACGCCACCGAGGAGGACCTGCGCAATATCCGCGAGACGTTTGAGCTGCAGACGCAGGACGCCGAGGGCGACAAGCTCTCCGCGGAGTACGACATCGCATTTCATCGCGCCATCGCGGCGGCGAGCAAGAATCCCGTGCTTGCCGCGGCCTTCGATTTCATCTGGCAGAACGGCAAGTTCTCGCCCGTGATGGAATATATCCGGACCTACGTGGGGGGCGTTTTGACGGTGGATCACAAGAGCATCCTGACCGCCCTCGAAAAGCACGATTCCGCGGAGGCGGAGCGAAGGATGGTGCACCATATCGAGAGCCTGATCAACGACGTTGACAGGTACTGGAGCCTGGCAGAGAACGGTAAGAGCGAATAAAGGCGGAAGGCCCGGAAACGGGCCGGTTGTTATTCCCTCGAGCTGCTCATCACTGATGAGCAAGAACGATGAGCGGCAACCGCGTGCGGCGCGAATTGAAATCGGTGCGGCCAATCATCCGGGACCGCGCACGCGGGTCACCCTCCCCATGCCGGGACTTTGGGCGTAAGGTTTACAGAAACCGCCGCGGCGCGCCGGACACGCGGGGCGGCACAAAACAAAATGCTGACAGGGAAAAGACAGAACGGAGGCATGCAGAACATGGCGAACGATCCGTACAAGACCGGAATGTTTCAGGAGAACCCCTATTACGCAAAATCGGATTTGACCGGCCGGCTGGCCGTGGTGCTGCAGGGCCGCTACGAGACGCGCGGGCTGCAGCTCATCACGCAGCCGTCGCGCTGCATCTGCAAAAATCAGGTGCACGAGCTGATCGCAAGCGACGAAGCGGGCATCAAGCCCGGCTCGACGGTCGACCGCATCGCGTACGTCGGCTTCGTTGAGATCGAGCAGGGCGGCGTGATCATATCGGGCGACGAGGTGCTCTACAACGATACGCCGATCGGGCACATCGCGGGCTTCGACGAGACGCATATGCCGAACCACTATAATATTGTTTTAAAAGTCGCCGAACGCAGGACCGGCGTGGAGTTAAATCTTGAGCCGGGCGGCAGAATAACAATCAGGCAGGTTAAGGGCTGAGTTCCCTTTTTGCACGATAGCTTTCCGTAAATGAAATCAAATACAGGAGGAACCACAATGTCATACGAAGCAAAACTCAAAGCGATGGGCGTCGAAATCCCCGAGCCCGTAAAGCCGCTGGCTTCCTACATCCCGGCCGTTCAGGTCGGCAACCTCATCTACACGTCCGGCCAGATCCCGATGAAGGACGGCAAACTCCTCTACACGGGCAAGGTCGGCGGCGAGGTCACGCTCGAGCAGGGCAACGAGGCGGCCCGCCTCTGCGCGATCAACTGCCTGTCCGCCATCAAGGGCGTGATCGGCGACCTGGACAAGATCGAGCGGGTGTTCAAAGTCACGGGCTTTGTCAACAGCGCCGCGGGCTTCAACGCGCAGCCCAAGGTCGTAAACGGCGCCTCCGATTTCCTCGGCGAAGTGTTCGGCGACGCGGGCAAGCACGCAAGAAGCGCGGTCGGCGTGTCCGACCTGCCCATCGACGCGCCCGTCGAGGTTGAAGTCATCGTAAAGCTTAAGGACTAAAAGCTTTACATAGAGCCAAACCATCTGTCAAAAACGAAAGGAGCAACAAGAATGGCTACACCCAAGTACAAGTTCCAAATGTACAAGAAGCTGCAGGCGGAGACCGCGGAGATTTACGCGGAAGCCTGCAAATTTGCCGAGGGCGTATTCCCGGCGGACCGCAAGGGTACGTTCGGCCTGACCGGCGGCGTGTCCGGCTGCCCGGCGCCGCTGCGCAAGGACATCATGAAGGCCTCCGAGGAAGGCGCCAAGAAGGTCATCCCGCTGGCCTCGCTCGTCGAGCAGGAGCGCGAGATCGTCAAGGACGTCTACGGCGACGATTACGATTGCTGCCCGACCTCCACGTGCGAAGCCGCCCTGTGGGCCACCTACGGCGCGCTGTTCACGCCCCCGGCGCTCGGCATGGGCGACTGCTACCGCGCGCGCTTCATCGCGCCGCTTGAGAAGCACATGCATCACCAGGCGGGCTACGGCCGTCCGTTCCCGGCCAAGTACAAGGACTTCATCGCGGACAGGGGCTCCACCGCGGGCGAGCTCGGCTTCTACGGCAAGCGCCAGAACAACACCGACGTCGTGATCGTCCCGCTCGCGGGCGCCAACTACGACGTGCACGGCATCAAGACCTGGCCGGTCCCGCTGCTCTCGCATGTCGATCCGGACAAGTCCTACGACAACCTCAAGAAGGCCGCCGAAATCCACGCGCCGTACCTGACGGGCATCGTCTCGCTCGGCTACGACACGCCCGGCTACGGCTACGGCACGCATGACCGCGACGGCGTCCCGACGCTGCAGAAGAACATCGCCAAGATCGCCAAGGAATACAACATTCCGTACGTGATCGACAACGCCTGGGGCCTCCCGTTCGTCGGCTGCAAGGTCGACAAGACCGGCGCGGACGCGGTCTGCTACTCGATGGACAAGGCCACCGGCGCCGCCACGAGCGGTCTCATCATCGGCAAGGCCGACGTCATGGTCAACGTCCGCCGCGCGCTCGGCATGCACGGCGACCGCAACGGCACCGGCGCTTCCTACGGCAAGGCCGCGTATGTCACGTTCGATCCGGGCAAGGAAGCCCTGCTGACCCAGATCCAGGCGCTCAAGGTGCTGCGCGACAACCCCGAAGTGCTCACAAAGCCCGTCGACGAAATGTACGACATCATCGTCGAGGAGTTCTCCGTGCTGCCCAAGGACCTGCTCAAGGGCTTCAAGTTCACCAAGAGCTACAACTCCACCGCGGTCGAGATCAACTACGAGGATACCTGGAAGGACGGCAAGATGGGCGTCCCGATCTTCTCGATCGAGGATATGTACGCCGGTTCGCACCTGCTCCAGGTCGGCATGTCCAAGATGGGCATCATCCCGACGATCGCGTACGACGGCAACATCTACATCTCGACCGGCCTCGGCACCACGGACGAGGACGGCAACCTGCTCGAGAAAGAGATGCGCTGGGCGGTCAAGTGCCAGGTCAAGCTTCTGGAGATCGTCTGCCAGCACGCCGGCCTGCTGTAAGAAGACCCGCGGCATAAAGCCGTAACCCGCAAACAAGCGCCGGCCCTCCCGACTGCCAGATATATATTGTTTGACCAGTCGGGAGCGGCCGGCGCTCCCAACAAAACGGACGACAAATTTGTGCAAAATCCCGATTTGCACGGCAAATAACCCGAGGCGCACATTTTCTATAACGAGAGGGAGGATTCCACAATGACTAAGGTTGTTATCATCGGCGGCGGCTGGGCCGGCGTCGGCGCGGCGGTCGCCGCGAAGAACGCGGGCGCGGACGTCGTTGTCCTCGAGCGCACCGACCTGCTGCTCGGCACGGGCCTCGTCGGCGGCATCATGCGCAACAACGGCCGCTTCACCGCGACCGAGGAAGCCATCGCCATGGGCGGCGGCGAGGTGTTCCAGGTGGTCGACGAGAACTGCCGCCACAAGAACATCGAGTTCCCCGGCCACAAGCACGCGAGCCTGTATGACATCGCGACCATCGAGCCCGCCATCGAGCACCTGCTCAAGAAAAAGGGCGTCGAGTTCCACTTAAAATCCCGCGTCACCGACGTCGAGGTCGTGGACGGCACGATCAAGAGCGTCAAGACCGCCGACGGCGACGTCTACGCGGGCGACGTGTTCGTTGAGGCGACCGGCTCGGCCGGTCCGCAGAACAACTGCACCAAGTACGGCAACGGCTGCGCGATGTGCATCCTGCGCTGCCCGACGTTCGGCGGCCGCTTGAGCGTCGCGGGCAAGATCGGCATCGAGGAGAAGATGGGCCAGAAGGCCGACGGCTCCTACGGCGCCATGAGCGGTTCCTGCAAGCTGATGAAGGAATCCCTCACGCCCGAGATCCAGAAGCAGCTCAACGAGACCGGCGTCGCCATCGTTCCGATCCCCGCGGAGCTGCGCAAGGGCGAGGCCGCCCTCGCCACGAAAGCCTGCCAGCAGTACGCGCTCACGGAGTTCAACGAGAACATCATCCTGCTCGATACCGGCCACGCCAAGCTGATGAGCCCGTTCTATCCGATCGAGAAGCTGCGCAAGATCCCGGGCTTCGAGACCGCGCGCTTTGAGGACCCGTATTCGGGCGGCATCGGCAACTCCATGCGCTATATGGCGCTCTCCCCGCGCGACAACGCGCTCAAGGTCGCGGGCGTGAAGAACCTGTTCTGCGGCGGCGAGAAGGCGGGCCTCCTGGTCGGCCACACCGAAGCCATCGTCACCGGCACGCTCGCGGGCGCCAACGCCGTGCGCTTTGCCGCCGGCAAGGAGCTCGTCGTCATCCCCGAGTCGCTCGCCATCGGCGACGCCATCGCGCACGTCAACGAGATGATGAAGACCGAGGAAGGCATGCGCAAGAAGTACACGTTCTCCGGCGCGCAGTACTTCAAGCGGATGCAGGAGCTCGGCCTGTACAAGACGGATGTCGCCGAGATCAAGGCTTCCGTCGACAAGGCCGGTATGACCAACGTCTTTATGACGAAGATCGTCTGACCGTTTGGGCGGGCCGGGGCCGCGTGCTCCGGTCCGCCCGCCGTTTTCGGCTCCGATGCGGGCAGCGTTCGGCCGGTTTTTTCTTCTGCATAACTCATCCTCTTATGCAGGCGTAAAGCCGGCTCAACCTTTGCCCCGCGGGGACGAGTGTCCGTCCGCCGCCCCCTGCCGCGCTGCCGCGCGGAAACCGGCGGACGGGTCATTTTCAGACAGAGTCTCAATGGCGGTACGCTGCGGGGCGCCGCCCCGCACCCCGCCAAGGGCCGAAGGCCCTTGGAATCCAACGAACCGGCGTAATTCCCCGCGGGGATTTCAAAGGGGGCCAAAGCCGGGCGTCCGCGGTGCGGGGAAAAGCGAGGCGTGGGCTTTTGCGAGGGCCCTGCCCTCGCGCCCCCGCCAAAGGGACACGTCCCTTTGGAATCCCGTGGGGGAACTGCGGCCAGCACGAACGGTAGGTTGACGCTGTGTCCCAACGGGGTACGTGCGGGGCGCCGCCCCGCACCCCGCCAAAGGCCGAAGGCCCTTGGAACCCAACGAACCGGCGACCAACCAGGTTTACGTGTCAATGAAGCGGGGATTCCAAAGAGAACCATAGCCGAGCGCCGCCTGTGGCGGCTGAATGGTTTCACATGCCTTCCTGCGGGTTTCCAAAGGGACTAGTCCCTTTGGCAGGGTGCAGGGGCAGCGCCCCTGCAAGAATCCCGGCATCCCCACTCCATTTCCACCCGCCCGCCCCCCGTCCCGTTCAGCTTATCGCCGGGGTTTGCGGGCGCTAAAATACACCCGATCATAGAAGGAGGAACGTTATGTCCAAGGTATTTTCGCGTATTTCGGACGCGCTGGATGTTGAAACCTTCCTGGTCTGCGAAAGCGAGGAGGAGGGCAAGCAGCTTGCGCTCCAGCTCATGAAGGACCTGGGATTCTCCGACATCGACGTCGTGTTCATCGAGTTTGCCGGTCCCGGCGCGCGCGTGCGCGTGCGCGCGTACCTGTGCCGCGCGGGCGATCAATATCCGTGGCTCGATCCCGAAAAGTTCGAGGAGGAGGCAGCGAAGTAACATGGAAGCGAAGAAGAAGATTCTGCTTGCGCCGATCGATCCGGTGCACGACATCGGCCTCAAGATCATCAACCGCGGCCTCGTCGAGGCCGGGTACGACACGATTCTGCTGCCGCCCGACCTGCCGACGGAGGAGATCATCCAGACCGCGCTGAAAGAGAGCGTGGACACGATCCTGCTCTCGCGCACGCTGGGCTACGGCGTGTCCGAGCTGCTTGCGAAGTTTGTCGACTACGCGGACGCCGTGGGCATCCGCGACAAGGTCAAGATCGCCATCGGCGGCATGGCCATACGGCCGGAACTGGCGCAGGAGCTCGGCTTCGACGCGGGCTTCGGCCCCGGCACGACCGTCGAGGAAACGCTCGCGTTCGTCGAGGGCCGGGAGTTTTTAAAGAGCGCCAAGACAGCGAAAAAGACGCTCAAGGACATCACCCAAGGGTATGACTACGCGTATCGGAACGCGCGCATCGGCGAGCTGCTCGAAAAGATTGCGCCGCAGATCCTCGATTACGCGTCGGTCCGCACGTCGCCGGGCGCGGAGCGCGCGCATCTGCGCGACCAGCTCTGGGACGTGGAGAAATGGCGCGCCTACGAGAAAATGACCGAATTTGAGAAGGCCTATCCCGCGCTCTGCGGCGACATGGTCAGGAATTTCTACGAGAAGGGCGAGCTGCATCCCAAGACGCGCCGGTTCAACGCCGAGGATGTCAAGGACCTCGAAACCTACCTCGAGCGCACGCGCGCGCACATGACGATGAAGCGGCTCCAGCACACGCTGGACAAGCCCGTCGTGTTCAACCAGTACGGCACCGGCTGCCCGCAGATGGACATTATGCACATTAAGGTGTCCGAGGCCTGGGGCGCGGACGGCGTCGTGCACTTCGACCCGTCGTGGGGCGCGCGGACGGAGGGCTTCTTCGACGGCTTTTTGACGCATTCCGAGGACGGCACGGTCATCACGCCCGCCAACCTCAACCGCATCTACGGCGCGCTCGAGCCGTCGACCATCTGGCAGGTGCGCGCGCACCGCGGCCTGAACACGCCCGAAACCGTCGTGCTGGCCGGCAAGATCGGCGCGCACATGACCAAGATCAACATCTGCTACGGCTCGCTCGGCGCGGGCACGGACCCGGAGCGCCTCACCGTCGACGCCGTGCAGGCCATGAAATACGCCAAAAAGTACAACCTGCCTTTCGACGTGGTCACAAACGACGAGCTCTGCGGCGTACCCGCGTTCAAGGCGTTCTCCGGCATGCTGATCAACGCCGTGCTCGGCCGGCTCATCGGCGGGCGGCCCGTGCTGCAGCCGCTGTTCTGCTTCTCGCCCGAGGTCATGGTCAGCCGGCAGATGGACGATAACTACGTCGACTTCAACGTGGCCAAGATCCTGGCTCTGCGCAGCATCATCAACGCGCCCATCTGGCCCGGCGCGCCGATCGGCTTTTTGACGCAGACCGAGGACCGCGTGCAGTCCTCCGCCGCGACCGCGTTCCACGGGAGCCTCGCCGCCATGATCGGCGTCGACGCGATCTCGATCGCCTCGTCGGACGAGGCGTACTCCGGCGGCCCGATCTCCGTGCCCGCCAAGATCGACACGCTGCGCGCGCTCGGCGAGGGCTTCCGCTTTTTCGGCAAGAGCGGGATGGTCGTCAGCGAAAACGCGAAGCGCTGGGCCGACCAGATCGTCGAGGGCATCGAAGGCGTGCTGACGAAGGTCGCCGAGCAGGGCGATTTTGTGCAGTCGATCTACGACGGCGTGCTCGGCAGCCGCGAGGACGGCGCGTACCCCGGCCGCGGCGGCGCGAACACCGTCACGAAGATCGTAAAATGAGGTACCGCTCGCTCGGCATCGCGGGCACCGCGAAAAATACCGGTAAGACCACCGCGATGGCCGCCGTCATGACTGGGCTGCGCAAAACGCATCCCGATATCCGCCTCGCCGTCACGAGCATCGGCTACGACGGCGAGTATCTCGACAACGTCACCGGCCTGCCCAAGCCGCGCGTGGAGATGCGCGAGGGCGACCTGGCCGCCGTGGCGTCGGAGTGCCTGCGCTTCAGCCGCGCCAGGCTCGACATCCTCGAGGAGACGGACATCATGACCGGCATGGGCCGCGTGCTGATCGGCCGCGTCGCCCGCGCCGGCAAGCTCGTCATCGCGGGCGCGAACAAGCGCGTCGAGCTTCGGCGCCTGCTTTTTCGCCTCGCCGCGTTCGGCGCGGACCTGACCATTGTCGACGGCGCGCTCGGGCGCATCGTGCCGCTGTGCGAGGTCGACGCGTTGATCCTCTCGACCGGCGCGTCGCGGCGCGTCGAGATCGACCGCCTCGCCGCCGAGACGCGCTGCATGGCGGACATCCTCACGCTGCCCGCCGCGGCCGCGGACTGCGCCGAACCCGTCGGCCCCGTGCTGACGGACGACGACTTTGCCGCGTTCCTCGCCGCGCTCTCGCGCTACGAGACCGTCTGCGTGCGCGGCCTTGTGGGCGGGCCGTATATGGATCGGCTCGCAAAGGACGCGCAGTCCTTCCGCGGCAAGCGCGTGCTGTTTGAGAACCCGATGGTGCTTTTGCCCGCGGCCGAGATCGAGCAGATTCACGCGAATCTTGTGCGCCTGCGCGAAGCGGGCGTGTCCGTCGGCGTCGTCAAGTCCGTGCAGGTGCTCGCCGTGACGATCAACCCCTACTACCCGCGCTACCGGTTCAGCCGCCAGGACTACGAACCGGCCTACGTGGATAAGGACGCGCTGTATGAGGCGATTAAGCGCTCGACCGATATACCGGTGTATAACGTGTTTGAGCATGGCGTGGATGGGATTGTGGAGCGGCTGCTGGAGAACAGTAATTAAGAAGGTACGTTGGGGACTCCGCCTCTGTACCCCGCCAAAGGGCCGATTACCCACAGTTCGCAATGGTCGCACACGCCCTTTTGGGCCTGTGCTCCCTTGCTCACTGGGCCTGCGCTTCGCTT
>CAZIRB010000048.1:0-13197 GCA_964541695.1 uncultured Oscillospiraceae bacterium
TCATGAAATCCTCCTTCATGTTTGATCCGGGTTCTGTTCCTTCCAGGCGGCGCCCACGATGTCGGCAAGCCGCTCGATGCCATAGATGCGCATGACCTTCGGCAGGTCCTCGATGATGTCCTTGCACGCGTAGGGCCTGCGCAGGTTCTCGGAGCCGACCTGTACCGCGGTCGCGCCCGCGAGCATCATCTCGATCGCGTCGAACGCCGAGGCGACGCCGCCGATGCCCACAACCGGGATTTTGACCGCCTGCGACACCTGGTAGACCATGCGCAGCGCGATCGGGAACACCGCGGGACCGGACAGTCCGCCGAACGTGTTGGCGAGCACGGGCTTTTTCGTGCGGCTGTCGATGCGCATACCGAGGAGCGTGTTGATCAGGCTCAGGCCGTCCGCGCCCGCGTCCTCGCAGGCTTTGGCGATTGAGACGATGTCCGTCACGTTCGGGCTGAGTTTGATCAGGATGGGCTTTGTGGTCACTCTCTTGACGCGCCGCGTGATGTCCGCCGCCAACTCCGGCGACGTGCCGAATGCCATGCCGCCGTGGCGCACGTTCGGGCAGCTGATGTTGACCTCGATCAAGCCGACCTGAGGTTCGCGGTCGATCCTTTCGCAGCAGTACTCAAACTCCTCGGGCGAGAAGCCGCTGATGTTCGCGATCACGGGTTTGTGGAAAAATGTGGCAAGATGCGGCAGCTCCTCGTTGATTACCGCGTCGATGCCGGGGTTCTGCAGCCCCACGGAGTTGAGCATGCCGCTCGAGCACTCCGCGATGCGCGGCGTGGGGTTGCCAAAGCGCGGCTCGCGGGTTGTGCCCTTGAACACGAACGAACCGAGCAGGTTGATGTCGTAAAACTCCGTAAACTCGCGGCCGTAGCCGAACGTGCCGCTCGCGGGGATGATCGGGTTGTCGAGATGCAAACCGCAGAGCTCTATGCCTAGTTCTGCCATATGATCTCCCCCTTGGACAGCACCGGCCCGTCGACGCAAATGCGCTTGTTGCCGAACCGCGTCTTGCACGTGCAGCCCATGCACGCGCCGAACCCGCAACCCATGCGCTCCTCGAAGCTCATCTGCCCGTCGGTCGGGCAGGTGTCGTAGAGCGTGCGCAGCATCTGCACCGGCCCGCAGGCGTAGTAGTAATCGTACTGTCCTTCGAGGTTTTTCGCGTACAGCGCCGCGATGCCCTGTTCCCCGCGCGTGCCGTCGTCCGTGCAGACGATCGTGCGGCAGCCAAGCGCGGCGAAGCGGTCGTCGTAGAACACGTCGTTGGCGGTACGAAAGCCCAGCAGCACGATCGGCGTCTTGCCCTTTTCGATGAGCAGCTTGCTCAGCGCGTACAGCGGCGGCGTGCCGAGGCCCCCGCCGACCACGAGCGGCTGCCGGATCCCCTCCGGCACCGTGTAGCCGTTGCCCATGCCCACGAGCGCATTGAGTTCGTCGCCGGGCTTACGCGCGGCCAGTATCTCCGTCCCCTTGCCGAGCCTACGGAACACGAGCGTGACGGTCTTGTCGTCATACTCGCAGATCGAGATCGGCCGGCGCAGATAGACGTCCTTCATCAGGATGTTGACGAACTGCCCCGGCGCGGTGCACGCACTGGTGTCCCCCGCAAGAACAAGGCGGTGCACGCCCGGTGCGATCACCTCGTTTTTCTGGACCTTAAACATCGCCTGCTTGCCCAAACCGTTCCCTCCTTGTCTTCCGCGGACAGAAAAAAACCGCCTTTGCTTCCTTCATCCGACGGATGGGGAGGCAAAAGCGGCGAATGACGCGCGTATTTTTTTGTGGAGAACCTCTCTGTGAACCAACGCCCTTATGCAGTTCAACAGGTTCACCTCCGGTCTCTATATCTTTAGCATTATAGCCGCACGGGATACTCCATGTCAAGCCATTTTCCCGCCGATTTTCATTTCACGCAACGAGCGCGGCACATCATACTATGCACTACAGCGAATTCGACTGTAGGAGGACGAATACATGGCTCAAAACACGACTTGCTCCGCCGACACCTGCTGTTTTGGCGGCGGAGACCCCGTAAACCCCCTTGACGCCGATTGCATCGTCGTCGCGGGCGACGTTTGCGGCGATATGGACGATCCGGCGTCCGGCTCGGCGGGCTGCCAGCTGGCGCGGATCTACTTCCCCACGCAGCAGTACCGCGCGGGCTTTATGCCCGGCGAGGCGCTGCGCAAAGGAACGCTGTTCCCCGAACTGGTTTCACGCTACGCGGGGGGGTGCTGCTGATGGACGAAAATAAGCAGTGCCTGCTCAACATGATTCAGGAAGCGCGCTTTGCCTGCGTCGAGCTCAACCTCTATCTGGATACGCATCCGGACGACGAGGCCGCCAAAGCCGACTTCAACTGCTACGCCAACAAGCTCTGTATGCTGACGCAGAAATACGAGCGGCAGTACGGGCCGCTGATGAACTTCGGCTCGTCTTCCTTCGACGTTGGCAGCTGGGTCTTCCAAAAATGGGCCTGGGACCGATAAGGGGGAAACCGTATGTGGATTTATGATAGGCAACTGGAGTATCCCGTCAACATTACAAGGCCCGACCCGCGCATGGCAAAGCTATTGATGGCGCAGTACGGCGGGCCGGACTCCGAATTGGCAGCCTCATTAAGATACCTGTCGCAGCGCTTCTCGATGCCGGACGACCGCGTCAAGGCGACCCTGACCGACATCGGTACCGAAGCGTCGAAATGGCGCCTGCCGTCCGTCGAAAAACCGGCTTTTGGGCGGGACAGCCGCTTTTTGCCTCTCGCCCTTCGGGCTTTCAGGCGGCAAAAAACACGCGGAAACCACGGGACGATCCGTCGCGTCGGCAAAGCGACGCTGCCGGATTCCGTTGGGTTAAAAAGCCGCGGTCCTGAACAATCTTGGGGGCTTTTGACGCGCCGGAAGCGCCGAAACGGCGCGGTTTTCTTATCTGTGCTTGATGCGGATGCGCAAAAGCGCGCGGCCGATCGAGAGCTCGTTTTTCCGGTGCTCGATGAAGCTCTGCTTGTGGGTAAGCTCCTCCGTCGCCTTCTTCAGCGCGGCCTCGGCGCGTGCCTCGTCGATCTCCTCCGGCCATTCGCAGGCCTGCGAGAACAGCAGCACCTTGTCCGGCCGCACCTCGAGAAAGCCCATGCCGTGGAACGCCGCGCGGTCCTCGCCGCCAAGCCGCACCTCGAGCAGGCCGTCGTGAACCGGCGCGACCATCGGCGCGTGGCCGGCCAGCACCGTGAGCCGCCCGTCGTCCGCCTCCACGGTGAGAAGCTCCACGTCCGCGTCGAGAAACTTGCGCTCGGGCGTTAAAACTTCGAGCCGAAACGTACGCATCGGCTATGCCGTCTCCATTTTCTTGGCTTTTTTGCGCGCGTCGTCGAGGTCCCCGACGAGGAAAAACGCGTCTTCCGGCAGCTCGTCCGCCTTGCCGGCGAGGATCTCCGTCACGCTCTGGATCATGGCCGTGAGCGGCACGGACACGCCCGGCACGCCCGTAAACGCCGCCGCGACATGCAGCGGCTGCGACATAAACTTCTGGAGCTTGCGCGCGCGGTACACGATGAGCTTGTCGTCCTCGGACAGTTCGTCCATGCCCAGGATCGAGATGATGTCCTGCAGCTCGTGGTAGCGCTGCAGACACTCCTGCACGCGCCGCGCCGCGCTGTAATGCGCGTCGCCCACGATCAGCGGATCGAGTATGCGCGAGGTGGATTCGAGCGGGCTGACCGCCGGGTAGATGCCCTGCTCGGCGATATTGCGCGAGAGCACCGTCGTGGCGTCCAGGTGCGCGAATATCGACGCCGGCGCGGGGTCGGTCAGGTCGTCCGCCGGCACGTACACCGCCTGCACGGACGTGATGGAGCCCTTGTCGGTCGAGGCGATGCGCTCCTCGAGCGCGCCGAGCTCGTTGGCCAGCGTCGGCTGGTAGCCCACCGCCGACGGCATGCGGCCCAATAGCGCCGAGATCTCGTTGCCCGCCTGCACGAAGCGGTAGATGTTGTCGATGAACAGCAGCACGTCCATGTTGCGCTCGTCGCGCAGGTATTCCGCCATGGTCAGGCCGGTCAGCGCCGCGCGCATACGCGATCCCGGCGGCTCGTTCATCTGTCCGAACGTTAAAATCGCCTTCTCGATGACGCCGGACTCGCGCATGTCGAGCAGCAGCTCGTTGCCCTCGCGGCTGCGCTCCCCGACGCCCGCGAACACGGAATAGCCGCCGTGGTTGACCGCGACGTTGTGGATCAGCTCCATAATCAGCACGGTCTTGCCCACGCCCGCGCCGCCGAACAGGCCGATCTTGCCGCCCTTGGGATAGGGCGCGAGCAGGTCGATGACCTTGATGCCGGTCTCGAGCAGCGTGGTCGCGGGATGCTGCGTGGAGAGCGCGGGCGCCTTCTGGTGGATGTCGCGCGTCTCCGCTGCGTCGATCGGCCCGAGGCCGTCGATCGGCCGGCCGAGCACGTCCATCGTGCGGCCGATGACCGCGTCGCCGACCGGCACGCGGATGCCTTCCGCGACGACCTCGGCGCGGCCGCCGAGCCGCAGCCCGTCCGGCGCGTCCAGCGCCACGCAGCGCACGAGCCCCGGCTCGATCTGCGCGGCCGCCTCCATATACCACTCCCGCTCGGTCAGCCGGAGCAGCGCGTTGACCGGCGGCTCCGCGCCGACCGGGAATTTGATGTCGAGCACGGGCCCGTCGATCTTGACGATCACGCCCTGCTGCGTTTTTGCCTCCGTCACGTTGCCTTCTCCTTGCCGAAAAATCGCCGTTTGTTACCGCCCCAAAAGCCCCGTCGCCACGGTCTCGCACAGCTCCTGCGTGATGCCGATCTGGCGGGCCATGTGATAGTCGTGCACGAGCTGATCGATCAGCTCGTCCGCGTTCTTCGTCGCGCGCTGCATGGCGTTCATGCGCGCGCAGTTCTCGCTCGCGTACGACTGCGTCAAAGCGCCGTACAAAAAACCGATCGCGTACTGCGGCACGAGCTCGCGAAACACCTCTTCCGGCGACGGGTGATAGATCATCTCGCGGTCATACTCGAACTCGAGATCCACGCCCGACAGGTCCTGCAAAAGCACCGGCAGGATGCGAACCTGCCGCGGGTACTGCGTCACGGTGTTGACAAACCGCATGTAGATCACGTTCACTTCCGAGATCTCGCCGCTGTCGTAGAGCTCGAACAGCTCGTCCTTAAGCTTGCGCGCGTTGCCGATCGACGGGTTCTGCGCGATGCCGGCGTACTCGCGGTCCGGCCGGTAGCCGCGCCGCCTGAAAAACTCCGCGGCGTAGATGCCGACGGTCGCGATGAACGGGTCGGCGCAGTCCCCGACGCTCTCCAGCGCAAACTGCAGCACGTTGTGGTTGAACGGCCCGGCCATGCCCTTGTCCGACGCCATCACGAGGAACGCCTTGCGCTGCGCGCCGTGCGCGCGGATGTTCTTGCCGCTCTCAAGATACTGGTGCTCGATCTGCGGGGTGCGCGTGAGGATGTCCTTGACGGCGGCGCGGACGCGGTGCGCATAGGCGCGCGCATAGTCGACGTGCGGCATGATCTTCTTCATGCGCGAGGCGGACAGCAGATACATCGCGTTCGTGATCTGCCGCGTCTCGCGCACCGCGCGGATATGCTCGCGAATCTCCTTTACGCTTTTTCCCACGTCGCGCTAAACTCCTTCATGCCGCCGATGAGCTCCTCACGGATCGAATCGTCCAGCTTGCCGGACTGGTTGATCTCGTCCATCTGATTGCGCATCATACTATTGAGGTAGCTAAGCAGCCCCTGCACGAAGCGCTTGACGTCCGGCGTCGCGACGCCCTTGAGCAGCCCCGCGTTGTGCAAAAGCAGCAGCGAGACCTGCTCGGCGAGGCTGTACGGGCTCTGCTGCTTCTGCTTGAGCAGCTCGACGAGCCGCGCGCCGGCGTCAAGCTGCGCCTTCGTCGCGGCGTCTAGGTCCGACCCGAACTGCGCGAACACCGCAAGCTCGCGGTACTGCGCCAGCTCGAGCCGCAGTAGCCCCGCCACGTCGCGCATCGCGCGCTTCTGCGCGCTGCGGCCCACGCGCGAGACCGAAAGGCCCACGTTCACCGCCGGGCGCACGCCCGAGCGGAACAGCTCGCTCTCGAGATAGATCTGCCCGTCCGTGATCGAGATCACGTTCGTGGGGATATAGGCGCTGATATCGCCGGACATGGTCTCCGCAATCGGCAGCGCCGTCATGGAGCCGCCGCCGTACGCCTTGTCGAGCTGCGCGCTGCGCTCGAGCAGGCGGCTGTGCAGATAGAACACGTCGCCCGGGTACGCCTCGCGTCCCGGCGGCCGGTGCAGAAGCAGCGACAGCGTGCGGTACGCCACGGCGTGCTTGCTCAAATCGTCGTAGATCACGAGCGCGTCGCGGCCGGAATACATGAACTCCTCCGCGATCGCGCACGCGGCATACGGGGCCAGGTACTGCATGGCTGCGGGATCGGACGCCGTCGCCGCGACAACAACGGTGTATTCCATCGCGCCCGCGCGCTCGAACATGTCGACGATCTGCGCCACGGTCGAAGCCTTCTGGCCGATCGCGCAGTACACGCAGTACACCTTTTTGCCGCGCTGGTTTAAGATGATGTCGGTCACGATCGTCGTCTTGCCGGTCTGCCGGTCGCCGATGATCAGCTCGCGCTGGCCGCGGCCGATCGGGATCATGGAGTCGATCGTGAGGATGCCGGTCTCGAGCGTGCGCTGCACCTTGCTGCGCATCATGATGCCCGGCGCGGGCGATTCGATCGGCCGGTAATTCTTGGTGGGGTCCATCTCGCCGTACAGCGAGCGGCCGACCGGGTCGACGACGCGGCCGAGCAATTGCTCGCCGACGGGCACGCGCATGGCCCGGCCCGTGCCGCGGCAGGACGAGCCGATGGCCGGCTCGCCGTTGAGCATCGCCGCGCGCACGATGTCCGTGTCGAGGTGCAGCACGATGCCGTACTTTTCATTCTCGAACGCGAGCAGTTCGCCGTACCGGCAGTCCGGTATGCCGCGCACGCTCACGACGCCGTCGGCCGAGGCGACCACGGTGCCGTAGTCGAACGTCGTCGGCGTAAACACGAGGTCCGCGAGCTGCGCGCGGATGAAGCTTCCGATGTCGATATGTTCCGCCAGCATGCTATTCTCCCGTCGCGAGCTTCTGGCGCACCTGCTCGAGCCGCGCCTTCAGGCTCGCGTCATAGACGCGGTTTTTCCAGCGCACGACAAAGCCGCCTAAAAGCGTGTCGTCCCAGACGAACTGCATGCGCTGCGCGCCCTCGCCCGTCAGCGTTTCCAGCCGCGATTTGAGCTTCTCCAGGTTCCGCTCGCCGAAATTCTTCGGTACGGTCACGATGATCCGGTCCTTCATGCGTCCGCACCGCTCCCGTCCTTGCCGCCCGCGGAATCGAAGTACGCGTCGATGATCGCCGCGTTGTCCTGCGGGCTGACCTCGCGCGCCAATACGCGCGCGGAGATGTCCACCGCGATATCCGCGATCTCGCGCTTCAGCTGTCGCATCGCGTCGTCGCGCTCGTGCTGCGCCTGCTGGCGCGTGCGCGAGAGCAGCTCCTTGGCCTCCGCCTCCGCCTGCGCCTGGATCGCCTTTGCGGCGTCGCCCGCGTGCGCGACGATCACGGCCGCCTGCTTCTCCGCGTCCGCCTGCGCGGTCGAAAGCTCCGCGGCGTACTGCTCGTGCAGCTTGGCCGCCTCCGCGCGCTCCGCCTTCGCCTTGTCCGCCTCCGCCTGGATGCGCCCGGCGCGAGACAGCAAAAACTGCCGCACGGGCCGGTAGACAAGCGCGCGCAAAATCAGAAACAGCGCGACGATGTTGAGGATGTTGAGCAGCAGGCTGCCGAACACCGCTTGCATGCTGATGCCTTCCATGCTCCCGCCTCCTCTTACTTGAGGAAGAGCATGATCAGCGCGGAAACGAAGCCGTAGATGGCGGTCGACTCCACCAGCGCGAGGCCCAGCAGCAGCGTTGAGTTGATTTTATTGGACGCCTCGGGCTGGCGCGCGATGGCCTCGACGGCCTTGCCGGTCGCAAACCCCATCGACAGTCCTGCGCCCATCGCGGGCAAAAGCGCGAGCCCCGCGCCGATCGGTGTAAGATCCATGGTAAGACTTCCTCCTTATTCGATCGCTTCGTTGATGAACGTCAGCGACAGTGTGATAAATATAAACGCCTGGATCAGCGGATGGAACACGTTGAAATACAGCCCGAGCACCGCGGGCAGGCCGAACGCGAAGTTGCCGAGCGCAAAGTAGAGCAGCTCCATCACGATCATGCCGCCGAGCATGTTGCCGAACAACCGGCAGGCCAGCGACACGGGGATGGCGAGGTCCGTCAGGATGCGGATCGGGAATATGACCGGCGTCGGTTCCGCCATGGACTTGAGGCGGCCGCCGATACCCTTCTGCTTGATGCCGTAAAAATTGATGAGGAAAAACGTGATCAGCGCCATGGCGAGCGTCAATGTAATGTCGCTCGTCGGCGCGCGCTGCCCAAACAGCTCCACGACCGCGCACGCGACCATGTAGACGGCGAGCGTGAACATGTACGCCGCGATGTTGTCGCCGAGCGGCTTGCCGAGCTGCGCCTTGCTGTACGAGGCGAGCGTTTCAACCGCGGTCTCCATCACGTTCTGCAGCCCCTTGGGCTGATCCGTAAAGCGCGGAAACGCGAGCGTGCGGAAAAGTACCGCCAGGATCGCAAGGATCAGCACGATCACCCAGCCGGTGATCACGGAGAGGCTGACCGGGAGCCCGAACACGTCCTGAAACGGCGCGAAGATCGATACGTGAAACTCCTTCTGCGACCTGCCGAAGGAAAGCGTGATGATCTCCGACACGGCGAGCCAAACGCCCACCCAGAACACGATGTTCGGCGTGCGGCGCGCGCTCTTAAACCGCTTGACCGTTTCGGCGTCGGCGTCGGCCGCAAGCGCCGGCTGACGCCTGCTCCTTGCGCGCAGCACGATGCCGAGCACGATCATCAGCGCGCCGAGGCACGCAAACACAAGCGCCTGCAGGTTCATTCGTCCCGCCCCCTCTTTTTCGCGGCGTCCTTATGCAGGGCGACGAGCATCTTCAGCACGGCGTTGACCATCAGCCCCGCGGCAAGGCCGACGCCCGTCCACATCAGCTTGTCCGGCCGCGTAGCCGCGGTCCCCAGAAGCACGCCGATGATGAGCAACGTATTGCCGAGCATGGGCAGGATCGCCTTTGCCCGTTCGCCGCGCAGCGTGGCGCCCGTCGACAGAGCCAGCAGCCAGAACGCCGCCGCGCCGGCGGCGCAGCCGATTCCGAAAAACAACATCGCAACATCCCTTTTCCGCCGCCAACCGGCGGGTATGCCAAAATTCAACCCCTATCATAGCACAAAAAGAAAATTGGGAGAAGATATATTTTCCGCCATCTTTTTGCTTTGCTCCGTCAGCGCCACGCGCCGTCCCCGTCCATCGAAAACGCGATCCCGTCGCCGCCCCGCAGAAAAACGCCGACGTGCGCGCGGTCGCAGACGACGATTTCGCGGACAAGATCCGCCAGGAAGCTCTCGTCGCGCTCCTCACCGGACAGGATGCCCACAAGCAGACGCTCCGTATGCGCGCGCTGCGCCCCGGGCTGCGCGGCTTGGGAAAGCGCCGTTTCCAGCTCGCGCTTTTTTGCGATAAGCTCCCGCTTCTTTTTATAATAGTGCTCCGCGGACACGTCCCCGGCGATGTAGAGCTCGGCGAGGCGGGAAAGCGCGCCGCGATTCCGCTCGAGCGCGCGCGCCCGCCCGCTTTCATCCGCTTCACCCGCGCGTAGCGCTGCGCGCAGAATGTCCTGCGCCTCGCGGACAGCGCGTATAAAGTCGACCGGGAGCCGCAAAAAAGCGCGATGGACCAGGTCGAGCAACGTCCCGTCCGCTATGCGCGACGCGTTGACGCAGCCCGTCTCGCCGCCGTTAGGAAGCACGCGCCTTGTCCCGTTCCGGTGCGCCTCGTAGCAGCGCCAGTACAGCTTCCTTTTGCCGCCGCGCGTGACGAGCCGCGCCACGAACCGCCTGCCGCAGGACCCGCAGCGGATTTTGCCGGAGAGCGGGTGGCGGCCGCTGTGCTTCTGGCCCGCCCTGCTCGCGGCGGCGCGGCGGTTCAATTCCGCCTGCGCAAGCTCGAACCGTTCGCGCGGGACGATCGGCTCGTGATGGCCGGCAAGGACGATTCGCTCCTCCGCGCCGCGGTTGGCTTTTTTCTCGTGCGTGAGGTAGTCCGGCGTGTAGGTCTTCTTCTGGACCAGGTCGCCGCAGTACTTCTCGTTCTTTAAAATCCGCAGCACGACGGAGGCGTTCCAGCGCCCGCCGAAAGCCGTCGGCACGCCCGCGCGCGTCAGTTCCTGCGCGATGCTCTGCGCGCCCTTGCCTTCGTCGAGGTACAGGCCGAATATGCGGCGCACGATGTCCGCGCCGCTTTCGTTGATCGTGATCGCGCCGTTTTTGACGTCGTAGCCCAGCAGGCTCCGGCCGAACACCACACCGCGCTCCATGCTGCGGCGCTGGCCCCATTTCACGCGCTCGGACGTGCGGCGGCTCTCCTCCTGCGCAATCGACGAGAGGATCGTAAGCCTTAGCTCCGCGTCCGGGTCCAGCGAGCGGATGTTGTCCGCGAGGAACACGACGCCGACGCCGCGGCGCGCGAGCTCCCGCGTGACCTGCAGCGCGTCGACGGTGTTGCGCGCAAACCGGCTGACCTCGCGCGTCAGGATCAGGTCGATGCCGCCGGCAAGCGCGGCCTCGACCATGCGGTTGAAGGCCGCTCGCTTCTTTAAGGATGTACCGGACAGGCCCTCGTCGGCGTATACGCCGGCTATCGTCCAGTCCGGGTTTTTCTCGATCAGCTCCGAAAAATAGCGCACCTGGCTTTCCAGCGAGTGCGCCTGGTCGAGCGCGTCCGTCGAGACGCGGCAGTACGCCGCAACGCGCAGCGGCCGGTTCACGCGCCGCCCGCCGCGCCGCCGCCGGTCTCCGGCGGTCCGTGCGGGGCCGGATGGAGCCTATAAAGCCGCAGCATGCATGATTCATACTCCGCTTTCCCCAGCGCGCCGCGCCTGTACAGCGCGAGGAACGCGGACGATTCCACAAGATATAGCAGCGCTTCTTCCCTGTTCCCCTGCCCGGTCTTGTTTATAGGCCCATCTCCCCGCACGGACGCTCCCCCCTTTCCCTATCATCCTACGGTTCCGGCGCGAAAATCATGCCGAAAAACCGCGGCTGTATGCGGCGCCATTTTGCGCATTCGGCCGGTACCGAAGAGATGGCGCACTGGGAGATGATCGGCGTGATGATCCGCCAGTGCATGGCCGGCGCGAACTGCCAGGAGCTCAGCGACGCAGGCCTGGCCGGATACTACACGATGCACAACCACGGCGTGTACCCCGCCGATCCCAACGGCGTGCCGTTCACGGCCTCGTACTTCGCCGTCACGGGCGACCCGATCGCGGACATCGTCGAGGACATGGCCGCCGAGCAGAAGGCGCGCGCAACCTACGAGCACCTGATGAACATGACAAATAACGCGCAGATCATCGAGCCGCTGTATTTTCTGCGCGAACGCGAGGTCGTACACTACCAGCGCTTCGGCGAATGCCTCGAGATCCTGCAAAACTTGCAGTCGCAGGGCAGCGTCCGCAACTGCGGCTGCCGCACCCCTGCCGGAAGGTGACAACAGGGCAATTTGCGCAGAGCGGGCGCGGCGGACAACGCGGCGCCCGCCTTGTTTTTGGGCCCGAAACAGGGGAACCGTGCGATAATCGGAGGGGTAAACACAAGATTCGGCCGCTTTAGGGCCGGCAAACATAAAGTATACTTTATATTATTTTCCGGATCGCCGCGTTTTTCGAAAAGAACGCTGATAACTTGAATTTCTTGCGGAATTTGAAAAAATTCGGTATTGACATTATGGATGATAAACAAGGTATAGTGTTCCTAATCAATTTTACGGTTTATCGTTCCATACATTAGTTCTGAGCATAACGCAAAACAGTACGTTCGGCACCCCGATCTTTGCTGCCCCGATCCGCGGGATCATCGATACACCCGGCAAACAACCAAAGGAGGAACCTGCATGACAGCGCATATAGTCATTGCACACTTCGGCGATCCGATCTTTTTGTGACCGGAACTGTTTTCTTGTCATTTCCGCCGGAATTATGCAGCATCAGCCGCCCGCGGGCGGCGCGCACGTTCAAGAAGGAGGGCGACGCATGACAGAACTCATCGATCCGTCGATCGCACTGGAAATGTTCAACATCTCCAAACTTTACGCCGGAACCGTGGCGCTTGAAAACGTCAGTTTCAGCGTGAAAAAAGGAGAACTGCACGGAATCATCGGAAAAAACGGAGCGGGCAAATCCACGCTCGTCGACATCATGTCCGGCATCATCCCGCCCACGCGCGGCGAGATCCGCGTAAACGGGCATGTGTACAAGGCCATGTCGCCGAGCGTCGCCAAGGAGGAGTTCATCTCCATCATCACGCAGGAGCCGCAGGTTGTCAGCGACTGCACCGTGACCGAAAACCTCTTTATGCCGCTGTACCAGAAGGGCAGCCCCACGGTCCCCTGGAAGGAGCTCAACAAAAAAGCGGCCGAAATCATGGCAAAGGGCGGCTTCCCCATCGACGTCACCATGCCCGTGGGCAGCCTGTCCATCAGCGAAAAACAGATTCTTCTCGTCATCAAAGCCTGCTATGTCGAAAACGCGAATATCATCATCATGGACGAGGTGTCCGCCTCGCTTTCGCAGCGCGACGAGCAGATTCTGTACGACATCATCCACGAGCGCATCGCGGCCGGCAAGACGGTGGTGTTCATCTCGCACCGCACCGACGAGCTACTGCACCTCTGCGACCGCGTGACGGTGCTGCGCGACGGGCACAACGTCGGCAGCGCGAACGTAAAGGACCTGACGATGGAAAGCCTGGCCGGCCTGATCGTCGGCAACACGGATTACGACAAGGTCATTTTGCCACACAAGGCCGTGGACCCGAACGCGCCGGTCGTGTTCGAAACCTGCGGACTGACCAGCTACGGCAAATATAAAAACGTCTGCATCAAGCTCCGCAAGGGCGAGATCGTCGGCGTTGCGGGCCTGCGCGGCGCGGGCAGGACGGAGCTGTTTAAGAGCATCGTGGGCCTCGACCGCGTCGACGAAGG
>CAZIRB010000048.1:13297-15892 GCA_964541695.1 uncultured Oscillospiraceae bacterium
CCCCTGGTCTGCTTCCTCGACGAGCCGACGCGCGGCGTCGACATCGAGGCCAAGGAGAGCATGCTGCACACGATCAACGAGGAGATGCGCAAGGACTCCGCGATTCTGATCAGCTCCCCCGGCGTGGAGGACCTGATCAAGATCTGCGACAGCATCATCGTGCTGTTCGAGGGCCAGGTCATCGGCCGGTTCGAGAAGCAGGACTTCGACGAGAAAGCGATCTACCAGGTCATGCAAGGCGAAATTCTTGAGAAATACGAGGTACATTGAGCGTGAGAAAGATAACGAAAATTGAGCTGGCGCTGCTGGACAACCTTGTCTGGGTGCTGGTGGCCGTATTCTTCATCATCAACGCGATCTGGACGCCGAACTTTTTTTCGGGCCTGAACCTGAAAAACATCCTGTACCAGTCCTCGATCCTCGGCCTGCTCGTGCTCGGCCAGGGCATCGTGTGCATGGTCGGCGAGCTGGACATGTCGCTTGACGGCGTGCTGCCGTTCGCGCCGTGCATGGTCGTGCTGCTGTGGGACAGCCTGGGCGGGAACCTCAACCCGGTCGTCATGCTGCTGTTGACCCTTGTCGTCGGCGGCACGATCGGACTCGTCAACGGCCTGTGCGTGGCCAAGTTCGGCATGAACTCGTTCCTCATGACGATGGCGATGGAGATCATGCTGCGCGGCTTCGTGCAGTTCGCCATCCCGTTCTCGATCACCGGCCTGCCCAAAGTCTACTCGTTCATCGGCAAGGGCACGATCGGCACGGTCCAGAGCGCGATCGTCGTGTTCATACTGATGTTCATCGTGTTTGAGCTGATATTCCGCTTCACGGTGTTCGGCCGCAAGTTCATCCTGACGGGCGGCAACCGCCGCGCCGCTTTCATCTCCGGCATCCGCACGCAGTGGGTCATCATCGGCGCGTTCATCATCGCGGGCGTGCTGGCCTCCATCTCCGGCCTCATCGCGGCCGGCCGCCAGGAGGCCGTGTCGAACACGATGGGCAAGGACCTCGTGATGATGTCGTTTGCAGGCGCGATCCTCGGCGGCGGCTCGTTCGAGGGCGGCAAGGGCAAGCCGGTCGGCATGCTCGGCGGCGCGCTTTTGCTCGGCATGATCGACAACTCCCTGACGCTGCTCGGCGTATACGTCAGCCTCGTGTACGCGACCAAGGGCCTATTGATATTCGCGGCGATCATGCTCGACCGCGTGCGCGTCAAGCTGCGCGACGCCGTCATGCGCCGCGAGAACATCCGCAAGCTCGCGTCCGCAGCCACCCCTCCGGCGACCGGCTCGGCGGCATAACAACGGGTTAAGCAAGCGGGGCCGCTCCCGTCACGGGCGGCTTCCGCTTCTTATCGGGGGCACGGACGGTGCCCGAATCAAACAAAAAATTAAGGAGGAACCGCAACATGATGAAGCGCATCAGAAAGTCGATCGCTCTGATCCTCGTTCTGGCCATGGCGATGCTCGCCTACGGCTGCGCCACCACCACGACGCCCGCCGCCACCGCTCCCGAGGGCTCCGAGTCCACGGAGCCCGCCGCCGCAGAGGGCGGCGACAAGATCAAGATCGGCATGTGCGTACAGGACCTCGGCGTCGCGTATTCGCAGGCGTTCGCCATCGGCGCGCAGCAGGCGTGCGACGAGCGCGGCTGGGACCTGACGGTCATCGACATTCAGGGCGACGCGATCAAGACGCTCGACACGATCGACAACTTTATCTCCATGGGCATCGACGGCTTCATATTCTCCGGCTGCGAGGATAAGGACGCGATCACCCCCGGTATCGAGAAGCTGAACGGCCTCGGCATCCCGATCATGGCGCTGGATACCTCCCCGACGGGCGGCAAGATCGACTACTTCATCACGTTCGACCTGGTCAAGGCGTCCGAGAAGGCCGCGCAGACCATGATCGACGGCCTCAAGGCCAAGAACGGCGGCGAAGTGCCCACCGGCACCGTCATCGAGGTCTGGGGCGCGCTGGTCGACACGTTCGCCAAGGACTGCGACGAGGGCTTTAAGAACATCGTTTCGCAGTATCCGCAGCTGACCGTCGTCGAGGGCGAAGGCAAGTGGGAGAACGACACCGCCTACACCGTCACGTCCAACATGCTCACGCGCGTGGGCAGCGACGTGGTCGCCGTGTACTGCCATACCCCCGACTGCCAGGGCGCGGGCGTCATCTCCGCGATTGAGAACGCGGGCTTAAATCCCGCCGACCTGTTCGTCTCCGGCATCTGCATCGGCACCGAGGGCATCGAGCTCATCAAGCAGGGCAAGCTGTACTGCGCGGTTGAGCAGCCGGCGCTCGACTCGGCGATCATGGCCATCGAGCTGTTCGACAAGATCTTCCAGGGCAAGACCGCGGAACTGCCCAAGGACGGCGACACGCTGACGCAGGAGGGCGCGCTGTGGTCGCCCGCCGTCGTCAAGCCGAACGACGACTGCGAAGGTCTGCAGATCGTCATGGCCGGCCCGCTCTGCCCGCAGGAAGTCAGTCCGGACGATCCGGGCCTGTACGAGAACCGTCTCCCGTAAAACCGCTGTCCGATCACAAAACCGGCAGGGGTAGCGCATATCCCTGCCGGTTGTTTTTCCCG
>CAZIRB010000049.1:0-5485 GCA_964541695.1 uncultured Oscillospiraceae bacterium
CCCGGCGCGCATCAAAGCGCGGATAAGCGCGAGGAGATCGGGATGTAGGGGGACGGGGAACGGGAACGGTTTTGCAGGGGCGCCGCCCCTGCACCCCGCCAGAGGGGGAAACCCCCTTTGGAAACCCTATGAATTGGGGCCGACGGCTTCGTTGGGTTTCCAAGGGACGTGTCCCTTTGGCGGTGGTTTGGAGGCGGAGCCCCCAACGTTCTCCCGTGCGTATGTTCCGTTTAACCAGCGCGCCGTCCGCGCTTTTTTCATATTTTCCACAATCTTGGCCGGCCTCGGCCTGTCCAGCCGCAGCGGAACGTGGTATACTGGATTCGATCGAATCCGACAAAATACGAGGCTGGGCATGAGGCAAAGGGTATTCGCGATTCTGATAACGGTCCTGCTGCTTGCGGCCGGCTGCGGCGCGCCCGCGGCGGCTCCGGCTCCGACGGCGGCCCCGACGGCCGCGGCGGAGCGCGTTACGTTCGAACTTAAACAGGGCGGCGGCGCGGGGTCCGCGCCCGCGCCGACGATGCCGCCGACGCCCACGCCGACGGCGACGCCCGCGCCCACGCCGGAGCCGAAGATTCATGACGCGTGGTATGAGCAGCGCAACGACGAGATCGCGACGCTGCTCGTGCAAAACGGCTTCTGCTCAACGCGGCAGGAGGCCGACGCGCGCGTAGCGAATATGGCGATCGACCCGGACAAGCCCATGGTCGCGCTGACGTTCGACGACGGACCGACGCAGGGCGTGACGAACAAGATTCTCGACGCGCTCGAACAGTACAACGGCCGCGCGACGTTCTTCGTCGTCGGCACGCGCATCGCGGGCAGCGAGGACCTGCTCAAGCGCGCGGTGTCGCTCGGCTGCGAGATCGGCAGCCACACGTGGAATCACGACACGCTGACGGAGCTTACGGGCGAGGGCGCGGCAAAATCGCTGCAGCAGGCGAACGACGCGGTGAAGGCCGCGTGCGGCTATACGGTGCGCTCGCTGCGCCCGCCCAAGGGCGAGAGCAACGCGCAGGTCAAGCAGCTTGCGGGCTCGATGGGGCTCGCGCTCGTGTTCTGGAACCACAGCACGCACGATTACCGCCTTGATTCGGCCCAAAAGATCGCGAGCAACGTGCAGTTCGATACGGAGGACAAAAAGGCGCTCGCCGACGGCGACATCATACTGCTGCACGATTTACGGAAGCCCACCGCGGAGGCCGCGCCCGAGATCATACGGGCGCTGACGGAAGCGGGCTACCAGCTCGTGACGGTGCAGGAGCTTTTAAACCTCTCGGCCGACGGTTTTATGCCCGGCAAATCGTACAAGCAGAAATAAACGCGGGCCGCACCGCTTATTGCAGCGCGACGACCTGCGTGGCGATTTTGTTCGTAAACGCCGCGTCGTGCTCGATGAACACCATCGTGGGCAGGGACGCGAGCAGCAGGTCCTCGATCTGCATGCGCGAGAGCACGTCGACGTAGTTGAGCGGTTCGTCCCAAAGATACAGGTGCGCGCGCTGGGAAAGGCTCCTGGCGAGCAGCACCTTTTTCTTCTGCCCCGCGGAATAGAGCGCCATGTCCTTCTCAAACTGGGCGCGCGGGAAATCGAGCTTCCTAAGAATCGTATAGAACAGCGTCAGGTCGACGCCGCATTCGCTGGCGTACGATTCTGCGCTGCCGGCAAGGAACGACGGGTCCTGCGGCAGGTACGAGATCACGAGGCCCGCGGCCGTCTCGACTGCCCCCGTGTGCGGCACATCCTCGCCGGCAAGCAGCCGCAGCACGCTGCTCTTACCCGAGCCGTTGGGCCCGGCGAGCGCGACGCGGCCGCCCTGCAACACATCGAAGCGCAGGGGCCGGTTGACCGCGCGGCCGCCGTAACAGACGACGAGGTCGCGAACGAGGGCCAGCGCACCGCGGTGGTGACGGAGCGGATGGACGGCGAGCGCGTCGTTGCGCTCGACGTTTTTCAAAAGCAGCGCCTTCTCGCCGGCGGCGCGCTCCATGCGGGTCTCGATGGCCTTGCTGCGCTTCATCATCTTGGCGGCCTTGTGCCCGAGATACCCGCGGTCGCCCGCGCCGGTGCCGAACTTTTCGCTCTCCGCGCGCGCCGCGAACTGGCTTGCGCGCGCGGCGGAGGCGCGCAGCGCGTCGATCTCGCGCCCGAGCTTTTCGTTCTCCGCGGTCTCAAACGTCTCGCGCCGGCGGCGGTTCTCGTCCCAGGCCGAGAAGTTGCCGCGAAGGAGCTCGATGGAGCCGCGGTTGATCGACAGCACGTGGTCGACGCTTTCGTCAAGGAACGCGCGGTCGTGGGACACGAGTATGAAGCCGCTCTTTTTGGCAAGGTAGCGCGACACGGCGACGCGCGTCTCCGCGTCGAGGTGGTTGGTCGGCTCGTCGATCAAAAGGAACTGGTTCGGCTTGCAGAACAGCGCCGCGATCAGCGCCTTCGTCCGCTCGCCGGGGCTGAGCGTCGAAAAAGCCCGCCCGGCCGCGTCCTCCGCGATGCCGAGCAGGTTGAACTCGCGCCGGATTTGCCATTCGTCCGCGCCGGATATGTTCGCCGCGACAGCTTGGGCGGACAGCGACGCATCCAAAACGGGGTATGGGAAATACTCGAAGCCCACGCTGGCCTCGATCGCGCCGCCGCTGTCGAGCTCCCCGGCGAGAAGTTTTAAAAACGTGGTCTTGCCGCGGCCGTTGCGGCCGACGAGGCCGAGCCGCCAGTCCGTATCGAGCTGCAATGAGACGTGGTCAAATATCGTATCGTAACTGCCTTCGTAGGCAAACGTTAAATTGCGCACCGTGATGAGCGACATACAAACCTCCAGAACATAAAGCGATCCGCCGTTTTTCAAAGCAAGCCCGGCGGGACGAGCCCTCTCGTTCCGCTTTTTCGGGCCAGGTTGCTGCTTTGAAACTAGCGAATCACGCGTTTTCTCCGGTTCGTATCGTCTTTTTTAATGCGGACGGGTCCCATCGCGCATCATACCATAGTTTAATCGTCTAGGCAAGGCCGCGGTAGGAATCCATGATGCCGCGGAACAGCTCCTTCGTCGTGGGCGGCGTGTAGCTGACCGCGTTGGCCCCGGCCGCGATCGTGCGCGCGATGGACTCCCCGGTCGGCCCGCCCGTGGCGATGATCGGCACGTCCGGAAAGTCGCGGCGGATGCACTCGACGACGTACGGCGTGCGGTCGGCCGCGGAGACGTTGAGTATGCGCGCGCCGGCCTCGAGCCTGGCGCGGATGTCCTGTTGCTCGTTCGGGATCGTCACGACGATCGGCACGTCGATGACCTGCCGCATCATGGCGATCGTCTCGTTCGTGGTCGGCGCGTTGACAACGACGCCCATCGCGCCCTCGGCCTCCGCGTCCTGCGCGAGCGCCGCCACGCGCGGCCCGCCCGTGATGCCGCCGCCGACGCCGCAGAACACCGGGATGTAGCTGCACGCGATGATCGCGTCCGCGATCACCTGCTGCGGCGTGAACGGATAGACGGCGAGCACCGCGTCGGCGTTGCAGTTACGGATGATCGCTATGTCGGTCGTGAATATGAGGGACTTGATGCGCTTTCCCCAGATGACGATGCCGCTCGCCTGCCAGACCTCGTCCGGCAGCAGCACGAGGTGGCGCCTTAAATCCGTGGAGATGCGCGGAATCTTTTTTTCCATCGCCGTCGACCTCCGCATTCAGATTGTAACCTCTTTATATTCTGTGTTTTAAAGGCGTTTCCCTGCGGTCAAGTATGGCGGTTTCGTTAGGAATCTGAAAACAAATTGCACATTTTCCCAGTTGGGGCGCATGCGCGCGTCAAACAATTCACGGATTCGCCATGTTCCGAACTGGGGCCGCCGCCTGTGTTTATGGTATACTGGTTCCGGGCGCTGGGAGCGGCAAATGCCAAGGTTCCCGGGCTTTTCCAGCGCCATGATCGTAAAAAAACATCCGCTCCATGCAACCGATCGCGCTTGTATCGGGTGTTTTGGGTGGAAGAAAGGAAGCTTGATGGAAACGGAAGCATTGCAGTGCGCAGGCGAACCGATCGAGGACGCGGAACAGCTGTTCCATACCTACGCGGACATGGTCTACCGGCTGGCATTCCTTCGCACCAGGAGCGGCGCCGACGCGGACGACATCACCATGGAGGTGTTTGTCCGCTGCCTTCGGTTCAAACCGGCTTGGAAGGACCGCGAGCACCAGAAGGCCTGGCTGATCCGGACCACGATCAACTGCACGAACACGCTTTTGACATCGGCTTGGCGCAGGCGCCGCGCGCCGGAGCGCGACGACGTGTTGACCGAGATGACGGACAACACGGACGTCTACGCCGCCGTGCTCGCGCTGCCCGAGAAATACCGTACCGCCGTGCACCTGTTCTACTACGAGGGGTACCGTGTTTCCGAGATCGCGGAGCTCATGTCGGCCAACGAGTCCACCGTCAAATCCTGGCTCTTCCGCGCACGCGATATGCTGCGGGAACAGTTGAAAGGGGAGTATTTCAGTGTTTGAGGAGCAATATCGCCGTGACAATGAGAAGCTTCACGCGAAGGAGGCATTGTTCATGGAGATTCAGAAAAAAGTAACAGAGGAAGCGCAGGCACGCACAAAGCGCAGCGCCATCGTGCGCTACGGCAGCATCGCGGCGGCGTTCGTGCTCGTGGCGGGCAGCGTGCTCGGCATCGCGCTTTCGGGCGGGAACCGGAACGCGGCAAGCCCGTCCGCGCCGCTTGTGGCCGCCGAGAACGCACAGGTGGCCGACGAGGCAACCGGAAACGCCGAGAGCGTTTCGATTCAGAACTATTCCGACCTGTACAATCTCATCCTCGGCATGCGCGACTACTACGGCGAGGGCTCGGCGAACTTCGCCCGCGACGACGCGGCGGCGATGCCGGAGATGGCTGCGGCCGAGGAAGCGCCCATGGCGACCGACGGCGGTTCCGCGCTCAAGGGCGAGGCGACGACCGCGACCGGCGCGGGCCCGGAATACTCCGGCACGAACGTGCAGGTGGCGGGCGTGGACGAGGCGGACGTGGTCAAGACCGACGGCTCGTACATCTATTACTTGTCCGGCGGCAACCTCGTCATCGCCAAGGCCGACGGCGAGAAGACGCGCGTCGAGTCCACGACGCAGTACTTCAACCAGGAGAACTGGTGGGGCTACTCGTCCGAGATGTTCATTCTCGGCGACCGGCTCATGATCCTTACGCGCGGCTGGAACACCGTCTGGGTCGGCACCGCGAAGGAAGGCTACCAGATGGACCAGGACAAGACGGTCTCGGTCGTGTACGACATCAGCAACCGCAATAAGCCGGTGCTGGTCACGACGCTCGGCCAGAGCGGTTCATACGTGTCCTCGCGCATGATCGGCGACTATGTGTACGTCGTGACGAGCCAGCAGGTCTACTCGGCCCTGCGCGACACGCCGTCGACCTACATCCCCGAGCTCGTCGTGAACGGCACCGCCAAGCCGATGCCGATCGACAGCATCTATCCGTA
>CAZIRB010000049.1:5585-15792 GCA_964541695.1 uncultured Oscillospiraceae bacterium
GGCATCGGCTACGCCGCGGACGAGAAGACCGGCGCGACCCAGGGCGTGAAGCTCTCGATGTTCGACACGAAGAACAAGAGGAACATCACGGAGCTGTTTACGCAGCGCGTCGATGCGGACTGGTCGATGGCGGGGCAAAACCACAAGTCGATCCTGATCTCGCCCGAGAAGAACCTCATCGCGTTCCCGGCGGACCAGAAGTACTTCATCTTCAGCTATTCCGACGCGGACGGCTTTACGAAGAAGGCGACCGTCGGGCTCGAGGATGATCTGTGGAGCTGGAACATGCGCGGCCTGTTCATCGGCGACTACTTCTACGTCTGCAGCGAAAGCTCGATCGTCGTCCTGTCGCTCGCCGACTTCTCACGGGTGGCGAAGATCAGCATCGGGTAAACGGGGCGCCAGATCCCTAATTAGACCATCGTATAACGAAGAAAAGCGGCGCGGCCGAAAGGCCGCGCCGCTTTGCGTAGCCCCCCAACCCCCGGGCTTTTCAGGGCCGCGGCCCTGAACCCATGTATTCCGGCTTTTTCGGTTTTGCCGCCGAAACGGATCGCCCCGTCGGGGCGGCTTCCTTGCGCGCTTTGCCGTCCGGGAGGCCGAGGGCGGGAAACCCGATAAAACTCTGTTTTTAACGGATAGCGCGGCGCGGCCGAACGGTTGCGCCGCTTTTTGCGCCCTGCTATAATGACAGAATACCGAGGAGTAAAGGGGGGGCGTCCATGGACCAGCATCGGCTTTCGGCAGGACCGCTGCTCGACGGCAAGGGCCGCCTGTGCGAGGCGGGGTACGGCACGTCGCTTACCAAGGAATACCGGCGCGACCGTGCGCGCGGCGGGCCGTTCCGAATCAAGGAGTGGGACTATTACCTCGTCTACAACGGCCGCTTCGGCCTCGCGCTCACGATCGCGGACAATTCCTACATGGGCCTGATCTCGGCGAGCTTCCTCGACTTTGAGAACGCGCGCGAAAAGACCGTCTCGCCGATGTTCTTTTTCCCGGCGGGGAACACGCGCTTTCCTTCCACCTCCGCCGCGGGCGACGTGTCCCGGCACGTCAAGGACGCGTACTGCGTGTTTCTGCACGAGAACGGCGGGCGGCGATTAAAGGCCGCGGTCCCGAATTTCGACGGCGGCGAGCCCCTGACGGCGGACGTGTTTTTGAGCGACGAACCGAACGATTCCATGGTGATCGCGACGCCGTTTGCCGGGAAGCCGACGGCCTTTTATTACAACCAAAAGATCGTCGGCATGCGCGCCGAGGGCCGCGTCTCGTACCGCGGCGCGCAATATCGCTTTGACAAGGCCGACAGCTTCGGCATGCTCGACTGGGGCCGCGGCGTGTGGACCTATGACAACACATGGTACTGGAGCGCGGGGCACGGGCTGATCGGCAGCCGCGTCGTGGGCTTCAACCTGGGCTACGGCTTTGGCGATACGTCCGCCGCTTCCGAGAACATGCTGTTCGTCGACGGGAAAGCGCACAAGCTCGACCGCGTGGAGTTCCATATCCCGCGCGACGCGTTCGGCCGCGACGACTACCTCTCGGAGTGGGCGATCACGTCGAACGACGGGCGGTTTACGGCGGCGTTTTCGCCGCTATTGGACCGCGCCGCCTGCACGAAGGTCGGGCCGCTGCTTTCGGACCAGCACCAGGTGTTCGGGTACATGGACGGCGCGATTCAACTGGACGGCGGGGAAACGATTGAGTTGACACACTTTCTCGCCATGGCCGAGAAGGTGCGCAACAAGTGGTGAGGGAAAAATAGCGCGGACGCCGCATCTTTGGCGGCGGCGCGCGGACGGTACGGAGGGACAGATGGCGTCAAAGAAGAAGATGGTGATCTGGGACTGGAACGGCACGGTCATCGACGATACGGAGCTGTGCTACGAGATCGCCAACCATATGCGCGTCGAGCGCGACATGGAGCCGCTCGACGGCGTCGACAAGTATCGGGACATATTCATGTTCCCGGTGCGCGAGTATTACAAGCGAATGGGCTACACGTTCGAGACGGAATCCTACGAGGACATCGCCGTGGAGTTTACCGACATGTATCTCTCGCGCTTTCCGGAATGCGCGCTGCGCGGCGGCGTGCTGGACGTGCTCACAGAGATCAAGCGCCGCGGCCTGACCCAGGTGCTGCTGTCGGCGACCGGGCAGGAGCGGCTTAACGTGCAGGTCACGCGCTTCCCGCTTTCCGGTCTGTTCGACCGCGTGCTCGGCACGCGCGATAACCTGGCTAACGGCAAGGTCGACGTCGCGCTCGCGTTTTTGCAGGAGACCGGCGTGCCGCCCGCGGACGTGCTATTCGTCGGCGATACCGATCACGATTTTGAGGTCGCGCAGGCGATCGGCTGCGACGCGCTGCTGCTCACCAGCGGCCACCAGAGCGTGCCGACGCTCAGCCGCTGCTGCGTGCCCGTGCTCGACGACGTGGGGGACGTGCTGAAGTATTTATAAAGCGGGGACGTTGATGGTTCCGCCCTCATGATTTTGGAAAGGGGACGTTGGAGGCTCCGCCTCCAAGCCTCCGCCAAGGGCCTGAGGCCCTTGGAACCCGCAGGAAACTAGGCGGAACTATTGGGGATTCCAAAGGGGGCCGAAGCTGAGCGCCGCCTGCGGCGGATGAAGCGAAGCGCAGGCCCAGTGAGCAAGGAAGCGGAAGGCGGCTTTAGCCGCAACGCACCGCGACTTTGCGAACTGCGGGGAGCCCTCAACGTCCTTCGCTTGTAGCGGATCGGGTTTCCAAAGGGCCTTCGGCCCTTTGGCAGGGGTCTGGGGGCAGAGCCTCCAACGTATCCCGTCCTTCGTTCCCCCTTCTAAAACCCGGCGCGCCCCGAATGGGGCGCGCCGCAATCATTTCCTATCGTTCCGCGCCGCATCGCGGCGCTCCTCATTCCTCCCGCAAAAACTTCAGTACCCGCTCCGCGATCTGCTCCGCGGAGAGTCCCGCGCGGCGCAATATGTTTTTGCGCGTATCGGCGGCGTAGAACGTGTCCGGCACCCCGAGCAGGAGCTGCCGCGGCCGGACGCGCTTTGCCGCGAAGTATTCCGCGACGGCGCCGCCGAGCCCGCCGAGCACGCTGTGTTCCTCGCAGGTGGCGATGCACGGGAACGAAACGAGCGCGTCGAGTGCGGCGGTATCGAGCGGCTTGACCGTGTGCATGTTCAACACGCGGCAGGACACGCCGCGCTGTTCGAGCAGCGCGGCCGCGCGCAGCGACTCACGCACCGTCGCGCCGGCGGCGACGATCGCGGTGTCCGCGCCCTCGCGCTCGACGCGCGCCTTGCCGATTTCGAAGGTGAAGTCGCTTTCGTGCACGACGGCCTGGTTCGGGCCGCCGACGAGGCGCAGAAACACCGGCCCGTCCCAGTCGGCGGCTGCAAGAAAGGCCTTGACGGCCTCGGCGCAGTCGGCGGGCTCGACGACGGCCATGTGCGGGACGGCGCGCATGTCGGCAATGTCGGACAGCGACGTCAGCGCGGGCCCGAGGTCCGCGGCGGACAGGCCCGCGTCCGCGCCCGCGATTACGAGCGGCATGCGCATGTCCCCGCAGAATATGCGCACAAAGTCCAGCACGCGCGCGGTCACAAACGGCGAATACGCCGCGACGAACGGCCGGTAGCCCTCGGCGGCAAGGCCCGCCGCGATTCCGATCATCGCCTGCTCGGATATGCCCACGTCGATGTACCGGCCCGCGGGCAGGCGGTCGAGGTCGAACCTGCGGCCCACGTCGGCGGAGAGGAACACCGCGTTTTCATGTGTTTGGCAGATCTCGGCGGCGGGCACATACGCGACCTTCTTGATGCCGATCTTCGCCCATTTCTGGATATTTTCCGGCGTAAATTCGATCACGCGTCCACCCCCAGTTCGCGCCCGGCCCGCTCGTACAGCTCGTCCGTAAGCACGTTCGCGTGCCAGTCGGCGTTGTTCTCGGCAAAGGACACGCCGCGGCCCTTGACCGTGCGCGCCAGGATCGCGAACGGCTTGGTCGGCCGGGCCGAAAGCGCCGCGTCGATCGCCTCCGGGTCGTGGCCGTCGATCTCGAGCGCGTCGAAGCCGAACGCGGCAAAGCGCTCGGCAAGGTTCTCCGCGCTCTGGATATCCTTCGTGAAGCCGTCGAGCTGCAGGCCGTTGCGGTCGACGATCACGGTGAGGGTATTAAGCTTTCGGTGCCCCGCGATCGACAGCGCCTCCCACATGGAGCCCTCGTTGAGCTCGCCGTCGCCGACGAGCGCGTACACGCGCGAAACGGCGTTGCCGCGCATGTTCAGCGCGATCGCCTCGCCGACCGCAAACGGGAGCCCCTGTCCGAGACTGCCGCCGGAGAACTCGATGCCCTTTTCCGCGTTGCGGCGCGGGTGCTTGAACAGGATCGTATCCTCGCCGAGCAGCGGCTGGGCGATCTGCCCGTCGGTCAGGATGCCCGCGGCGTGCATCGCCGCGTACTGCGCGATGCCGCCGTGGCCCTTGCTCAGCACGAAGCGGTCGCGGTTTTCATCGAGCGGGTTATTTTTATCAAAGCGCAGATGCCGCGTGTACAGCACCGCGAGCAGCTCGACGAGCGACAGACAGCCGCCGAGATGCGCGCCGACGCCGCCCGCGCGGTGGCACAGCTCGAGTATGTCGCGCCGCATGACGGCGATGGCCCGCTCCAGCGCCGCGCGTTCCTTTTCGGTCATTTCCCACTGTCCTTCCGGTGGATTTCCCGGGCCCGCGCCAGGTCCGACACAGCGTCGACCTCCGACCACGCGTAGCCCGCGATGTCAAAGTGGTGCAGCTCGAAGCCGTCCTCAAATATCATCTGCGCAAGCGCCGTTTCCATCCATTGATCGGACAGCCCCGCGTCGATCATGCTCACCACGCGATCGCGGTAGCGCAGCGCGGAGGCGCGGTCGAGCTTGGTCACGTTCGCGTACTCGCCGCCGGGCGCGGGAAGGTCCTTGCTCATGGCCGCGACGAGGCCGCTTGCGTCGAGCTGCACGCAGTAATCGCCGCTTTCGGCGCGGCTCGTGTCGATCAGCGCGGTCGGCCGGTCGGTCGGTACGGCGTACACGTCGGCAATCAGCCGCTGCTCGACGACCACGTCGCCGTCGATGAGCACGACGTTGTCGCGGTCGAGGTATTCGCGCGCAAACCACAGCGTCGCAAGCGAGTTCGTCACGGCGTAGAACGGGTTTTTCACAATGATGACGCCCGGCAGTTCCTGTTCCAGTTTATCCGCGCAAAAGCCCGCGCAGACGACGATCTCGGCGGTTTTGTCCGCTGTTCGGATACCGTTTACCAGCCGCCCGAGCAGCGTCGTGTCCGCGTCGAGCTTAAAAAGCGATTTCGGGTACGCGAGCGTGTGCGGGCGCAGCCGCGTGCCCATGCCGGCGGCGACGATGATGTAGGTCATACCTGCCTCCTTCACTCGTTCGGGATCAGCTTGATGATTTCGGCAAACGGCATGCACAGCTCGTCCGCCTCGAGCGCGCGGTGCGTCGAGAGGATGGTCTCGGCCGCCCTTTGCATGGCCGGGAAGCCGCTGCGCGTGAGCTGGTTTGCGTAGATAACGATGTTCACGCCGCGCGCTAAAAACTCGTCCTCCGTCACGGAGTTGAACGACGTCGGCACGACGACAAGCGGCGTCAGCGCGTCCTGACTGCGGAACTGTTCGACAAACTCGAATATCTCGGCGGGGTCCTTCTGGCGCGAGTGGATCATGATGCCGTCCGCGCCCGCCGCGACGTACGCGCGCGTGCGCAAAAGCGCGTCGTCCATGCCCCGCTCGAGGATCAGGCTCTCGCAGCGCGCGATGATCATGAAGTCGTCGGTCTTCTTCGCCTTCTTGCCCGCGGCGATCTTGGCGGAGAAGTTCTCGACCGTGTCCTGCGTCTGCTTAACGTCCGTGCCGAACAGCGAGTTTTTCTTCAGGCCCGTCTTGTCCTCGATGATGACCGCCGACACGCCCATGCGCTCGAGCGTGCGCACGTTGTACACGAAGTGCTCGACGAGGCCGCCGGTGTCGCCGTCGAGTATGATGGGCTTTGTGGTCACGTCCATGATGTCGTCGATCGTGCGCAGCCGCGACGACATGTCGACCAGCTCGATGTCCGGCTTGCCCTTGCTCGTCGAATCGCACAGAGACGAGACCCACATCGCGTCGAACTGGTACGTCCGGCCGTTCTGCAGCACCTTCGCGTTCTCCGCGATCAGCCCCGTGATGCCGCTGTGCGCCTCGATGGCGGTCACGAGGCCCTTGAGCTCGAGCAGCTTTTTGAGCCGTCCGCGCCGAAGGTCCGGGATCGAGAGGTTGTTGCGCAGCACGCTCTCGAAGCTCCTGTATTCCTCGGACTGAGAGTACGGAAACTCGACGAGCTCGCCGCCGTACTCGGCCAGCAGCGAAAGCAGCTCGTCGCGGATCGGCTTTTGAAAGCCTGTGACCCAGTCGTCGCCGTGCACGACGTAGTCCGGGCGGTATTGTTCCAGCACGTCGCGGTAGCTCAGCGTCTCCTGCACGACCACGCGGGTTACGCCCTTGATGCTGCCGATCACGCGCATGCGCTCCTCGCACGAGAGCAGCGGATAGCGCTTGAACGACGCGACCTGCCGGTCCGCGAGCACGCCGACGGTCAGGCTGCCGAGCGAGGCCGCGTTCTCGATCATTTTGATGTGGCCGCCGTGTATGGCGTCCGTGCTCATGCAAAGATAGACCGTTTTTTCACTTGCCATGTTATCGTCCCCCGCGAAGCTTTTGCATAAACGCGAGCTTATTCTCTTTCGGTGTCGTCGTCGGCCGCCCAAGGTCGTCCCTTGCGCCGACGGCGCAGCGCGCCTCGACAAACGACAGCGTTTGAAGCCGCCGCGCCCGATTCAGCGTTTCGTCGAGCGCCGCCGCGTCGGAGACGGACGCCGTAAACCCATAGCCGCAGTCCTTCGCGATCGCGGCGAGGTCAACGCTGTCCCCGACCGTGGGCATGCCGCCGACGGACTCGTGCGCGGCGTTGTTGAGCACGATGTGAATGAGGTTATGCGGCTTCTGCGCGCCGATCACCGCCATGGCGCCAAGGTGCATCAGCGCCGCGCCGTCGCCGTCGAGGCAAAAAACCGTCTGCGCGGGCTTTGCCAGCGCGAGCCCCAGCGCGATGCTCGAGCAGTGGCCCATCGAGCCGACCGTGAGGAAATCGCGCTCGTGCCCGTAACCGAGTCTTTCGCGCAGCTCGAACAGCTCGCGCGAGGCCTTGCCCGTTGTGGACACGATCGGGTCGTCATTCGCCGCGATCAGCACGCGCTCGACCGCGCGTTCGCGCGTCAGCCGCGCGCTGCTTGCCGCGGGCGCGTACGCCGCGCCGGTGATCGCGCCCTTGCGGATCACGAACGCGACGCTTTGGCCCTGTGCTAGCAGCGGCGAGAACGCGGCCATGGCCGCTTCGGCGTCCGCTCTTGCGGTGTCCTTTACGATCACGCGTGTCTCGACGCCCGCGGCCTGCAATAGCGCCACCGTCGCCTTGCCCATGAACGCGTGCTGCGGCTCGTCGTGCACGCCCGGCTCGCCGCGCCAGCCGACCACGAACACGCACGGGATGCCGTACACGTCCGGCGAGAGCAGCGATGTGACGGGGTTGATGATGTTGCCGACGCCGCTGTTCTGCAGATATACGCACGGAACCTCGCCCGTTGCAAGGTGATAGCCCGCCGCAAGCCCCACGGCGTTACCTTCGTTCGCCGCGATCACGTGCCGGTGTCCGACGCCGTGCCGGCGCATGATCTCCGCGCACAGCGCTGAGAGCAGGGAGTCCGGCACGCCGCAGAAGAACCCGCACGGCAACAGATCCAGAAATTCGCTCGCTAACATAGATTGTCCCACATCGATTTTGTCGTATTTTCCCTAATAATTTATTATAACGGACCCCCGCCGCGTTTGCAACCGCGTGGGGGATGGGAGGGACGGAGGCGGAGGGGGACGAAGGGGGGGACGATAGGGAGGGAAGGAACGGAAGGAACGATGGGGATTCCGTCCCCAAACCTCTGCCAAAGGGCCGAATCCCCACAGTTCGCAATGGTCGCACACGCCCTTTTGGGCCTGTGCTCCCTTGCTCACTGGGCCTGCGCTTCGCTTTATCCGCCACAGGCGGCGCTCAGCTTCGGCCCTCTTTGAAAACCCGCAGGAGGGTCTGAAGAACTGTTCGGGTTTCCAAACTGCGGGCCTGTTTCGGGGGCGCCGCCCCCGAGCCCCCGCCGGGGATCGAAGACCCTTGGACCCCGCAGGAGGGTTCAAAAGACTGCTTGGGTTCCCAAACGGCAGGTCCGTTTCGGGGGCGCCGCCCCCGAGCCCCCGCCAGGGATCGAAGACCCCTGGACCCCTTAAGAAGCCCCGAAAAACTATTCGGGATTCCAAAGGGCCTTCGGCCCTTTGGCGGGTGTTTAGGGGCGGAGCCCGCAACGTTATTCCTTCGTTCCCAAACAAAAAGCGGGCGGTGCTGTGCGCCGCCCGCGGAAACCCTCCAGATTCTCCGTTCCTTACCCCAGCATGGGTCCGACCACGCTGATCAGCAGCGCGAACACGACGAGGCAGACTGCGGCGAACTTCCAGTTGTTGCCGACGGACAGCTTCCAGTTGCTGACGCCCGTGTAGCCCGAGAGGATCAGCGACTGCGACGAGAACGGCGACATCAGGATCGTCAGCAGCCAGCCAAACAGTATGGCGAGGCAGAACGTGTAATTGCTCAGCCCGAGCGTGGCGGGCACGAGCGCGGCGACCATGGCGGTACCGGTCGCCGCCGGGTGGATGCCGACGAGCGACGGGATGACCATCAGCAGCACCATCGCCATGATCATGAGCGGCGGATACTTCGAAAACACGTCCGGCAGGAGCCTTGGCAGCAGTTCCCCGACGCCGGAGAGCTCCATCGCCTTGCCGAGGAAGCCTGCCGTCGCGTACAGCGCGACCTGGCTCGGCACCTTCATCAGCGACGCGGTGTAGTAGCTTTCCATGCGCGTGCCGTAGGCTTTCCAGTGCTTCTGTATGGCGGCGGCGAGCAGCGGGAACAGCACGGCCGCGACGGGCACGATGAACATCAGGTCCCAGTCGGTGAACACGTCGAACAGCACGATCGTGCCGATCATGCCCGCAAACAGCACGAGCATCGTGACGATCTTCTTCCAGTTGACGGTCGCGCCCTCGGGCGGCGTCAGCTTGGGGTACTGATCGGGGTTGCGGCGGATGCTCAGCGCGAGGCCGCCGAGACCGATCGCGTTGAACAGGATCGAGAAGCCGATCGCGACGGGCACGATGGTCGTCCACTTCACGTCCGGGTACGCGCTGTACACGATCACGGACGCCCAGGCCGGCGACCAGAAGCCGGACGAGCAGTACGAGCGCTCAAGCGTGACCAGGAACGAATTCTTCGCCTTGTACAGATCGCCGAACGGGTGCAGCAGGTCGTACACGATAATGATCGCGCCGATGCTAACGAGCACGCCGAGCAGGTGGCTGCTGATCGTGAGCAGGACGAGGAAGCCTAGGAGGTTCTGCATTCTGGCCTGCGCGAGCGTCTTGAGCTCGCCCTGGTAATCCTCGTAGAAGAACGGCGCGGACAGCATGGGCGCCATGGTCAGAAGCGTGAGCAGGTTGCCGTTCTTGAGCAGCGCGAACAGCCAATCCTTGGCCGAGGCGCCGCACACGATCATCAGCACGGCGCCGACGACGAACATGCCGATGATGACGCGCCGCGTCATCTTATCGATGCGGAACATGGAGAAGCCCATCACGACGAGCATGATCAGGCAGGAGGCGATCTGCAGCGGCAGAGCGGCGTAGAAATAATTGATGAGCCGAAGCGCGGCAAACGCGAGCAGACAGATGCGCAGCAGCGTGTTGATGGCGTTGCCCGGCTTACGCCCGGAAGCGGTTTGTTCCAAGACGGTGTCCCCCTTGTCGATCCCGATGAAGTGCGGCGCGCTTGCGCGCGCCACTGACGTTCAGTATATCGTATAAAACCTTAAAAAACAAGCCGATGGGAGAAGTTGATCCGCTCCGGTTCGTTGGCTATATTTGGGCGTCCCGGCCCTCGCCGCCATCTGCAACGGACATCGCCTTCCGATTCCTCGCATTGGGCTTGTGCCTTGTGACAAGAATACGTTGGGGTTCCGTCCCCAATCCCACGGTTCGCAATGGTCGCGCAAGCCTTGTTAGGCTTGCCCTCCCTTGCTCACTGGGCC
>CAZIRB010000050.1:0-15667 GCA_964541695.1 uncultured Oscillospiraceae bacterium
CGGTCGAGAACGCGTCGTTCGACTGGCAGGCCGTGCTGAAGCGCAAGAACGTCGCCGTCAAAAAGCTCGTGACCGGCGTTTCGGGCCTGCTGGCCAAAAACGGCGTGACCGTGCTCTCCGGCGAGGCGCGGGTCGAGCGCGCGCACGAGGTGATCGTGGACCGCGCCTACACGGCCAGGCATATCGTGCTCGCGACGGGCTCGAAACCCGTGTGCCGCATCCCGTCCGAGGGCAGGCTGTTGACGACCGACGACATTCTCGACCTGCCCGCGCTGCCCGCGTCGCTTGCGATCATTGGCGGCGGCGTGGTCGGCTGCGAGATCGCGTCGATATTCGCCGCGTTCGGCGTCAAGGTCACGGTGATCGAGTTCATGCCGCGCATACTGCCGATGTTCGACGCGGAGGTTGCGGAGACATTGCGCGCCTCGATGTCCGCGGCGGGGATCAAGATTATCACGAACGCGCGCGTCGTGCGCGTGACCGGCGAAAAACCGCGCCGCGTCGCGCTCGAGGACGGCGCGGAGATCGAGTGCGAAACGGTGCTCGAGGCGATCGGCCGCGCCGCCGAGACCGCGGCGTTTGCCGGGCTCGGGCTTGCGCTCAACCCCAAGGGCTACGTGCGCGTCGACGAAAACTATCTGACGAGCGTCGAGGGCGTGTACGCCGTCGGCGACGTCAACGGGCTCAGCCAGCTCGCGCACTCCGCGTCGCATCAGGGCGTAGCGGCCGTCGAGCACGCGCTGCTCGGCAAAAGCGCTGAACCGCAGCTTGTGCCGGCTTGCGTGTTCGCGCTGCTCGAGATCGCGTCCGTCGGCATGACGCTCGACGAGGCCAGGGCCGCAGGCTGCGCCTCGGCCGCCGAGTCGAAGTTTGCGTACGCGGGCAACGGCAAGGCGGCGTCGATGGGCGCGACAAAAGGCTTTGCCAAGGTCGTGTGCGACGAATCCAGCGGCCGGATCCTCGGCGCGCACATCGTCGGCGAGAGCGCGTCGACGATCATCCACGAGGCCGTCATGGCTATGCGCGCGGGGCTGACCGCCAAAACGGCCGGCGAAACCATCCACGCGCACCCCACGCTGTCCGAGACGCTCATGGAAGCCTTCCTCGGCGCGGCGGGAAGCGCGGTGCACGGGTAAGGACGGGGAGTACGGCGGGAACGGGAAGTACGGTTTCTTCCTTTTCTTTCGCGAAAGAAAAAGAAGCGAAAAGAAAGCTAGGGAAAGTGCGTAAATTCGGAGCACAGCTCCTGACTTTCTTTTGCTACTTTTCTTTCTAGAAAGAAAAGTAGAGAAACGTTTTTAAAAAGGAGGGCCGAACATGCCCATAACGCTACAGGACATACTCGCGGCGCGCGAGCGCATCGCGCCGTACATCCGCCGCACGGACACGACGCAGATGACGCTGCCGAACGGCTGCGAGCTGTTCATCAAGCTGGAGAACTTGCAGGTCACGGGCGCGTTCAAGGTGCGCGGCGCGGCCAACCGCATTTTGCAGCTGACCGAGAAGGAGAAGGCGGCGGGCGTGCTGGCGGCGTCGGCGGGCAACCACGCGCAGGGCGTGGCGCGGGCCGCGCGCGCGCTGGGGCTTACTTGCACGATCGTAATGCCCAAGGCGGCGCCGCTCTCGAAGATTGCGGCCACGGAGGCGCTCGGAGCTGCGGTCGTGCTCAGCGGCGACAGCTACGACGAGGCGTACGCGTTCGCGCGCGAGCTGGAACAGCAGACGGGCGCGACGTTCGTGCACCCGTTTGACGACGACCAGGTGATCGCGGGGCAGGGCACGCTGGGGCTCGAGATACTTGAGGACGTGCCGAAGGCGGGGCAGGTGCTCGTGCCGCTCGGCGGCGGCGGGCTGGCCGCGGGCGTGGCGATCGCGATCAAGGAAACGCGGCCGGACGTGCTCGTCTACGGCGTGGAGCCGCGCACGGCGGCGTCGATGAAGGCCTCGCTCGACGCGGGGCATATCGTCACGCTCCCGTCGGCGGCGACGATCGCGGACGGCATCGCGGTCAAGACGCCGGGTCAGAAGACGTACGCGTACTGCGAGGAATACCTTGACGGCGTCGTAACCGTGGACGACGACGACATCGCCAAGGCGGTGCTGCACCTGCTTGAGAAGGGCAAGATCGTCAGCGAGGGCGCGGGCGCGGCGGGCGTGGCCGCGGTGCTGGCCAATAAGGTGTGCGCGCTCTCGGGGCGCGAGACGGTGGCGCTGCTCTCCGGCGGCAACATCGACGTGACGATGATCGCGCGCATCATCGACAAGGGCCTGATCCGCGCGGGCAGGAAAGCGCTGATCGACACGCAGATTCCTGATAAGCCCGGCTACCTTTCGCGGCTGCTCGCCATGATCGCCGACGCGGGCGCGAACATCGTCTCCGTGCAGCACGACCGTATGCGGCAGGACATGCCCATCGGCGAGGCGGCGGTGGCCATCGAGATCGAAACGCGCGACCGCGACCACGTGCGCGAAATCTGCACGCGGCTCGCCGAGGCGGGCTACCGCGTGCGGTAGACGCGCGGCGGCAGGATACACGTGACCGCGCCGCGGCCGGCAAAGCGCAGCGGCAGGCCCGCACGTCCGCGCAGTAAACCCGCAACCGGCGGTAGCTTCCCCGAAAACCGCCCCCCGCCGCGCATTTATGCGTATCACAACCGCACCGCCGCGTTGACGCGCGTGCGCGCGCGTGCTATACTTTTGATCGGAACGAATGGACCGTACGATTGCGCGCCCCTACCCGGGCGCGACGGCGCGAAAAAGAAGCGCCGAGGGAACGCGGATGAAAATTCCGGGCTATCCCAGTAACCGTGAAGCCGACGAACGGGCAAATGTCACTGCCGTATACAGGCGGGAAGGCGCCCCAGTAGGATGAAGCTAAGCCGGGAAACCTGATTGTACGCATGGTAAGCCTCTGGGGTTGGGAAAACGATACAATCGGGTTCTCCTTTTGTATGACGGGTTGCTCCTCCGGCCGGAGGAGCAACCCTTTTTGATTTGCTCCTCAAACACGCCGCCGTTCGCTCCGAACACAACGCAAAAAGAAGGAGTGAATCACAATGGAACGCAAAACACGCAAAAACCGGCTTTTCTATCCCCTGCTCGCGCTCGCGCTGCTGGCCGTTCTGGCGTTCGTAGCGGTCAGGACCCTGCGTCCGGCGCAGTCCGCTGCCGCCGCCGAAACGGCCGCCCCGGCCGAATCCGCCGCGCCGAGCCCCGCCGAAACGTCCGAAATTACCTGCACCGACATGGCGGGCCGGACGGTCGAGCTTCCCGCGCCCGCGGCGAAGATCGTGACGCTCGACGCGGCCAGCTGCGAGATCCTCTACGCCATCGGCGCGGGCGACGCGCTCGTGGGCCGCGGCGAATACTGCGACTATCCCGAGGCCTGCCTTGCCGCGCCCGTCGTGCAGTCCGGCGCGGAGACGAACCTCGAGCAGATCATCGCGCTCTCGCCGGACCTCGTGCTCATGTCCAAGATGGCGCAGACGGACGAGCAGATGACGGCGCTCGAGAACGCCGGTATCCCGACCGCGGTCACGGCCGCAAACGACATTTCGGGCGTGTACGAGGCCATCCGGCTTGCCGGCGCGCTCACGGCGCGCGGAAACGAGGCGGAGGCGCTGGTTGCGAGCATGCAGAAAGCGTTTGCCGACGCCGCGGCCAAGGTACCGGAAAACGCCGGGGAGCGGACGATCTATTTCGAGGTTTCGCCGCTGGAATGGGGCCTGTGGGCGGCCGGCAGCGGCACGTTCATGGACGAGATGGCCGCGATGCTGAAGCTGACCAACGTCTTCTCCGACGTGTCCGGCTGGGCCGAGGTGTCCGAGGAGCAGGTGATCGCGCGCGACCCGGACTGCATCGTGACCTGCACGATGTACTATGGCGAAGGCGTAACGCCGGACGAGGAGATCCGTTCGCGCGCGGGCTGGCGGGACGTTTCGGCGGTCAAAAACGGCAGGGTGTACGTCGCCGACTCCAACGCGATGACGCGGCCCGGCCCGCGGCTGGCCGAAGCCGTCGGCGAACTGTACGCGTTCGTTTACGGGGAGTAATTGTAATATATGGAACGGGGACTCAAGCCCGCAACCTATCTGCTGCTCGGCGCGGCGCTGCTGATGGCGCTCGTGCTGAGCGTGTGCCTCGGGAGCGTTTCCGTTCCCGCGTCCGACGTGCTGGCGGCCGTATACCGGCTCATTTTGGGACAACCCGTCTCCCAAACAGGCCTAACGCCGATCGTCGCGTTCGTGCGGCTGCCGCGTGTGCTCTGCGTTCTGCTGACCGGCGCGTCGCTGTCGATCGCGGGCGCGGCGATGCAGGGCCTGTTGCAAAACCCGCTCGCGGACGGCACGACGCTCGGCGTGTCCGCGGGCGCGTCGCTCGGCGCGGTGCTCGCCATCGCGTTCGGGTTTGCGATTCCCGGGCTGCCGCTTGCCGGCACGATGGGCACGGCGACGGTGTTCGCGCTGTTTTCGCTCGTGCTGATCCTGTTTCTGGCCGAGCGGCTCGACCGCTCGCTCTCGACCGGCACGATCATACTGATCGGCGTGATCTTCTCGATGTTTGCCAACGCGATCATCAGCCTCGTGGTCACGTTCGCGGGCGAGCGCGTGCGCTCGATCATGTTCTGGACGATGGGGTCGCTCGCCGGCAGCAGCTATCAAAACGCGCTGGTGCTGCTTTGCGCGCTGCTCGTCTGCGGCGCGGTGATATTAAGAAACGCCGCGGAGCTCAACGCGTTCGCGATCGGGGAGAGCCACGCGCGCCACATCGGCGTGGACACAACCCGCGTGCGGCGCACGCTCCTTGTGGCGGTGTCCGTGCTGATCGGCGTGACGGTGTCGCTCGGCGGCACGATCGCGTTCGTCGGCCTCGTGATCCCGCACATGACGCGGCTTCTGACCGGCCCGAACCACCGGCGGCTCCTGCCCGCCACGCTGTTCTTCGGCCCGATATTCCTGCTAATGTGCGACCTGCTCGGCCGCGTCGTGCTGCGGCCGGTCGAGCTGCCGATCGGCGTGGTGACGTCGTTTGTCGGCTCGATCGCGTTTGTATACCTGTTCGCGCGCGCGCGGAGGGCCGGATGATGCTGGAGGTAAACAACCTGACCGTGCGCTATGGGAAGCTCACGATCGTCGACGACGTGAGCTTCTCGGTGCCCGAGGGCGCGTGGCTTATGATCGTGGGTCCGAACGGCGCGGGCAAGAGCACGGTATTGAACGCGGTCGCCCAGAGCGCGCCCTACATGGGCGACGTGCTGCTCGGCGGCGCGGACGCAAAAAAACTGCCCGCGCGCGAGCGGGCGAAGCGGCTCGGCATGTTGATGCAGACGCATGCGGTCGGCTACGGCTTCACGGTCGAGGAGGTCGTGCGGCTGGGCCGGTACGCGTACGCGCGCGGCGCGGGGAAGGGCGTAGCGGGGGACGACGACGCGGCGGTCAATCGCGCGCTCGCGCGGGCGGGGCTTGCGGGGCTCCGCGCGCAGTCCGTACTCACGCTGTCCGGCGGGGAGCTGCAAAGGACGTTCCTTGCGCAGGCGCTGGCGCAGGATCCGGCCGTGTTGCTGCTCGACGAGCCGGTCAACCACCTCGATCTTGCCTATCAGCGCGATACGTTCGATTTGATGCGCGAGTGGCTGAAAGCGCCGGGCCGCGCGCTCGTGTCGGTCGTGCACGACCTGTCGCTCGCGCTCGCGTTCGGCACGGCGGCGCTGCTGCTTAATCGCGGCCGCGTCGTGGCCCTAGGGGCCCCGCGCGATGTGCTGACCCGCGAAAACCTCGGGCGCGTCTACGGCCTCGACGTGCACGGCTGGATGCGCTCGATGCTGGCGCAGTGGGAGGAGTAGGGCATGGATTTTGCCGCTTTAAACGAGAACATACTGCCGCCCGACGAGGCGGCGGCGGCGCGCGCCCGGGCGCGCTGGGACAACCTGGCCAAGCCCGTCGGCAGCCTCGGGGATCTGGAAAGCTGCCTCGTGCGCGCGGCGGGGCTGTTGGGCACGGAGCGCGTGGCGTTTTATAAGCGCGCCGTGCTCGTGTTCTGCGCGGACAACGGCGTGACAAAAAGCGGCGTGGCGGCAACGCCCGCGTCGATCACGGCCACGATGGCGCGGATCATCGCCAGGGGCCGCTCCGCCGTGGGGCTGATGGCAAAGCGCGCGGGCGCGGACGTGTTCGCCGTCGACATGGGGATGTTCACGCGTCCTGGCGAACCGAACCTGCTGGACCGCCGTGTTGCCGACGGCACGCGCGACATGACGCAGGGTCCCGCGATGACGCTCGAGCAGGCGGAGCGCGCGGTCGAAACCGGAATGGAGCTTGTGCGCGAGAAGAAGGCGGCGGGCTACGGCCTGCTTGCGACCGGCGAGATGGGCATCGGCAACACGACGAGCGCCGCCGCGGTCGCAGCCGCCTTGCTGAACCTGCCCGCGGCCGAGACCACGGGCCGCGGCGCGGGGCTGACCGACGAGGGGCTTTGCCGCAAGGTGACGGCCGTCGAACGCGCGCTTTTGGTCAACCGCCCCGACCCCGCGGACGCGCTGGACGTGCTGGCTAAAGTCGGCGGCTTCGACATCGCGGCCATGGCGGGCGTGTTCCTCGGCGGCGCGCTGTACCGTGTGCCCATCCTGATCGACGGCGTGATCAGCGCCGTGGCGGCGCTCATCGCCGTGCGGCTCTGCCCGCGCGCGGCCATTTGCATGCTGCCGTCGCACCTGTCCGCGGAGCCGGCCGCCGCGCACGTCTTTCGTGCGCTCGGCCTCGAGCCGCCCATCCGCGCGGGGCTGCGGCTCGGCGAAGGCACGGGCGCCGCGCTGATGTTCCCGATATTGGACATGGCGCTCGCGGCGTACGACGGGCTCCTGACGTTTGCCGACATCGGCATGTAACTTTAAGGGGGAGAGGGGGCGGAACGATGCTGCATCTAATCATCGGCGGCGCGGGCTCGGGCAAGAGCACGTACGCCGAGTCGCTGCTCTTTGCCTGCCCCGGCCCGCGCGTCTACATCGCGTGCATGCTGCCGTACGGTGAGGAGGGCGGGCGCCGCGTCGCGCGCCACCGCGCCGAGCGCGCGGGGAAGGGATTTACCACGCTCGAGCGATATCTCGACGTCGGCAATGCGCCGCTGCAGGCGGGCTGCTCGGCGCTGCTCGAGTGCCTCTGCAACCTCGTGGCCAACGAGATGTTTGAAAAAGAGGGCGCGCGTGAACGCGCCGCCGACGCGGTCGTGTCCGGCGTGCTGGCGCTCGAAAAACGCTGCCGATCGCTTTTTGTCGTGACGAACGATGTCGGCAGCGGCGGGAACGAGCCGGACGCCGACACATTGCGCTACATCGGGACGCTCGGCGCGGTGAACGCGCGCCTTGCCGCGCGCGCGGATCGCGTGACCGAGCTCGTCGCCGGCATACCGATCGTTTTGAAGGGGGGCGGCGCGCCATGACCGCAATCCGCGCGCTTTTGCTCGCGTTTTCGATGTTCTCGCGCGTCCCCGTGCCGCAGGGTTCCTTCGACGCAAAGGCGCAGAAATACGCGCTGCTGTTTCTGCCGCTCGTCGGCACCGGGGTCGGCCTCGCGCTGTGGGGCTATCTCGCGCTGGCGAAACTGCTCGCGTTCGGAACGATCCTGACCGCCGCGGGGCTGACGCTTTTGCCCGTGCTCGTCACCGGCGGCATCCACCTCGACGGCTTCTGCGACACGGTCGACGCATTGGCTAGTCACGCGTCCCCCGAGCGTCGGCGCGAAATCCTCAAGGACCCGCACGCGGGCGCGTTCGCGGTTATATTCGCGTGCGCGTATTTCCTCGGCTACTTCGCGCTGTGCGCGGAGGGGGCGTTCGGCCAACCCGCGGCGCTGCTGTTCGCGCTCTTGCACATGCTCTCTCGCGCGCTCGGCGGCGCGCTTGCTCTCGGCGTGCCCGCCGCGTCGGAGCAGGGGTTGCTCGCTTTGTTTCAGCGGTCGGCGGACCGAAAAGCCTGCCTTGCCGGTTTGATCGCCGTTTCGGCGCTGTGCGCCGGCGCGCTCATATTGATCGACTCCGTGCGCGGGATCGCCATGGCCGCGGGCGCGCTGTTCGTACTGCTATATGTACGTCGTCGCGCAAAATTCGACTTCGGCGGCATGAGCGGCGACCTCGTCGGATTCTATATCCAGCTTGCGGAGCTAGTCATGCTCCTGTGCGCGGTATTCGCGGGAAAGGCGGCAATATGGTTCTGATATTGGGCGGCATGGCCGCGGGCAAGCGCACGTACGCGCGCGAGATACTCGGCTATTCGGACGCGGACATGGCCGACGCCGTGCTCGACGGCCGGCCGGTGATTTTTAATCTGCAGAATCTCGTCGGGCGCGATCCGGAGCACAGCATGGCGCTGCTCGACGCGCTGGCGCAAAAAGAGGTCGTGATCTGCAACGAGGTCGGCGGCGGCATCATCCCGATGTCGCCGGAGGGCCGCGCCGCGCGCGAGGCGACGGGTCGGCTCTGCATTGAGCTGGCAAAGCGCGCGAGCAAGGTCGTGCGCCTCGTCTGCGGCATCCCAACCGTACTCAAGGAGGAACGATAGTTGGACGTATACCTGATCCGCCACGGGCTGACCAAGAGCAACCGCGAGCTGCGCTACCTTGGCCGCACCGACGAGCCGCTGTCCGACGAGGGGCGCGCGCTGGCCACGCGGGCGGGCCGCTTCCCGGACGTGCGCTTAGTTGCGGCAAGTCCCATGCTGCGCGCGCGGCAGACGGCGAACATCCTGTTCCCGAACGCGGCGCTCGTCCCCTACGACGGCTTCCGCGAGATGGACTTCGGCGCCTTCGAGGGGCGAATCGCGGAGGAGCTGGCAAACGACGCGGGCTACCTTGCGTGGGTCGCCGCGGAATGCGCGCTGCCCTGTCCCGGCGGCGAGACGGCCGAGAGCTTTGTCGCCCGCTGCGAGGACGCGCTGACGGCGGCCGTACGCGACGCGGCCGCGCGCGGCGATCGGCGTTTGATCGTCGTGACGCATGGCGGCGTGATCATGACGCTGATGCGGCGGTATTCCGGGGACGCGGAGAAACCGTTTTTCGACTGGTATCCCGGCAACTGCTCCGGCTACCGCGTCTCGCTCGACTCTGCGGCGTGGAACGGGACAGGGATCTTTACCGAATACGCGAAACTTACCGCGCTCTCGTTTTGACGCGGCAAAGCCGCGCATGATATACTGTTGAAATGAAAATTCTGATCGTTGCGCGGCACTTCGGTCCCGAGAACACGATCGGGGCGGTGCGGTCCACAAAATTCGCCAAATACCTTGCGCGCATGGGGCACGACGTGACGGTCTACGCCTGCGCGCCGGAGGTCGACGTCGCCGACGCGCTGCTCGCGGACGACATCAAAACCCTTCGCATCTACCGCATCACAAACGGCGTTTTCTACCGCGCCGTCCACGATTTTTTTGCCGCGTTCGACCGCACGCGCGGCAACAGGCCGCAAAAAAGCGCGGCAAAGGCGCAGCCCGCCGAACGGGGTAAACGATCATTTCTCCCAAGCATATTTCAGTTGATGTACCGCGTGATGTGGGTCTGGTGCGACCGCGACTTTACGCGCCGCTACCGCGCGTGCACGCGCGCGGACCGGACGGCGTACGACGCGATCTTCTCGTCCTGGAACACGAACTGCTCGCACGATATCGCGCTGGATTTAATGAAAAGGGGCCGCGCGAAGCGCTGGGTCGCGGACTTTCGCGACGCGTACTTGCCCGTGTTTCCGAAGCTGGCTAAAAACCGTGATGCCGAGCGTTTCCTTAGCCGCGTATACGCGCGCGCGGACGCGGTCACGGCGGCGTTCCCGAGCGTGCTTGCCGACAACCGCGTGCCGCAGGATAAGCGCGCCATGGTGCTGTTCAACGGCTTCGACCCCGAGGACCTGGCCCGCATTGAATCCGCAGAACCGGCGGACGGCCTATTCCGCATCGCCTACTGCGGGCAGATCTACGACAAGCAGGACTTTTCGCCGGTATTCCGCGCCGTGGCGGAGCTTTGCGCGGAGGGGCTGATCGACAAAACCCGCGTCGCGCTCGACTACGCGGGCCAGAGCGCGGACCGGTTTTTATCGCAGGCCGCGGCGGCCGGTCTTGCCGAGCGCGTGCGCGACCACGGCTTTTTGCCGCGGCAGGAGGCGCTCGCCCTCGAAAAGCGCGCGCGCGTACTGTTGTTTGCGGCCTGGAGCTCCGACGATAAGCCCGCGATATTTCCCGCCAAGTTTCTCGAGTACATGATGATGGACAGGCCCGTCGTCTGCGCCGTTGCGGGCGAGCGCGGCGGCAGCCTGCCCGCCGAGGTGGTCGCGCGCGCGCGGCTCGGCGTGTGCGCCGAGGAGACGGGCGGGGAGGCGGACTACGGCGCGCTGAAACGGTATCTTTCGGAGCAGTACGCGCGCTTTGCGGCGGACGAAGCGCCGCTGTTCGACCCGGACCGCGAATATATCGCGCGCTTTTCGTACCCGAACCTGGCGCGGACGCTGGAGAAATTGCTAAAGGGCGGTGACGGTGCATGAAAAATCTGTTGGTCCTGACGCAGGGCTATCCGTTCACGCGCGGCGAGGCGACGTTCCTCGAGCCGGAGCTGGCGAAGTTTACCGCGCGCTTTGCCGTGCGCATCGCGTCATGCTATCCGCTTGAAGACGCGGACAACGGCGCGGCGATATCGGGCATCCCCGCGGCCGACGTGCCGCGCGGCGGGTTCCTGCCGGGCCTTGCCGGCGTGCTGACGGACCATCGCTTTTACCGCGAGCTGATTGACGCGTTTTGCGCGCGCGGCGGCGCGCGGCTGCTTTATAAGCGCGCGGGCTTTATATTCTGGAGCTATCTGCACGCGCACCGCTACGCGCGTTCGCTCGAAAAAACCGTGCTTCCCGATTTTTTGCCGGACGTCTGTTACAGCCTGTGGGCGCGCGAGCCCGCGTACGCGCTGCTGTTGCTCAAAAGACGGCATAGAAACATTCGCGCCGCCGTGCGGCTGCATGGCTACGACCTCTACGAGGAGCGCACAAAGGAGCTGTGGCAGCCGTTCCGGCGCGCGCTCTCACAGAGCATGGACCTGCTCGCGTTCGTGAGCCGCCAGGGGCTGGCCTATTACGAAAGCCGTCCGTATGCGGCCGGCGCGGCGAGGCGCGCGGTGTATTACCTGGGCAGCGGCAACGTCGGCGCGCGCGTAGAACCAAACCCGGATCGGTTTGTAATCGTGAGCTGCAGCCGTGCGATGCCCGTCAAGCGCATCGACCGCATCATCGACGCGCTTGCGTGCATCGACGGTGTCCCCGTCGACTGGCATCACATCGGCGACGGCGCGGAGCTGCCCGCGCTGCGCGCGCGCGCGGAGGCCGCGCCGGGCAAAAAGGGGAACGTGCGCGTTACGTTCTGCGGCCGCCTCGAAAACGCCGATATCGCGCCGTATTACCGCGGCGTCGGCGCGCATCTGTTTTTGAACGTGTCCGAGAGCGAGGGGCTGCCCGTCTCGATCATGGAGGCGTTCTCCGTCGGCGTGCCCGCCATGGCAACAAACGTGGGCGGCGTGTCCGAGATCGTCACGCCGGACACGGGCGTGCTGCTTGCGTGCGACGCCTCGCCGGAACAGATCGCGCGCGCGCTTTTGGACTATTTTGCGCGTTCGGAGGCGGAGAAACGACGGCTGTCCGACGGCGCGCTGCGGCTGTGGGAACACGCGTTCGACGCGGACAAGAACGCGGAGCGCTTCGCCGCGGCGCTGGCGGGATTGACTGAGGGGGCGGGAGAGTAGAACGAAGGGAACGCTTTGCGGGGACTCTGTCCCCGCACCCCTGCCCAAGGGACACGTCCCTTGGGAATCCCGATGCATTTTGCTGTAATCTGACTTTAATGCCTGAAAGCTTTTCCCGAAAAAGCCTGCGTCTTGCTTGATCCGCCCAGAGGGCGCTCAATTTTAACTCCTTTGGAAACGTGACCCATTTTGAAGCACAACTAAAAAGCAGCCGATCCCGGCTGCTTTTTGTATTGGGTTTCCAAAGGGACGTGCCTTTGGCAGGGGGCCGAAGCTGAGCGCCGCCTGTGGCGGATCAAGCGAAGCGAAGGCTCAGTGAGCAAAAGAGCGCAAGCCGATACAGGCTTGCGCGACTATTGCGAACTGTAGGTAGGGGACAGCGTCCCCGCAAAACGTTCCTCTAGGCGCTGCCTTCGAATTCCGGCTTACGTCCCGGCCTCATCGTCCGCTCTATCCGCCCCTTCCGCTTCCAGCAAATCCTCCTTGCCGTCGTCGTAAGGCGGCGGAATCCTGCGCTTATTGCGCGCGTCGAGGAGGAACAGGAACGCGAGCGCGAACACGACCGCGACCGCGAGTCCGAGCACCTTCGCCGTGCCGGAGACGCGCGTGGTCGTCGTGAGGTAATAGGGGATCACGCCGAACATCGAGACGTCCTCGTATGCGGAGAACGGCACGAATATCGTTTCATAATCGCGCACGTTGTCCTCGTTGAAGCGCACGAGCCGCACGCCGCGGGTGGCGCGCGTGTTGTAGGCCGCATAGGTTGCGCCCGGCACCGCGACGATGTCGACGCCGCCCTCGGCGGTCAGGAACGTATTGAGGTGGTCGTTACCGAAGAACGCGGCGAACACGTCGCGCTGTTCTTGAAAGGCCGCAAACAGGCCGTTATTGATCAGCGCCGCGGACGGCGCCTCGTTCATGTCGCCAAGCAGGATGTCGGCCGAATCCTTCGAAAAATACTGGTTTTCACGCGCGCCCTCGCCCATAAATGAGCCGTCCGCGCCCGCCTGCGCGGTCTCGAGCGCATCGTAGACCTCGGGCACGACCGTGTGCAGAAACGCGACCGACGGCACGGCGGTGTTGTCGTTCTCGGCCCGCAGCGCGTCGCCGGACTGCCGGTACCAGTTGATCTGCTCGGCCGATACGGCGCCGCCGTCGATGCTCGTGCCGTCCGAGTCGAACAGGTACAGATTCAGCAGCACCTCGCCGCCGTCGGCGGAGCGCACGGGCAGCGCGCACGTGCCGCAGCCCGGCAGGTCCGGGTCGGCGTCGACCGTGAGGCAGCCGGCGTAGGACTGGTAGATCGCGAGCTGCCGCTCGGCGCTCAAGCCGGCCTCCATATCGTGGCCGCCGAACACGAACGCAAACGGCAGATTTCGGCCGGCCACGGGCGTGAGCACGCCGTTGATCCCGCGGCGCACGTTGCGTTCCGCCGAGCCGAACCGAAACAGCGGGCTCCCGCCGTCGAGCTGGTCGCCCAGAAACACGACGAGGTCGACGTCGTAATCGTCCAGCGCGCCGCCGAGCGCGCGTACAAAATATGGCGAGACGTACGGCAGATCCTGCGCGTCCGCGACCAGCATGACCGTGAATGTTCCGTCCTCGTTAAACACAAGCTGCCGCGGCCCGTCCGCGCGCGCGGCGGCCGGGAACGAGAGTATGAACAATAAAAGCGCGAGCGTAAGCGTCGAAATCCGTCGAACCAGTCGCATGCGTACAGCGTAACGCGCCGAGGATACGCTGTCAAGCAAACCAAATGCAAACTTCACGTAGAGAAACGGGGACGGGGGACGGTGGGTACGGGATTTTGCAGGGGCTTTGCCCCTGCACCCCACCAAAGGGGGAAACCCCTTTGGAAACCCGCAGGAAAAGTCGAAATAGTAACTTGCTTACCGGACCTGCGTGTCACTCCGTCCCCCCGCAGGCGGTGCTTGGCTCAAAATACTATTTCAATAGGCAACCCAATGAAAATGTCCCTCGCATCTTTTGCTTCTTTTTTTAAGAAAAGAAGCGGGTGCGCGAGGACAGAGCCCTCGCGAAATCCAATGGCTTGGAGGCGGGGCCTCCAACGTTCCTTATTTCAGCGGTCTAAAAGCAGGAGTTTCTCCCGCCCCTACCTCCCGTATCTTCGCGTCATCTCCGCGATCCTTGCCGCGAGCGCTTCATCCGCCGCACCCTCCGGCATGCGCCACTGCCAGTTGCGGCCGCCGAGCGTGCCGGGGACGTTCGTGCGCGCGTCGGCGCCGAGCTCCAGCCAGTCCTGCATCTGCGCGACGAAGAGATCGGCCACGGAGGAACTGCCGCCGCGCAAAAGGCCCGTGACGTAGCCTTCCGCGCGGGTGAGCGCGAGATACTCGACCGCAAAGGCGACGTCGTCGGGCGCGGCCTCGGAAAAGAAAGCGGCGGCGGTCGTGTTGTCGTGCGTGCCGGTATAGCAGACGCAGCGGCGCTCGTAGGTGTGCGGCAGGTAGCAGCTCGGCTCGCGCGCGTCGAACGCGAACTGCAGCACCTTCATGCCGGGGAATCCGGAGGCGGCGAGCAGATCAAGCACATCGGGCGTGAGGTACCCGAGGTCCTCGGCGATGATCATAAGCTCCGGAAGCGCGGCCTTGACCGCGTCGATAAACGGCAGTCCGGGACCGGACATCCACTCGCCGTTCCGCGCCGTGGTCTCGCCGTACGGCACGCGCCAATAGCTGGACAGGCCGCGGAAATGGTCGAAGCGCACGGCGTCGAACAGCTCCGCCGCGGCGCGGAGGCGGTCGAGCCACCAGCGGTAGCCGTCGCGGGCAAGCGCGCCCCAGTCGTAGAGCGGGTTGCCCCAGAGCTGGCCGTCGACGGTGAAGAAATCCGGCGGCACGCCGGCCACGGCGGCGGGAACGCCGTTTTCGTCGAGCAAAAACACGTCGCGCCGCGCCCACACGTCGGCGGAATCGAGCGGCACGTAGATCGGCACGTCGCCGATGACGCGCACGCCCCGCGCGTTGGCGTAGGCCTTCAGCGCGCGCCACTGTGAAAAAAATTCGTATTGGGTAAATGCGTGGAATTCGATCTCGCGCGTCAGCTCGCGCCGGAATTCGCCGAGCGCGTCCTCCTCGCGCGTGCGCGCGCCGTCCGGCCAGTCTGTCCACGGCGCGCCGCCATAACGATCCTTGAGCGCGGCGTACAGCGCGTAGTCGGTAAGCCAGCTTTCGTTTTCGGCGCGGAACGCGGCAAGCGCCGCGCAGCGTTCGCGGCTTTGGCAAAACGTCTCAAACGCCCTGTTGAGCGCGGCGCGGTGCGAAGCGTTGACCGCGGCGTAGTCCACGCGCGCGGGATCATCGCCCCAGTCGAAGCCGGCAAGAAAGCCCTCGTCGAGCAGCCCTTCGCAGCACAGCAGGCCGAGATCGATGAAGTTCGGGTTCCCGGCGTGCGACGACAGCGCCTGATACGGCGAGTCGCCGTACCCGGTCGGGCCGAGCGGCAGCACCTGCCAGTATTTCTGGCCCGCCGATGCGAGAAAGTCGACGAACGCGCGCGCATCGCGGCCGAACGCGCCGATGCCGTACGGCGACGGGAGCGAGAAGATCGGAAGGAGGATGCCGCTTGCGCGGGCCATGCCGGGTCGCCTCCGTTTCGGTCGAAATCTGCCGGACAAAGGCGAAAAACGCGCCGCTTTGCCCCGCGGGGATATTATAGCCCCTGCGGCCGCGTTTGTCACGGGCTTCGGTCGCTTTTTGACCCGCCGCGCGAATGCGCGCGCTCGGCAGAATGCCGAGCGCCGGGATCAACGCGCCGTTTTCCCCGGCGTGCCCCGCAAACGCCCCGTTATGGATAGAGCACCTACGTTTCCGAACCGCCGTCCCGCTTTTTGACCCGCCGCGCGAATGCGCGCGCTCGGCAGAATGCCGAGCGCCGGGATCAACGCGCCG
>CAZIRB010000051.1:0-8801 GCA_964541695.1 uncultured Oscillospiraceae bacterium
TCAGCTCGTCCGTGGCGGCCGGCGTGGGCGACGGCGTCGCCTCCGGCCCGAATATCGACTGCGTCGCGGGCGTGGTCGAGGCGGACGGCGCGGAGCCGCTCTGGAAAAACGAGCCGGGGTTGTAGCGCAGGTTGTACACGTACGTGGCGCCCGCGCCGAGCAGCAGGACAAGCGCGCCGGCCAGCGCAAGCAGCATGACCTTCTTTTTGCGCGTTAAACGCTTTTTCTTCGCTTTCTTCCGCGCGGGCTTTTTCGGCGAATCGGAGAAATAATCGGTCGGCAAAAACGCCTCCACGTTATCTGCCTGCACGCGGTCCTTGTCCGTTTCCGCCATAAACGGCGGCGACGCGCGGCGCTTTTTGGCGCCGTTTCCAAAGATGACGGTCTCGTTGTGCTGATCCATACAGGGGTTTGTTCCTTTCCCGTGATCCCCGTGCGCGAAAGCCGCGCAAAGGGATATGCCACGCTTATTATATCAGAATTAAAACGGTTGTAACGTCTATCCAAAGATATTTCAAAGTGTTTACATTATTGCCAAGCGGGTTTGGACGAATAATCACGAATTGCTATTTGAAGTTTTAAACGGATGCGGTATAATAATTTGCCTATGGGTTTCGTATACTGCAGGAGGATACAGGCGAAATGATTGTAATTATCCCCGCTTATCAGCCGGACGCGAAACTGGTCAACCTGGTCCGGCGACTGAAACGGGAAACCGACTACGACATCCTGATTGTGGATGATGGCAGCGACGAGCGCTGCCGCGCTGTGTTTAGTGAGGTGTCCGCGCACGCGGTGGTGCTCCGTCATGAGACGAACCGCGGCAAGGGCGCGGCGCTCAAGACCGCGTACGCGTACGCCAAGACCGCGTACGCCGAGGACGAGGGGCTCGTGACCGTCGACGCGGACGGCCAGCACCTGCCGCAAGATATCGTGCGCGTCAGCGAAGCGTGGCAGTCGCAGCCGGACGCGCTGGTGCTCGGCTCCAGGCGTTTTACGGGCGACGTGCCGTTCAAGAGCCGCGCGGGGAACGCGATTACGCGCGTGGTGTTCGCCGTTTCGACGGGCGTGCGCGTGTTCGATACGCAGACGGGGCTGCGCGCGTTCTCGGTCAGGCGCATACCGGAGATGCTCGGGCTTTCGGGCGACCGCTACGAGTACGAGATCAACGTGCTGCTGTACGCCACAAAGCACGCCGTCCCGATCGTCGAGGTGCCGATCGAGACGGTGTACATCAACGAAAACGCCAGCTCGCATTTTCACGCGGTGAGCGACGCCTGGCGCATCTATAAGATGATCCTGCTGTTTGTGGCAAGCTCGCTGACCTGCGCCGTGCTCGACTACGTTCTTTTGATCGTACTGTCGGCGGCGACGAGCGGGATGCGGTTTTCGCTGCTCATCAGTGTTGTGGGCGCAAGGTTGATCAGTTCGTTCGTCAACTTCTGTATCAACCACAACTATGTGTTCCGCAGCGGTGGTGTAAAGGGCAGCGTTTGGAGATACTATTCCATGGCGGCGATCCTATTGGCCGTCAACTACGGCCTGATGGAGCTGATGATCCTCATCATGCCGATCGCGGCCGCCAAGATCGTCGTGGAGCTTTTGATCTACCCGCTGAGCTTTTTGCTCCAGCGCTGGTACGTATTCATCGAAAAGAGAGGAAAGGAAGAGCGGTAAGGGCCGAATGGAGAGCGGGAACGGTTCGACGAGAGGCAAGCGGATTCTGGGAATGGTGATCGCCGACTTTTTCATTTTCGCGGTGCTGCTGCTCACGTTTGCATACTTCCACCACGTGCGCGTGGACCGGATGCAGCCCGTCGAGATCCTTTCCGCAAACACGCCCGCGCCCGTCCTTGTGCCCGCGGCCACGCCGACGCCGGAGGGCGATCTGCCCGCCATCGCGCCTGTCGCTACGCCGGACCCGAACGACCTGTTGAAGGGCAAGTACGCCGACCGGTTCACGCGCGGCGGCGTCGTGCGCGACGGGAACAGCTACAAAAGCGAGAACGTGTCCGTCACGCTCGAGAAGGTTGAAACCGGGAAGGTGACCTATTACGTGGCGGACATCTATGTGCGCGACGTGACGTGCCTCCGTACGGCCGTCGCGCTCGAGCACATCGACTTTAACCGCATGCCCACGCTCGAAATGGCCACCCTCAACGGCGCGGTCGCCGCCATATCCGGCGACTATTTCGCGTTCCGCAAGAGCGGCAACGTCGCGGTGCGCAACGGCCGCGAATGGATCCGCAAGGAGCCGCTCGCCTCCGACATCCTCGTGCTGTATACCGACGGCACCATGGAAGCGTACTGCGCCTATAACGACCCGGACCTCGACGCGATCTACGCGCGCGGACCGTACCAGATCTGGTGCTTCGGGCCGGTGCTGCTGACCGGCGGCGAGGTTCCCAAGAGCTACAACACGACCGTCGGCGGCCTGAACCCGCGCGCGGCCATCGGCTACTACGAGCCGGGCCATTACTGCTTCGTACTGGTCGACGGGCGGCAGAAGAACTACTCCGTCGGCATGACGATTCCGGAGCTGTCCAACCTGTTCTACAGCCTGGGCTGCGAGCTCGCGTTTAACCTCGACGGCGGCGACACGGCGGTGATGACGTTCAACGACGAGGTCGCAAGCCACCCCGAGGGCGGGGAAGCGCGCGATGTCAGCGATATCATCTACGTGGCCGAGCCGCTTTTGAGCGCGTCGTATCTGGAACAGCCCCAGGGCGCGCAATAGCCGAACGCTTCGGGGAAGAGACGTACACACGGGAGGGGGAGCACCCATGAGAGGGATCCGCGCGATTCCGCACCTGACGCTGATACTGAGCACGATGTGCCTCGTTCTGTTCGTGCTGGACAAAGTCAACAGCAACATGCGCTTTATGATGAACGAGATCACCAAGTGGGTGGTCGCGGCGCTGTCCGTCTGCGCGATCATCACGTCCGTGCTCTGCATCGGCGGGTACCTGCGCGCCGACGAGGCACAGGAGGCCGCGGAGCGGGCTAGGCGTCTCGGCATCGACCCGGACAAGCCGCAGGGGCCGCGGACGCTGCGCTAGCAGCGGGGCCCGCGCGGGGTGTTGAGCGCGTCGAAGGCGCCGTTGCTCGCCAGCGAAACGACCATCGCGTTGATTGGGACGATGGCCGTGTTGGCCAGCGTCAGCCCGGATGTAAATCCCGTGGCAAGCAGCAGCAGCACGACCGCGACAAGGTATGAGAATATCCGCGTCGGCACACGCTTGCAGCAGGGGATGTCCTTCATAAATTGCGTTACAATGCCCGTCGCCAGCACGGACCCGCCGTAGGTCGTCAGGCTTTGCCAAGTCATCAGTTGATCCATACCAATATGATATGTAGCTTGTCACAGCGATGTGAAAAACACGGGATCGGGCTTTTGCCCGCTCCCGCGTAGTCCGTTAAAAAACCAGTTTTTTGACGGGATAACCGCTTTTTGCCTCTCGTCCTTCGGACTCCCGGGCGGCAAAAAGCACGAGGAACCCGCCCCTAGGGGGCGGTCCGTTGCGCCGGCAAAGCCGACACAGCCGGAATCGATGGGTTGAGGGCTGCGGCCCTTAAAATCCCGGAACTTTTTTGACAGGGAGCACACGCCCTTTTCGGCGTGTGCTCCCTTGTTCACCGGCCTGCGCTTCGCTTCATCGACCCCTTGGAACCCGCAGGAAAACATGCGGAATTATTTGGGTTTCCAAAGGGACGTGTCCCTTTGGCAGAGGGTTTGGGGGACAGAGTCCCCCAAACGTACCTCGTACCTCACACCTCGCCCTCCGTACCCCGTACCCCGTATCCCCGTACTCCGTGCCCCCGTCCCCTTACCGCCGCTGCAGCGCGTCGATGGGGGTGAGTTTGCTGGCCTTGGCGGCGGGATAGCTGCCGAACAGCACGCCGATGGCGATGCAGAAGAGCATGGCGTAGGCGGCGGCGGGGCCGTACATGGTGATGCCGTAGCCGGACAGCACGGCGAACAGCTTCAGCCCGAGCGCGGAGACGCCGAGGCCGATCGCGCCGCCGGTGAGCGAGAGCACGCAGGCCTCGATCAAAAACTGCATCAGGATATGCAGCCGGCGCGCGCCGATCGCCTTACGGATGCCGATCTCGCGCGTGCGCTCGGCGACCGACACGAGCATGATGTTCATAATGCCGATGCCGCCGACGAGCAGTGAAATGGCGGATATGCCGCCGAGCATCAGCGAGAGCGTGCTCATGACGTCGTCGAGCGTGTCGAGCAGCTCGGACATGTTGTAGACGCTGTAGGAGTCCTCGTCGCCGGTGAGCGAATAGAGGCGGTACTCGGTGAGCGCCTGCGCGAGCTCGACGTCCTCGGCGGAGCGGGCCTTGATGTAGCAGGTCGTGATGGCGGTCGAGTCGGAGACGCGCTGCGCGGTCGTGAGCGGCAGCAAAACGCGCGAGTCGAGGGAACCTGCGAGCGTGGAGCCGCTCTCCTCGAGCAGGCCGACGATCGTGAACGTGTGGCTGCTCATCTGGAACGTCTTGCCGATCACGTCGTAGCTCTCGAACAGCTCCCCGGCGATGTCGATGCCGATCACGGCCACATCGGTGCGCCATTCGATGTCCGACGCGACGATGCCGCGGCCGGCCTGCACGGCGAGGTTCGACACGCTCATATAGTTGTCCGTGACGCCGAGCGCGGAGACGGAGAGGTAGTTGCTGCCGGCGCGCGCGGTGGAGCTGACGGTCAGGTACGGCGAAACGGCGGCGATGGCCTCGTACTGGTCGAGGACCATGAAGTCGTCGGCCGTCAGCGAGACGTCCTCGTCGGTCACCATCGCGGTGATGAGGTCGGTGCCCATCTCGGAGATCGCGGACGTGATCGTGCTCGTCGTGCTCTGGCCGAGGGAGACGAGCATCACGACGCTCATCACGCCGATGATAATACCGAGCATGGTCAGAAACGAGCGCATCTTGTTGGCGAGCGTGGAGCGGATGGCGAGCCGCAGCGTGTTTAAAAACATGGTCATGCCTCGTTCGCCTCCTCCAGCGTATGATATAGCTTCCCGTCGCGCACGTAGACCGTGCGCTGCGCCTGTTTGGCCAGCTCCTGGTTATGCGTGATCATCACGATCGTATGCTCCTGCTCGGCGAGGCGGCAGATGAGCCGCATGATCTCGCTGCCGGACTTGGAGTCGAGGTTGCCCGTCGGCTCGTCGGCGAGGATCACCTTGGCGTTGCTGGCAAGCGCCCGCGCGATTGCGACGCGCTGCTGCTGGCCGCCGGAGAGCTGCGAGGGCAGGTGCTGCATGCGGTTACCCAGCCCGACCATGTCGAGCGCGGCCTTGGCCCGCTCGATGCGGCGCCTGGCGGAGCATCGCTGGTAGATCAGCGGCAGCTCGACGTTCTCGAGCGCGGTCATCCGGTCGAGCAGGTTGAACTGCTGGAACACGAAGCCGACCTTCTTGCTGCGGATGCGCGAGAGCTCGCGGTCGGAGCAGGCGAACACGTCGACGCCGTCGAGGAAGTAGCTGCCGTCGTCGGGCAGGTCGAGGCAGCCCATCGTGTTCATGAGCGTCGTCTTGCCGGAGCCGGACGGTCCGCACACCGCGACGAACTCGCCCTTCTGCACATGCAGCGACACGTCGCTGAGCGCGTGGACAGCCTCGTCGCCGACGACATAGGTCTTGTAGATATGCTCAAGGCGGATCATACGGCGTCCCTCCCGTCAACCCGGGAAGTTGCCGCCGCCCTGCATGCCGCCGCCGGGCATGTTGCCGCCGGGGTAGCCGCCGCCGGAATAGCTGTTGCCGCGGCCGCTGCTGCTGAAGCTGGCGCCGCCCTGCATGCCCATGCCGCCCTGCGTGAACATGGTCGTCGTCGAATCGTCGCTCGAGTAGACGGAGGTCGTGGTCCGCTGCGGCACCCAGATCAGGTCGCCGGCGGAGAGGCCCTCGGCCGTGACGACGATGTAGGAGCCGTCGGACATGCCCGTCGTCACCGTGAGGCGCTCAAGCGACGCGATGTCGAACTCGGTCTCGTTCTTCGCCGCGCCGGCCGCAACGTCGTCCCCGCAGAGCAGCAGATAGGCCGTGTCGCCCTCGTACTGCACGGCGTTGACCGACACGATGGTCGTTTGCCCGCTGGTCTCGGTCGTGATCGCGGCCGAGGCGGTCATGCCCGGGTACGCGCCCGCGATCGGGTCGGTCGTGATCGTGACGGTGTAGCTGGTCACATAGCTGCCGCTGCCGGCGAACGAGATGTTCGTGACCTTGCCGGTGAATTCCTGGTCCTCGAGCGCGTCCAATGTGACGGCGACGTCCTGGCCGAGCTTGACGGACGCGATGTCCAGCTCGTCGACGGCGAGCGTGATCTCATAGCCGTCGGTGCCGGACAGCACGCACAGCGCCCCGCCCGCGTCGACCTCGTCGCCCGCGTCGACGGACAGCGTGGCGAGTATGCCGTCGTTTTCCGCGCGGACGACGAGCGCGTCCTGCGTGTCCTCGATCTGTTCGAGCAGGTCGGCCTCGGTCTCCTTATAGGACAGGTAATCGTCGGACGGCGCGCCGTCCGAGAGCCGGAACAGCGTCTTGCCGGACTTGACGGACTGGTTCAGCTCAACCTTGACGCTCTCAATGCGGCCCGCGGAGGCCGTCACGTCGACGTGCTCGTTGACGTCGAGCGCGCCGGTCCCGAGCGTCTCGCCGGACGCGTTGGACACAGTGGCCGCGGCGCCCACGTCGTAGTCGTCGGTGTCGATCATGACCGTGGCGCGGCCGACCGAAATATCGGTGACGCGCCCGTCGATCGTGTCGCCTGCGACGGAGACGGTCACCTCGTCGTATTTTTTCATGCCGCTCGGCGCGTCGATGACGACCTTCATCTTGCCGTCGGTCGAGATGACGCACAGGGTCCCGACGTCCTCGCACAGGTCGCCCGCATTGGCGTTGATCACCTTGACCACGCCGGCCTGCTCCGCTTTGATCGAGAGCGACGAGCGCGTCTGATCCACGGTGGCAAGGTCCTCCTGCACGTCGGCGAGCTGGTCGCGCAGGTCGTCGAGCGTGTCCTTGAGCGCGGTCGACGACAGCGTCATGACGATGTCGCCCTCCTTGACCGCGTCGCCCGCGGCGAAGTTGACGCTCTCGACCTTCACGTCGTCGGCCGCGGTCACGGTCTGCAGGTGCAGCGACGAAAGCGTGCCGCTGCCGGAGACCGTCGAGCGGATCTCGCCCTCGGACACGGCCGTCGCCCGGTAGGTCAGCACGCTCGTGATCTCGGCCTGTTTGCCCAGGCTCGAGAACAGAAAGAGGATGGCCGCAACGACCAGCACGGCGACGCCGCCGGCAATACAAATGGTACGGATGCGCTTCTTGCGCCGTTTGTCCCGGATCGCCGCAGCGTATCCGTTCTCCGCATGTTCCATGGATAGACCTCCCCGATAAATTCGATTCCATCTTAATTTCCCCGTGTGGCATAATCATGGCATGGAAAGAAAGGATTGTGTAGGTTCCCGGCGAAAGAATTTTGCGGGAATACGTTTCGATTTTGCCAAGATTATGCCAATATCAACGAATATACTCTGTGATAGAACATCCAAGGAGGCCTGAACGCTCCATGCATCGTCGTTTGTCCATCGGTTCCGCCGCCGCGGCGCTTCTGTTCGCCGCCGTCGTACTGCTGTCCCCCGTGCGCGCGGCGCAGGCGGAGACAGTCATCATAAACAGCGCGGATTTTATCGATTCGATCAATGATCCCGGTGTGACGGAAATCGTTGTTATGGCGAATGTCACGACAACATCCGATCTGACAGTCCGGTCCGGCGTTTCGATCAAGCTGGGCGCGTTTACGTGGACGATTGCTTCGGGCATCGCGGCGATCAACGGCAGCGTGTCCGGCTCCGTCGCGGTCAATGCGGGCGCGACGGTATTTGTCGGCGGCTCGGTAACGTCCGTCTCGGGCTTGGGCACGGTCTATGTGCCCGCGAGCAATCTCGGCGGCGCCGCGGCCATACCGGGCCTCGTTTCAGCCGGCGACGGCACGGCCGAGTGGGAGCTTGTCACTTATAACGGAAGCTATTGGTGCGCCCCGTCGAATGCCGCGCTGACCGTCGCGTCGGTGACCGCCGGGGGCGACACGCCCGTCACGTACCGCAGCGTCGGCGGCGTCTGGGAGCGCGTCTATACGATCACTTACCGCACCGGCAGCGGCACGAATTCCGCCGGCAATCCGACAAGCTTTACCGTAAGCGACCTGCCGCTGACGCTCAAGGTCGCCGTTCCCAGCGCGGCGCAGACGGCACAGGGCATCACATTTTTATACTGGTCCGGCGGCGGCGTCACCGTGACCGCGGCCAATGCGAGCGTTCTTCCGGCCGGCACGGCCTCCGACCAGGTGCTGACCGCCGTGTGGGGCCAGCCCGTCAGCGGCGGTTCCGGCTCCATGTCCGGCAGCCTCGGCGGGTACTCGCTCGGCGGTTACAGCCTCGGCTCGGGCAGCGGCTCATCCTCCGGCACGGCCACAGATACCGACGACGAAACGGCCGCCGGCGATACCGCGGCCGACGACACGAGCACGACGCAGACCGTGCGCGTGCGGCAGGCGCGCTCGACCACGCAGGTCGCGTTCGCAAACGGCACCGCCGCAGATATGGACGCGCCCACCGCGGAGTCCATCCAAAAGAACGATTTTCCGTGGGGCTGGGCCGCCGCGGGCGCCGCGGCGCTTTGCATCGCGGGCGCCGCGCTCTACGCGCATAAGCACCGCGACGACGACTTCGAGGAGGAGTAAGGCGGCAGGGGACCGGGGACGGGAACGGAGAACGGGAACGGAGAACG
>CAZIRB010000051.1:8901-12605 GCA_964541695.1 uncultured Oscillospiraceae bacterium
GAAGCGAAGCGCCCCCCCAGTGAATAAGGAACGAAGCCCAGCGAGACAATTTGGGCTGCCAAAGGGCCCTTGGCCCTTTGGCAGGTGTTTGAGAGGGCCGCAGCCCGCCGCCAGTGGCGGATGAAGCGAAGCGCCCCCCCCAGTGAATAAGGAACGAAGCCCAGCGAGACAATTTGGGTTTCCAAAGGGGCTAGCCCCTTTGGTAGGGGTTCGGGGGCAAGGCCCCCGATCGTCCCCATTCCCCTACAAAAACAAAGCCCCGCAATGCGCGGGGCTTTTGCTTAATCGATCCGATCTCCGCTCAGATGCGCGGAACGAGGAAGCCGCCGCCGGCGAGCGGGAGCGAGCGGCTCGCGAGCCACGCGTTGCCTTCGAGGCTGGAGTCGTAGTACAGCGTATTGCCGTTGCCGACGATGTTCGAGAGCGACGCGTCCGCGTCGGTCAAAACGCCGATATTCGTCTCGCCGGTGAGCGTCCAAGTGCTGCCGGCGTCGAGCGAGACGCTGACGCAGCGGAAATCGTCGGCGACAATATTGCCGGTATAGGCGCTGCCGCCGGTGAGCGCGAGCGTCAATGCGCCCGCGCCGACGGCCAGGTCGCCGGTGAGCTGCTGCGTCTTGAGCGTGAGCGTGAACGTGCCGCCGCTCATGGAGAGCGGGGTATTGTCGGCGGCGGAGAACAGGCAGTTCTCGAGCGTGAGCGAACCGGCGCTTTGCGCGCCGTCCTCCGGCGTATACACGATGCCCGAGGCGCCGATGACCTCGCAGCCGGACAGGCTGACGCTGCCCGCGCCGCTGACGGAGACGCTGTTGGACAGCGTCGCGCGCAGCTTAGCCTGGCGCAGCGAAACGCCGCCCGCGGCGAATATGGCGGGCGAGGAGCCGCCGTCGGTCGTGACGTTGCAGTTGGCGCCCGCGATGCTGCCGCCGTCGGCGGCGACGAGGCCCGCGGAGGAGGCGTTGCTCGTGACGATGAACGAATTGTCGAGCTGAATCTGGGAGTCCGTTCCGACGCTGCTGATGCCGTCGGCGCAGAAGCCGTCGGTCGTGACGGTGGCGTTGCCGAGCGCGATGAACCCGCCGCCGGCCGCGGCGACCGCCGCGTTAACGCCGCTGAACCGGCAGGCCGACGGATCGGTCGCGTCGCCGGTCTTCTGGATATCGACGTCCGAGAGCGAGATGCGGCCGCCGCCGGTGCAGAGCACGGCGTTCTCGTCGGGCGAGACGGCCTTGTGCGCGCTGCCCTGCTGCTGAATCTCCTCGCCGTCGGACGAGAACGCGCCGATGCGCGTGAATATCACGCCCGGCGAAGCGTTCTGGCCGGGATCGGCGCCGTCCGGGGTTCCGGACGCGGGCGAGGGCGAAGCGTCCCGGCCCATGCGCGCGCAGCCGGCCAACAGCAGCAGCGCAAGAAACAGGGGGATCGCGCGGAATTTCATGATGGTTACCCACCTCTCTTTTCGACTCGTCCGGTATTGGAAGCCGTTGGCTTTTTTCCAGTATGCCGTCCGTTTATGACTTCAGCGTGTCGCGCGTATGAACAGTTCCAAAACAACGACAGATATTGTCATTTATGGAGCAGCCATATATTGCAGTCCGCCGTGTCGGCGCGTTCATATACGCGGCCGTACGCCGCGGATAAATACGCGGCCAGCTCGTCCGCGCCGCCCGGGCCGTAGCTCATGCCGACGCCCTCCGGCACGGACACGATCATATCCGGCAGAAGATCGGGGTGGCGCGCATAGTACGTTTTCAGCCGCTCCGTGTACGGGGAGTGCCACACCGACGGCGTCGCGGGCAACAGGTCCGTGCACAGGTAGCCAAACGGCAGCATGGAGGTCATAACGACGCTGCCCGTTTCCGGCGCATAGGTCCGGATCGCGCCGACGACGGACGCGTACTGCTCGGCGGAAGCGGCGGTCGTGACGATGCCCTGCGCCGGACCCGCGGCGAGCGCCGTGTCGAGCTTTGTTATCGGCGCGTCGCGGTGCACACCCAAAATGCGGAACGCCGATACGCAAAGGAGGGCCGCAAACGCCGCGGCGTACGCGGCCGCGCGGCCAGTGCGCGTTTTCATCGGCAGCGCGCAGCGCGACGCGTAGAGCACCGTTGCGGCCGAGCACAGGATCAGCGGGAAGCTTGACGCGTAGATGCCCATGTTGGACGACAGGTGCGCGGAAAGCGAGAACGCCGCGCCGAGCGCGAACAGCAGGATCGACGCGTCGCGCTTTCTTCCGTTTAAAAAGAACAGCGCGGGCGCGAACACCGCAAGTGGCAGCGCAAAGAAGTTGTTCTTGTTGGCCGAGCCGGTGTCGTAGAACAGCACGCGCGCGAGCATGGCGATAAGCAGCAACGCGCAGGCGACGTACAGGGCACGGCGCAGTTTTTCGCGCGCAATTTCACGCCGCAGAAGCGGCAGCGCGGCGGCGGCCGCGGTCACGGCGACCAGCGCGTACGCGGCGGGCCCGAGTATCACGAGGATCGTGTGCACGTAGTTCATCAGAAGATGCGCGTAATCCGCCGCCGGGTGCGACGGATCGGACAGCAGGAACGGCAGGTTGCTGCGCAGTTCCGCGACCGACGAACGCGCAAAGAAGCCGATTAGGAACGCGCCGAGCAGGAGCGCTATGCCAAGCGCGAAGTACAGCGGCGCGCGATTGCGCACGGTCGGGTCGGAGCTTGTTGAGGGCTCCGCTTCGCGCCACAGTTCGCAAAGGTCGCGGCGCGTTGCGGCTTTCAGCCGCCGCCTTCCGTCCCCTTGCTCACTGGGCCTGCGCCTCGCTTCATCCGCCACAGGCGGCGCTTGGCGTCGGCCCCTCAAACTCCCGCCAAAGGGGGAAACCCCCTTTGGAAACCCGGCAGGCGGCAAACATTTTCCCTTGGGTTTCCAAAGGGCCCCCGGCCCTTTGGCAGGGTGCAGGGGCGCCGCCCCTGCAAAAAGCCGGGCCTGCCGCGCGCGGAGCGCGAAATATACCGCAAACACGGGCAAGGTCACGACAAGCTGCGGGTAACACTGCACCGCGAGCGCGTAGCACGCGCCGGAGAGCGCATACAGCACGCGCGAACGGCCCGGCTTCGCACCCGCTTGGAGCGCGACCGACAAAAACAGCAGCAGCACCGGCATGGTGTCGTAGCTGAGGTTCGACAGCGCGAAGTGCGCGAACATCAGCACGAGGCCCGACGCAAGGAACGCGGCGAGCGGCGCGTAGCGCTTTTTCAGCAAAAAGAACGCGCAGATCGCGCACAGCGTCTGAACCACGCAGAACGCCGTGCGGAAAAACAGGATTACGCCGTCGGTCGAACCGCCCGAACACAGCAAAAACAGCCGCATCAGCGGCAGCAGCGGCAGCGCCGAGAGCTGGTGGATCTCCCACATATCCGAAAACAGGCGGCTGCCCAGCGCGAGCCGGTAGGTCAGCGCCGTATAGTAGGTCTCGTCCGACCAGTCGAAGCCGTAGCGGCAGCGCCAGACCAGCGCCGCGCCCATGACAAGGAACGCAGCCAGGTACGGCAGGCTGCCGCGTATCGATTGTTTCGGCGGTTGCTCCATCCTTAGAAGTGTAACGTATTTTTGAAAAGAATTCAACTCGCGAAGGGAGGGAACGGGGGAGGTACGGGAGTACGTTGAGGGGGGTGGCCACAAACGACCCCCCAAAGGGGGGTAACCCCATGGTAACACAAGGGAAATGGATTGCCGCCATGTGG
>CAZIRB010000051.1:12615-15597 GCA_964541695.1 uncultured Oscillospiraceae bacterium
CGCCAAAGGGGGAGACCCCCTTTGGAAACCCAAGGAAGATGGAGTGCAGCATGTTGGGATTCCCAAGGGACGTGTCCCTTGGGCGGGGTGCAGGGGCGGCGCCCCTGCGAAAGGGTGGGTTGAAGGCGGAGCCTCCAACGTATCTCCCGCCGCCCCTTACCCCTTCCGGCACACCCGTCCGCGCTTTTTCTCGATCTGGCCGATGATGTAGTCGGCGCCGACCTCGCCGCTATGTCCGGGGTTGAACAGGAACTCGTCGAGCAGGCGCTCGATCCCCTCGCGGTACACGCCGCCGTTTGCGATCAGCTCGTCTGCGATCTCGCCGACGCGGCCGAGGTCTGCGATGTCGACGGCGCGGCCTGCGCGCGTGCGCACGTCGATGATGAACGGCTGCACGGGGATCTTCTGCCAGTCGGGGTTGACGACCTTCATGGGCGTATTGACAAACAGCGCGGGCTTCTTCGTCGTGAGCGCGAACTCGACGCCGATGGCGGACCAGTCGGTGATCACAAGGTCCGCCGTATACACGGTCGCGTTGCTCGAAAAATCGGTCTGGATCTCAAAGTTCTCGTCGAAGCGGCCGCGGTAGCGCTGAATGAGCGCGTCCATATTGATCGGAAAGCGGCGGATATACTGCGGATGCGGGCGCACGATCACGCGGCTGCCGCGGCCGAGAAGTCCGTCAAGCAGCGCGTCGATGCAGCCCTCGAGGATGTTGCCGTCCTGCCAGCTCGGCGCGATGAGGATCGTCCTGACCGCGTTCTCGGTTTTCTCCATCGCGCCGTAGGCCGCGATCATGTTGTCGAGCAGGCCGTAGCCGCAGTTGACGACGGTCTTTTTCTTTGTGCGGCGCAGCTTCTCGATGGCGCGGACTTCGTCGGCCTGCCGCTGGTTGACGGCGAAGATCGTGTCGAAATAGTCGAACGCGCCGGTGCGGTAGGTCAGGTTCAGGCTCGTGCCGCCGTGGTCGACGAATATGTACTCGACATCCTTGCGCACGCGCGAGCGCTTAATGTGATATTTCTCAAGGTCCGGCACGGTCATCACGACGACGTCCGCCTCGACCCGCATCATCAGCGGAATCAACCGCTTTTCGCCGACATAGTACGGCAAGACGCGCGGATTGTTCAGCGTAAAGACCGCGTCGTCCGGGTCGCTTGTGACGTAGTGGATCACGATGTCGGAGCGGGCAAGGAGCGATTCGATGATGTTCTGGAAGTACTTGTAGAAGCCGCCGGCCTCGGAATAGAACATCAGCTCCATCGACTCCTGGTTCTCGTCGCGGCAGAAGCGCTTGTAGTCGGCGCGGCCGCGGGCGGCGTGCTTCTTCTCCTTGGCCTCCTTTTCGGCGGTCAGGCGCTTCATGGCGTCGAGGTACTGGTAATCGATGTGCTTTTTCGGGTCGTAGACCGCGTTGACGAGGTACAGAAACGGGATGGACAGCAGGTTCCCCGCGATCCAGTACAGTCCCACGCCCGCGGGCACGACGAACGCGAAGTACGTCGAGAACGCGATGAGGAAGGCCGTCATGCCCCACTGCGAGAGCTTGTCCTGCTCGGCCTGCAGCACGTTGACTTTGTTTTGGAATACGCATAGCACGTACGCGGACAGACCGGCCAGCAGCGGCACGGCAAGCAGCGCGGACGGGTGCGATAGCTGTGGCGTTGCGGCAAGGTTCAGGCCGAGGAAGCGCATCGAAAGGCCGCGGATGGCTTCGATCGCGGCGGGTGCGCCGCCGGCTTCGTGCGCGGCGGCAAACGCGGAAAACGCCGGATCGTACGCGCCGGACTGTACAAGCTCGAGCACGCGCAACTGCGGCGCGGCGGCGAGCGTCTCGCCGGAGGCTTGCCGCGCACAGTCCGTCAGTCCCTCGATCAACGGCGTACCGAGGCGCAGGATGTGGTCGAGCGGCCGGTAGACGACGTTGATGAGCCCGAGTATGAGCGGGAGCTGGAAGCACAGCGGCAAAAGCCCGGCGAGCGGGCGGTACTTTTCCTGTTTATACAATGCGATCTGTTCGTCGAGGAAGCGGTCCTTATCGTCCGCGTACTGAAACCGCAGCGCGTCGAGCCTGGGCCGCAGGCGCAGGAGACGTATCGCGTTGTCCTGCACGAGCAGCGAGACGGGGAACAGGATCAGTTTCGTGCACAGCGTGAATAAAAGGATCGTGACGCCGTAGTCGCCGATCCATTCGTAGAGAACGCGCATCAGCGCCCCGAGCGGGACGGCGACGGCATGGATGATCGCGGACAGCATGGCCGCCGCCTTACATCGGCGCGTCCTCGTCGCGCGCCGCGGCCAGCCTTGCCTCCTCGCGCGCCTTGCGCTTGTTGCGGAAGAAGCGGCGGATGCGTTTCCAGTAGAAGCCGACGCCCGCGCCGACCGCGATCGCCGCGCCCGCGACGATCTGGATCAGGTACGTCATGCTGGACGGATCGATATACGCGCGCGCGCTGCGCGAGAACAGAAGCGTGGCGGCGACAAAAAAATAGACAAAAGCGATTGCTTTTTTCATGGTTCGACATCCCATCCCATCATAATTCCACACACAAGTATATGCATTTATCGCCGGCTTGTCAAACGGCGCGATCTAGCAAGGGCTGCATAACCTCCGGCCTGGCAAAGCCCAAATGGGCAAGCGCCAGTGGCCGGCCGATCGATGCAATGCGCCTGACGGCGTTTGCGGCATATGGGGCCTGTGGTATACTTAGGAGCGAATGGATGGGGATTTGTCAGGAAGTATGCTTTTTAAAAATCCTCTTGCGTAACCCCTTGCTTGTGACGTTGCGTGATCATGTAAAGTAGAGGCAAGGAGGCGAAATCTATGCCGCAATACACGACCGGAGAGCTGGCCAAACTGTGTGAGGTCTCTGTTCGGACGGTGCAATTTTATGATGTCAAAGATCTGCTGAAACCGTCGGAGCTCACGGAGGGTGGCAGACGGCTGTACTCAGATGATGATCTTAACAAATTGCGCCTGAT
>CAZIRB010000052.1:0-4974 GCA_964541695.1 uncultured Oscillospiraceae bacterium
CCTCCATCAGCGCGTTGTACAGAAACGACCGGCACGCGACGGGCAGCGCGTCATAATCCTCGGCCATGAACATGCCGATGTGGATGGGGATCTCCGTGCGCTTTTCCGTTTCGCGCATGAGGCTGATGAACTGCGCGGACGTGAGCTCGTCGCCGGAATAATCCATCGTCTTGCCGGACAGCACGTCCCGCAACGACTGCATGGCGGTCTGTATCTGCTGGATGGCGGTGGCGAGGCGCGCCTTGGCCGCGGGAGCGTCCTTGTCGATCAGCACCGTAACGGCCTGCGCGCTGATGGACGCCGTGGCCAGCGTATGGCCGAGCGTATCGTGCAGGTCGCGCATCAGCCTGTCGCGCGCGCGCAGGTCCGCCGTCTCCTTCAGATCGTCCGCGTACGCTTTCAGCTTGCTCAGCGAGGCTTCCAGCTCGCCGGTTTTCTGCTGGAGCAAATCGGTCAGCTGTCGGTTTTTTGCGCTGATCACGCCGTTGTAGCGGGCGACTAAAAGGGTGACGATCATAAAAAGCCTCGGCAGGAGCATGGTCCCGATCGGCTGCCGGAAGCTCTGCGCGGAATCATCGAACGGCAGGTATTGCATCGCGATGCTTGCGGCAAGGCCAGCGATGGCGAACGCGACGCTGAAGCGCAGCCGGCCGGTGCGCGAAGCCATCGTCAGCACGATCATGACCCCGAAGCCGGAGAAGGGGGTATGGTCAAAATACTGGATGCACAGGGCCAGGGCGAGCTCGACGATGACGAAAAAGTGTCCCCAGCGCCACGCGCCCGCCGTCCTATCGTGCTGTCGGTTGTGAAAGAGCATCAGCAGCGCAAACGGGACGAACAGGACGAGGGCGATCGTCCGCTCCGGCGGGGTATTGAAGCACAAAATCGCCGCGCCGATGGTCAGGCAGATGTATACCAGAACGGAAAAATAGATGTTGGCCTTGACGTCCATTGCTGTTCTCCTAAAAAAGCCGCGCGCTTGCGCCCGCTTCTGCGGACGCAATCGAAACCGCCTGGTCACTTATGATATTAACGCATAATCGGCTCAATAGCGACTGTTTTATGTAAAAAATTGCACAATACGGGCGAAACGGCGGCGCTTTTTCAGCAAAATTCCGCCCCACGGGATTTGATTCGCAAAACGATGTCCGGTATAATGCAGATGCCGCCGCGGATGCGCCGGCCGCTTGCCGTCATCCGCAGTAAAGCGTGCGCAAATCATTTTAATATGTAAGAGGCTGTCATGAAGATCGTACTCGTACACGGACAAACCCATAAGGGCAGTTCCTACCACGCCGGGAGGCTGCTGGCGGACAAGATCGACGGGGAAAAGGAGATTGCGGAATTCTTCTTGCCGAAGGCGCTCAACCATTTCTGCGTGGGCTGCTACCGCTGCATCGAAGACGACGCCGCCTGCCCGTATTACGAAGAGAAGCGCGTCATCACCGACGCGCTCGAGCAGGCGGACCTGCTCATTTTCACGACCCCGGCATATTGCATGGGTCCCTCGGCGCAGATGAAAGCGCTTCTCGACCTGACGTTCACCTACTGGATGCCGCACCGCCCGAGGGCGAGCATGTTCGGCAAGCGGGCGGCTGTCATCTCGACCGCGGCTGGCAGCGGGGCGGACGCGGCGACAAAGGCCGTCGCGAAAGCGCTGTCCTTCTGGGGCGTGCCGTCGATCACGCGCTACGGCATCGCCGTGCAGGCCATGAACTGGGAGGGCGTCAAGGAGCCGAAAAAGGCGAGGATCGAGCGCGACATGGCAAAGCTTGCGCAAAAGCTTTCCCGCGGCGGGCGGCCGCGCGTCGGGCTCCGGACAAGGCTTCTCTTTGCTATGATGGCGATGATGCAGAAGGCCGGCTGGGGATCGTCCCCGGTCGAGAAACGGTATTGGGACGAACGCGGCTGGCTCGGAAAGGGTCGCCCGTGGAGATAGCCGAACGGATTCATCCCGCGTGGTTCGTCGGCTGATCGGCCCTGGCCAACCGCGCTGCATGGGCAGGCGACCCAACCGACGCGAGCCGTCGGGGCGGGTTGGGTATTGGGTCGGGCAGGCGGCGGGCGACGGTTTTGAGTTGTCCTCGGCGATTGGCGCCAATAGCCGAACCACATCGACCAATAGCCGAACAAGGCCGGGGCCCGGCCTTGTTCGCGCAACGCTGATATTGTCGCAGCCCCTCCGCCGGCGCCCTGGCAAGAGCGTCGGCGGGGGAGGCGTTTTTTTGTTTACAGGACCAGCTTATCCTCCACCTCGTCGCTGCCGCTGACGGTCGAGAAGCGGGCCAAAATCGATTCTACGGTGAGCTGCTTTTTCATTTCGCCCTCGATGTCCAGCACGATCTGCGACTCGTTCATCATCACCAAGCGATTGCCGTAGCGGATGGCGTCGCGCATATTGTGGGTGACCATCAGCGTGGTCAGATTGTTCTCGCCGATGATCTGCTCCGAGAGCGCCAGCACCCGCTGCGCGGTCTTGGGATCGAGCGCGGCGGTATGTTCGTCCAGCAGAAGGAGCTTCGGCCGCTCCAGCGTCGCCATCAGCAGCGTGAGCGCCTGCCGCTGTCCCCCGGAGAGCAGCTTTACCTTGGCCGTCATGCGGTCCTCGAGGCCGAGCTCCAGGCGCGCAAGCTGGTCGCGGAAGAACTTGCGCTCGTCGCCGCGCACCTGCCACCTTAGGCCCCGCTTTTTGCCGCGCCGGCAGGCGAGGGACAGGTTCTCCTCAATCCAGAGGTTGCCGGCCGTGCCCATCATCGGGTCCTGAAACACGCGCCCGAGCAGAGCGGCGCGCCGGTATTCGGGCATGCTCGTTACGTCCACGCCGTCGATGAGGATTTTGCCGCGCGTAGGGACGTACGCGCCGGAAACGCAGTTGAGCAGCGTAGATTTGCCCGCGCCGTTGCCGCCGATCATGGTGACGAAATCGCCGGGCCTAATGTGCAAGCTCACGTCGTCGAGCGCGGTCTTTTCGTTGACCGTCCCGGCGTTGAATACGATGGTGACGTGCTCCAGCTTCAGCATGTTCCGCGCCTCCTTGCGTCGCGGTCGCGCAGCCGCTTCTGGATGACCGGCAGGGAAAGCGCGAACGCGACCGTGATGGCCGTAAAGAGCTTGAGGTCGTTGGCGGGCATGCCGAGGCGCAGCACGGCTGCGATGATGATGCGGTACACGACCGCGCCGCAGACGACGCTGATCAGCGAGCGCAAAAACGTCCCGCGCCCAAAGAGCACCTCGCCGATGATCAGCGACGCAAGCCCGATGATGATCGCGCCCGTGCCCATCTGGATGTCCGAAAACGACTGGCTCTGCGCGATCAATCCGCCGGCGAGCGCGACGAGCCCGTTGGCAATCACGAGCCCCAACCGTTTCATGTGGTCGGTGTTCACGCCCTGCGCGCGCGCCATGGGCGCGTTGTCGCCGGTCGCGCGGACGGCACAGCCGATCTCGGTCCCGAAGAACCAGTAAAGCAGCAGGAACATCGCGACGACAAACGCCAGCGCCACAATAACGACGGCGATGTTCTTGCTCCAGCCGAACCGGTCCATCATGAACGAGAACACCGTCGTCTCCTTGAGCATGGAGACGTTCGCCTTGCCCATGATGTGCAGGTTGACCGACCACAGCGCGATCATGGTCAGGATTCCGGAGAGCAGCGCGGGGATTTTGAGCACCGTGTGCAGCACGCCGGTGATCAGTCCCGCCGCCATGCCGCCGATAAACGAGATCAGCAGCGCGAGCAGCGGGTTTACGCCGTTGACGACGCAGATGGCCGCGATGGAAGCGCCCATTGTAATGCTGCCCTCGACGGACAGGTCCGCAATATCCAGCACACGGTAGCTGATGAATACGCCGAACGTCATGAGCGTCCAGATCAGGCCGAGCCCGACCGCGCCGATCAGTTCATTCCACATGATATGTCACCTCGAAGCGCGCGTATGGAACGCGCGCCAGTTTCTTTCGTTCAGGCAAGCGCATTGCGGAGGGCCGCCCCGCCTGCGCTTGCCTGCATGTCGCATCTGTCATTGTTCCGTTCCGGTCAGGCCCCGGCCATGGTTTCGTGCCCAAGGCTGAATTGGCTGGAGCGATTGCCGGGCGGTTGCCGGCCGATATACGTCCGGCTTTTTTGTCGCGTTGCCGCCGCGCGGGCCGTAATAACGTAACGATATGGTCCCGCACCGCCAAGCAGCCCGGTCCCCTTTACGCCGCAGGGAGGATTGCGGACTGGTATTTTTCCGGGATCGTAAAGCCGATGGCTTCCGCCGTCTCGGCGTTGAACGCGGCGTCGAAGCCGGTTGCAAACTCGATCGGCATCTTGGACACGTCCGCGCCCTCCTTGAGGATCTTCAGCGCCATCAGGCCCGTCTGATACCCAAGGTCGTGGTAGTTGATGCCGAGCGTGGCAAGGCCGCCCGCGGTCACCATGTTCGACTCGCCGCAGATGACCGGCTTCTTCGCCGCGGTGGCGACTTCGCTGACGATCGGCATTGCGGAGGCGACGGTGTTGTCCGTCGGGATGTAGATCGCGTCGCACTGCGTGATCAGCGACTGCATCGCCTGCTGCACGTCGTTGGTGGAGGCGACGGTGACCTCCGTGTAAGTCTTGCCCTGGCTCTCGACGGTCTCCTTGGCGATCTGCACCTGCAGAACGGAGTTGGCCTCGCCGCTGTTATAGATGCAGCCCACGGTCTGCACGTCCGGGAACAGCTCGAATATGAGGGCGATCTGATCGCCGATCGGGTTCATGTCCGATGTGCCGGAGACGTTGCCGCCGGGGGCCTCGTCGCTTGTGACGAGCTTGGCGACCTCATAATCCGTCACGGCGGTGCCCAGTATCGGGATCGTGGTCGTCTTGCTGGCCATGGTCTGCGCCGACGGCGTGGCGATGGCGAGGATTAAATCGACCTTCGCGCTGACGAAACGGTCGCCGATGGTCGAGAGCGTGGACTGGTCGCCCTGCGCGTTCTGGATGTCGAA
>CAZIRB010000052.1:5074-15591 GCA_964541695.1 uncultured Oscillospiraceae bacterium
CCGATTGCTCGGAAAAGGGCGAATGATCGCGGTACCACCTTTTTTCTTCCAAAGCCTCGCGGCGATGGACTTACCCGGCGGTCAAATGAACCGCCTCGCGCTGTAACGGGCGTACCCGGGCCGGCCTACGGAACGCGTCTTTCAACCGTCGACTCTCGAGATGTATTCGGAACCGTTCCCACCGCTTTCTTCCACCAGCCGAAAGCTCTCTTTGCGCGGAAATCGCCTCTTACTTATTCCCGGTCACTGTCTTTTTATATATTGTATCGAATTATAATATATAATATTTTATTTGTCAATCCCCATTTTGACGATAAAAGGGCGGGGGACGCAGTTTATGGTTCCGCGCGCGCAAACGCCGCCGACGCGGTTAACAAAACTCCGAGCGCCAGCGCGGCGCGGGCCGGATTCGCCGACGCGGCCGGGAACAGCGCCGCAAGAAACAGATGCCGTCGGCAGGCGCACCACAAAAGGCCCGACAGAATCAGAAGCCCCGACGCGCCGCGCAGGATTCGATTTACCAGCAGGGCTTCAGCCGCAAACGGAACAGGTTTCACCGTCCCCAACACCAGTCCCCGCGCGATCCCGATACCGGTCAGCAGCGCGGCAATACAAACGAGCGCCGTCAGCGCCCACAGGAGCCGCTCGCCGAGCAGTATATTCTCCTTACCCACGGATTGAACCCGCTCCACCGCGCCCACATGCGCAGGATATGTGCAATCAGCGGCCAGCTTCTCTGGCTGTTGGTCAAAATCACGATCGCGGCGCCCGTCTCGGGAACCGCGTGAAAATGACTCATCCAGCCGGTCCCCTGGCCGCCGTGGGAGACAGCCGGTTTCCCGCCTGAAAGCCGCTCGGTATAATAGCCAAAACCGTACGCGTCGAATACCGCGCCGTACAGGCCGAGCCGCTCCGCCTGCGCGGAATAGTGCCGTTTCACGGACGCGCCCGACAGCACCCGCTGCCCGGAACAATCCGGCATTCCCGCGATGCAGAAGCGCGCGACATCCTCCGCCGTCGCGATCAGCCCGCCCGAAGCCCGCTCCGGATACCGGCAGGGGGCTGCCGGCGTTCCGTCGAGCGTATAGCCCTGCAGCGCAGCGGCCAGGGCCGCGCCGCTCCATTCAAAGTCCGCATGCAGCATGCCGAGAGAGGAGAGGACCTCGCTTTTCATATAATACGCCGGTCGTTGCGGGCGGCTTCACCTATTCCGCAAAGTTCCTCCCCGTGACCTCCTCGATCAAAAGCTCCAGCAGGTTGTACCCGACGTTGGAGTAGGTAAAACCCGCTCCCGGCGGCTGAAACAGAACCGTCGAACCGGCTCTTCCGGAGCGAGGGGGTCGGTTCGTGCGGGGAATAGAGCGCGAACACGTCGCTGAGCGGCAGACCGGCGGTGTGGCTGAGGAACCTCCGGATCATCACGCCGTCGGACGGATAGCCGGAAGAGGGCAGCGTCCAGCCGTTGAGATGCCGCCCGACGGGATCGTCCAGGTTCAGCCTGCCTTCCTCCGCCAGCTTCAGTACGGCCCACGCGGTCACCGATTTGGATATGGGCTGCACGCGCATGGGCAGGTCCGCCGCCATTTTGCGGCCGGCTTCGCGGTCGGCATAGCCGTAGGCCGCCGTGTGGACGATCCGGCCGTTTTGCACCAGCGCGACGCTGGCGCCCGGCACGCCGCAGCGCCGCATCAGCTTCGGAATCCGGGCGTCCAGAAGGGCGATAAATTCCGCCGTCGGGGAACCGCGCCGCACCCTCCCGTCCGACGGATACAGGGTCAGCGCGGACGCGGCCAGGAAGCCCACCGCGAGGGCGGCGAGCTTGCCTGCGCCCATCGCGCGCTTCACGGCGCTTTCTTTTTGTACAGCGTGGATACCGCGCCGAGGACCACGCCTACGCCCGCGCCGATACAGAGCCAGAGAACGAGGTTTTGCAGCAGCGCGCCCAGCACGATGCCGACCGCCGCGCAAAGGCCGATCGACGTCCCCATGTTCCAGTAATCCGCAAGCCGATGTTTCATGTGTTTCCCTCCTTTTTTATCGTACCCATTCTATATCTATCCGCGTTCGGGAAGCTGCCCGCCGCCCATTGCCGGGTCCGACGGGTCGCTTGGCCCCGGTCGGCCGACAATTCGTTGGTTTTGCGAAAAATCTTGCGCAGCCGTCACTTTTCGGCGTCGCGGTCCGCGCGCGCCGCGTTGAGCTCGGTAAGCCGCCTATTGATCTTTCGTTCGTCCAGCAGGTCGCCCGTGAAGCTGGACAGCCAGACGACGGCGTAAACCGCGAAAAACAGCAGAAAAAAGGTCAGCACGCTCGGCGCATGGTTAAACGAAAACCAGTCGAACTTCGCCGCACAGAACAGCGCGAGCGCGAGCAGCGCTGCAAAATGGACGGCGGTGCGCGCGGCCATTCCGCGCTTGCGGATGGGCTTTTCCGAGTAGTAAATGAAGTTCAGCAGGGCCGAGACCGCCGCCAGGATCAACGCCTGCACGATCAGGCGGAGGGGCAGGTACGGGTTCGAGTACATGCCGATAAATACCGTGCTGGCCAGAATGACACAGGTGAATATCGCTGCAAACGAGGACAGGAACTTCCGCCCATAGCCAAGGTACCGTTCCATGGTTTTTCCTCCTTATAGCCCCAGTTTTTGTTTCAGCACCGGCACGTACTGGCGGGAGATGATGATTCTCTCGTCGTTTTTCATCCGCGCCTCAAAGCGCCCGTTGAAGACCGCCTGCACGCTCGCGATCTTGGACAGATTGGCCACGACGGATTTCGAGGCCCGGAAGAAATCCGTCTCCTCGAACCGCGCCTCAATCTCGTACAGCCGAAGCGACGTCTCGTACACCTCTTTTTCCGCATACAGGAACACCCGCCCGTCGACCGCCTCAAAGTAATACACGTCCTCGGCGTTCAATACGTACGACCTTGCCTCCTGCCGCCCGATGAGCGTGCCGCCGGCCAGGCGGATCGCCGCCACGACCTTGCGGAGCGGTTCGTCCATCTCGCGATAGCGAACGACGACCACGGGCTCCGCGTACTCGGCGGATTCTTCCAGTTGCAGCTTCATCGCAGCCCCTCCTTTTTGCGCGCATCCTTTCTCAGTATACGAAAAGCTTTTCAAAAATCAATGGGCGCGCCGGCAAGTTACGCGCAAGGGAGAATCAGTTGCGACGGCCGTCATTTTGCCAGGGCGGACCGCAGGGCCGCCCCTCCGCGCGCATGGTTCCTTTTTCATCCCTTTTCCTCCCGCTGTTTACGCAAAAACGCGCGTCCGCCGCGGTTCTCGCTGTACATCGTAAGCTACAGCCGCAACAACATCGGTTCCACGCAGCTCCGACCCGCACATAAAAAACGAGCCGCGATTCCATCGTCACGGCTCGTCTTATTTTGCTCTGGCGGGACGCCTCATGCGGCGGCTCCCTTTGACATATCGGCGCAGCGGGCATTAAGCATACTAAAAACTCGCTCCCGAGCACCCACTAAGGTTATGCCGACCCCGAGAACTTTGCCGCTCCGCCCCTCAGTCCGTCCCGGGAAATGATTCCTTGATCCTGTCCTGCACCTGCCGGACAACCCATTCGCTGAAAGTGCCGCGGCAGATGAACTCCGCGCCGCCGGTCATGGTCACGTCGTATTCCGGCGAAACATGGATGCTGAGCGTGCCGCCCTCCGCCTGCACGGTGACCGTGTCGTCGAGAAGCCCCATCAGCCGCCCCGCCACGACGGAGGAGCAGCAGCCCGTGCCGCAGGCTAGCGTGCGGCCGGCGGCGCGCTCCCAGGTTTTCACGCGGATATGCGAACGGTCGACGATCTGCGCGAAATTGATGTTGGTCTTCTCGGGGAAGGCGGGGTGAACCTCGACCTGCCGGCCCAAACCGTTGATATCCAGCGCATCGAGTTCGTCCGTCAGCATGACGCAGTGCGGCACCCCCAGGCGCATGGCGGTCAGCTTGATATGCTTTCCGCCCACGTCCAGGCTCTGCTGCACAACGGGATTGCCCGGCAGCGTCGTGGGGACCGCTTCCGCGTTAAAGCCGGGCCGCCCCATGCCGACGGTCACGGACGTAACCGCCGCGCCCTTGCCGTCCAGCTGCAGTCGTATCGTCTTGATTCCGGCCATCGTCTCGACGGTGAATTCGGGCTTCGTCACAATGCCGTTTTCAAACACGTATTTGGCAAAACACCGGATGCCGTTGCCGCACATCTCGCCGACATTGCCGTCGGAATTGACGTACACCATGCGCACGTCGGCCGACCGGCTTTCCAGGCACACCATGATGCCGTCGCCGCCCACGCCGAAGTGCCGGTCGCACACCGTCAGCGCCAGCGCCCCGTAGTCCGGAAGCGTCTGTTCCATGCCGTTGAACAGGCAAAAGTCGTTGCCCGCTCCGTGCATCTTCGTAAATTCCAAGTAACCCTCCCAAAAGCCGCAATCATAGGGCCGGATCGGCATACGCCGACCCATTATACCATATTCCGTCAGGCCGTAACGGTCTTCTGCTTAATGCCGAGGTACGCTTCCTGCACGCGCGGGTCCTCCAGCAGAGCCTTTCCTTCGCCCTCCAGGGAGATATGCCCGGTTTCGATCACGTAGGCATAGTCAGAGATGCACAACGCCTCGTAGGCGTTCTGTTCGGCCATGAACACCGTGATGCCCTCGCGCTTGAGCTCCTGCACCACCTGGAACACCTGCTCAATAATGAGCGGCGCAAGGCCCAGGGACGGTTCGTCCATCATGAGTATCTCGGGCCTGCTCATCAGGCCCCGCGCGATGGCCACCATCTGCTGCTCGCCGCCGGACAGCGTGCCGGCATACTGCTTGATGCGCTCCTTCATGATGGGGAAGAGCTGCAGCATTTTTTCGATATCCGCCTGAATGCCCGCCTTGTCGCGGCGAAGGTGCGCGCCCATCAGCAGGTTTTCCTTTACGGTAAGGTTGGCGTACAGGCGGCGGCGCTCCGGCACGAGGCAAATGCCCTGCGCGAGCACCCGGTGGGGCATGTCGGCAAGGGGCTGCTCGTTATAGGTGATGGAGCCGTCCTTGGGCTTGAGCACGCCCGCCAGGGTCATGAGCAGCGTGGACTTGCCGGCGCCGTTGGCGCCGACCAGGGACACGATTTTACCCGGTTCAACGCTGAGGCTGACACCCCGCAGCGCGTGGATGCGGCCGTAAAAGACATTGATGTTTTCAACCTTAAGCACCCTTGTATCCCTCCCCCAAATAGGCCTTGAGCACCGCCGGATTGCATTGGATCTCCTCCGCGTTGCCTTCGGCCAGCCTGCGTCCGAAGTTTACAACGAAAATGTGATCGCACAACTCCATCACGCAGGCCATATGGTGCTCGATCAGGAATACCGTGAGATCCAGCTTGAGCTGTATGCGTTTGATGAGCCGGGAGAGCTCCATGGTCTCCTCCTGGTTCATGCCCGCGGCCGGCTCGTCCAGCAGCAGCAGGCGGGGTTCCAGCGCCAGCGCGCGCGCGATCTCCAGCTTGCGCTGCAGGCCGTAGGGGAGGCTGTCCGCCCTGCTGCCCGCAAACTGCTCGATGCCCACAAGCTCCAGGTAATACTTCGCCTTTTCCCGGAGCTCGCTTTCCGAGCGCTTGACCTTGGAATTGACGAAGGGGAAATTCAGAAAAACGGCTTCGCCCAGGCTGTACAGCGGATGGCGCAGGTCCAGCGCGGTCACGACGTTGTCGAGCGCCGTCAGGTTCCGGAACAGGCGGATATTCTGGAACGTCCGCGCGATGCCCGCGCGCACAATCTCGTCCGGGGGCCGGCCGGTAATATCCTCGCCGTTGAATTTTACGCTGCCGCGCGTGGGCTTGTAAACGCCCGTGATCAGATTGAACACGGTCGTCTTGCCCGCGCCGTTGGGGCCGATGATGCCCATGATCTCACCCTTGGCGATATTGAAGGTCAGGTCTTCCACGGCGATGATGCCGCCAAAGGCCTTCGTCAGGTTGTTGATTTGAATGATCTGCTCCATATTAAGTCCCTTCCTTGCGGGAAACCTTGCTTGCCAGGCCCCTGAAGAAGTTGCCGATTCCCTTGAACGTCAGCTCCTTGTAGCCGAATATTCCCTGCGGGCGCAGCACCATGATGGCGACGAGCACCGCGCCGTACGCCACGAGGCGCCACATGTTCGCCACGCGCAGCAGCTCGGGGATGACGGCGAACACCAGCGCCGCGATGATCGGTCCCGTCAGGCTTCCCATGCCGCCCGCCACGACGGACGCCGTGAGCAGCGTGGACTGCACGCTGGTGAACATGTTTGGCTGGATATAGGTGAGGTAGTGGGCTAAAAAGCTCCCGCCGATGCCGGCGCACACGGCGCTGAAGAACAGCGACAGCAGGCGCGTCCGAAACAGGTTGATGCCCGCCATTTCCGCCGCGACAAAATCCTCCCGCACGGCGATGGCCATGCGCCCGTACCGCGAGAACACGAAGTTTTTGGCCAGGAACACGACGATTACGAACGCGATAAACACCGAAAACAGCGTCGAGTAGTTCGTAAGCCCGGGCAGGCCGCGCGCGCCCTGCGTGATGGGCAGGTTCTCCAGCAGCACGCGGGTCGCCTCGCCAAAGCCCAGCGTCGCGATGGCGAAATAGTCGCTTCTCAGCTTCGCCCGCAGCGTCGGAATGCCGATGATGAGGCTGAACAGCCCCGCCATGACGCCGCCCATGACGACGGCGACGGGGAAGGGGATGCCGAACAGCTTCGTGCTGATGGCGGCCGTATAGGCGCCGATGGCGAGAAACGCCGCGTGGCCCAGCGACATCAGCCCCGTAAAGCCCGTAAATATGGACAGGCCGACGACGGAAATGGCGTTGATCAGCGCCAGCGTCAGGACACCTTGCACATAATTGAGCATATGGCTTCCCCCTTATACTTTCTCTTCCAGGTATTTGCCAAACAGGCCGGATGGCATCACCAGAAGCAATATGATAAGGAACGTGAAGCTGAACACATCGCGTATCAGGGACGAGACGTATACCGATATCAGGGATTCCAGCACGCCCAGCAGCAGGCCGCCCACCACCGCGCCGGGAAGGCTGCCCAGCCCGCCGATGACGGCGGCGATATAGGCCTTGTTCGTAATCCAGCCCATGGTGGGGTACGCCATATATTTCAGCCCCAGGAATACGCCGGACAGACCTGCCAATAAGCCGGCCAGCACGAACACCAGGCCGATCACGCCGCTTAGGTTCACGCCGTTGATCTGCGCCACTGTGGAGTCGTAGGAGGCCGCGCGGATGGCGATGCCCGTCCTCGTATGCTGTATGAAATAGTGCATGATATAGATGGCGATAAAAGAGAATATGATTGCAAACAGGTCCAGTTTGCCGATCGTGCTCCCGAGAATGGAGATGGACGACACGCCGAATATCGCCGGATACGCTTTAAAGCTGGATCCGATCGTGGCGTAGACCATGTTTTCCAGGAAAATGGAAGTGCCCATGGCGCTGATCATGAAATAGAGCGAGGGCGCGTGGCGTTTGCGCAGGGAGCTGTACGCGATGCGCTCGTTGAAAAAGCTCAGCGCCGCCGCCCCGAGCATGGAGATGGCCAGCGCGATCGCAAACGGCACATGGAGCCCCGTCAGCACAAAATAGCCGATGTAGGAACCGAGCATGATGATGCCGCCATAGGCGAAGTTACTGAAATTCAATATGCTGAATATCAAAGAGTAACCGACCGCCATGAGGGCGTAAATACCACCGACCGCCAACCCTGTGACCAGGGTTTGCATAAGCAGCTGTATCTGCATACAACCTCCTTAAGAAGGTCGGACGGCCTGTCGGCCATCCGACCTTTCATCCTTAACTTTTAACCGATTCTGTGCGGATTATTCGGCTTTGACGCCCTGGTAGAAGGTGAACGCGCCGTCCTTCACCGTTTCGATGACCGCCGGCTTGCCCAGCGGGTTATGCGTGGCCGCGTCCATGTTCAGATTTCCCGTCAGAACGGGCATATCCTTGATGGTGGCCATGTACTCGGCCAGCACGACCGGGTCGGTGCTCTTGGTCGCCTCGATGGACTTGACGATCATGCGCAGCGCGTCCACGGCGAGCACGGGGTTGGGCATGACGGGCGCGGTGCCGTACTTTTCGGTGTATTCCGCGACCCATTCCTTGATGGCCGGATCCTCAAGGCTCGCGATGTTGACATAGAACGCGCCCTCGGTGGCCGCGCCGCCCAGTTCGATCAGCTCTTTGCTGGCCCAGCCGTCGCCGCCCATGAACTGGCAGGTCAGGCCCAGGTCGCGCGCCTGCTTCATGGCAAGGCCGGCTTCCTTTTGCATGGTGGGGATGAACAGCAGCTCGGCGCCGGAATCCTTGATCTTGCCCAGCTGCGCACGGTAATCCAGCTCCTCGGAACGGAAGGCCTCGTCGGCAACGATCTGGCCGCCCTTGGCGGTGAACGTCTCCTTGAAGTACTGCGAAAGGCCCTGCGAATAGTCGGAGCCGACGTCGATCAGCACGGCGGCCTTCGTCACCTTAAGGGTATCTATGGCAAACGTTGCGGCCACCTGTCCCTGATAGGGGTCGATAAAGCAGGTGCGGAAGGTGTATTTCTTCACGGTGCCGTCGTCGTTCACGGTGAACTTCGGGTTTGTGGGGGTGGTGCCGATCATGGGGATCTTCGCTTCCTCCGTGATGGAAGAGGCCGCGATGCCCACGCCGCTCTGCGCCGGTCCGATGATCGCTACGACGCCGTCGCCGACCAAACGCTTGGCGACGTTGACGCCCTCGGCCTGGTCCGCCTTGTTGTCGTACGCGACAAGCTCGATCGGCCTGCCTAGCACGCCGCCGGCGGCGTTGATCTTCTCAATTTCCATTTCCAGCGCGTTCTTTTCCGACTGTCCCCACAGGGCGGAGCCGCCGGTCAGGGCCACTTCATGTCCGATTTTGATCGGGTCGTTTTTGCCGCCGGCCTTGCCCGCGCAGCCGACAAGGGGCATTACCAGTGCAACTACCAGGAGAATGATCCATGCCTTTTTGAACGCTTTCATTAGTCTTCCTCCATTTTGTTTTTTGTGGTGTTGGAACCGCGCACCGGGACACTTTATTGAGAGCCTGCCTGCCCGGGGAACCGATATACCTTTTTGTGCCGGATTGTATTAAGCCAAAGATATGTTCCCCGACGGAACAGCGCAGCGAAGGCAAATCGATCCGGGCCCTTCGTCGCGCGTCCCTTTCGACACCCAGGCGATCCATATTGCCTGCGGCCGCCGCGCATCCATGATGAGCGGCACATGAATACAACGTCCTAAAAATACGGTTGGCTGCGGAAGCTCTTGTTTCTGTCGGGTTTATTATAGCGGTACAGAGTCATCTGTCAATGTCACAAAGTTCTGTTTTGTAAATTATATCATTCCGCATGCCGCTTTACAAGTCCCACATGCCGCCGGTGTTGCATTTTTTATTCCCGCACCGCGCCGGGGGCGCAAAAAAGCGCGCCGGCAGAGGCTTTGCGGCGAACTTGCCCGGATTATGGGTTTTAAGTAAACGCTTACAATGTTCAGATTAAATATAAGCGTTATTTAGAATTTTTCTTTGTTTTAGCGGGCGAATTTCCGCGCCGGTTCGGCCGAAAACCCACCCGCCGATGTGTTTGTTTATGCTTATCATATCGGTCAGTGTTCCGCGGTTTTTTGCCTCGGTTACTGTCCCGTCATGATGCGCAGGATCTCCTTGTCGGTTTCGCGCATCCCATCCCGCCCGAGGCGGCCGACGTTGGCGATGGTGTTCTCGACGCCCTTTGTCACGATGCCCTCCCCGCCGATAAACTCCTTGCCGCGCTTGTACATCTCGTATCCGAACATGCCGGCGTCCACGGCGGTCGCGACTTTCGCGGCGCAGGAAGGCTTTGCGCCGTCGCAGACGATGCCGGACACGATGGCAAGGGCGTTAACCAGCGTGTGCGCGACGGCCTCGTAGCCGCCGCCGTCGAGCCAGGCGATCGCCGCGCCTGCGCTGCACCCGGCGCTGACCGCGCCGCAGTAGGCCGACAGTCGGCCGATGCCGGCTTTTTGGTGTACGGTCAGCAGATTGCTGACGATGAGCGCGCGGAGCATCTCCTCGCGCGCGCGGCCGGTCCGCTCGGCATAGACAGCCACGGGTACCGAGGCCGTGATGCCCTGGTTTCCGCTGCCCGAGCAGATGACGACCGGCATCTCGCAGCCGCTCATCCGCGCGTCGGAGCCCGCGGCCGCTGCGGCCCGGCAAAGCACCGGGAGGCTGTCCCCGTACGCGTCGATCAGCACGCGGCCGATCGAAACGCCCCAGTCATGCCCGAGCCCCTCCGAGGCGATGGCCATGTTGCAGCGCAGCTGCTCCTCCAACACGTCTTGAACGTCGCTTAGCTCAACCGTATCGGCAAAGTCCAGAATGTCCTCCACGCTGAGGCCGGAGCGGTCCGTCCGGCGCTCCTGCGCCTGCTCCCGCCACGGGATCTCCAGCAGCCGGTCGCCGTCCTTTTCCAGCAGCACGACGTTCGTGTGGCGGTCGAC
>CAZIRB010000053.1:0-2578 GCA_964541695.1 uncultured Oscillospiraceae bacterium
CTTGATCCGCCACGGGCGGCGCTCAGCTTCGGCCCCCTTTGGAAACCCATTTGGAAAGGGCTAGTTTTGCATCTTTTGCTTCTTTTCTCTAAGAAAAGAAGCGGGAGTTTGAGGACAGAACCCTCAACGTATCTCCATCCTTTCATTTCCACACCACACAGGAGGTATAACCGTTTGATTACGCAACAGCTTGCCGAGCGCGTGCTTTCGGCCGCGCTGGAACAGGGCGCGGACTTTGCGGAGCTGTTCCTGGAGGACAGCGAAACAAACCGCATCGCCACGACCGACGGCGCGGTGGAGACCGCCGTCTCGTCGCGCATCTGCGGCGCGGGCGTGCGCGTGCTTCTGGGCGCCCGCAGCGCGTACGCTTACACGTCGGACTTCGACGAAAAGCGCCTGCTGCAGACCGCGCGCGCCGCGGCGGCGGCGCTCCGGGGCGGCGGCCCGGCCGCGATGACCGCGCTCCGGCCGCATGAACGCACCGAAACGCGGCAGGCGGTCCCGTTTGCCAATGTGGGCAACGACGCGCGCGTGGAACTGCTGCTGGAAGCGTACCGTGCGGCGCGGGCGGTCTCGCCCGAGGTGTCGCAGATCTGCACGGGATATCTCGACCGCGTGCGTCGCATCTGGATCTACAATTCCGAGGGCCTGTCCGTTTCGGACGAACGCCCGTATACGCGCTCGAACGTGCAGTGCGTCGCGATGGCAAACGGCGAGGCGCAGACGGGCTTCGAGGGTCCGGGCTGCTGCCGCGGGTTCGAGGCCTACCGCACGCAGCTCGACCTGCCGGAGGCCGGCAGGCGTGCGGCGAGCACCGCGGTCACAATGCTGCACGCCGCGGAATGCCCCGCGGGCTACGTGCCGGTCGTGATCGACGGGGGCTTTGGCGGCGTGATATTCCACGAAGCCTGCGGCCATAGCCTCGAGGCGACGTTCGTTGGCCGCGGCACGAGCGAGTTCTGCGGCAAGCTCGGACAGAAGGTCGCGTCGGACTGCGTAACGGCGGTGGACGACGGCACGCTCGAGCACGAGTGGGGCACGATCACGATCGACGACGAGGGGTACCCCGGAAAGCGCAACGTACTGATCGAGAACGGCGTGCTGAAAGGATACCTGATCGACCGGCTCGGCGGCAGGCGCATGGGCATGGCGCCCACGGGCTCGTCGCGGCGGCAGGACTACCGGCTGGCGCCGACGTCGCGCATGACAAACACGTTCATCGCCCCCGGCAGCGACGACGAGGACGAGATGATCCGCGGAGTCGACCGCGGCCTGTTTGCCAAGAAGATGGGCGGCGGCTCGGTTAACCCCGTGACGGGCGAGTTCAACTTTGCCGTGGACGAGGGCTACTGGATCAAAAACGGCGAGATCCTCTGTCCGGTGCGCGGCGCGACGCTGGTCGGCCGCGGCACGGAGGTGCTGCTCAAGATCGACCGCGTGGGCGGGCGCATGTGGATGGGCGCGGGGATGTGCGGAAGCCTCTCCGGCTCGGTCCCGGTCAACGTCGGCCAGCCGCGCATCCGCGTGACCGGCATCACCGTAGGCGGCAAAGGAGGTGCGCTGTAATGGCGAACAGGGACTGGATGGACAAAACGCTCGCACTCGCGCTTAAGCGCGGCTGCGACGCGGCGGAAATCTACTACGCCTCGACGGAGTCGTTCGCCGTCAGCGCTTCGGACGGCGACTTCGACCGTTACGAGGTCGCAGCGGGCGGCGGGCTGAACCTGCGCGTGACGGTGAACGGCCGCGACGGATACGCGTACACGGAGACTTTCGGCGACGCGGAGGCGCTTGTCGCGCGCGCGATGGACAACGCCAGGATCATCGGCGTGCTCGACGAGCACCCGATGCAGGGCGTCTGCCAATACGAGGCCGTCGGCGAGGCGCCGTCGCCGCTAGCCAGGCTGCCGGAGCGCGACAAGATCGAGCTTTCGCTGCTGCTCGAGCGCGAAGCGCTCGCCGCGGACGCGCGAACCAAGCGCGTGGTCGACTGCACGGTCGGCAACGAAAGAAGAACGATCGCGATCCAAAACACGAAGGGGCTCGACGTGTCGCGCGCGGCCGCCGTCTCGTACCTGTACGTGATGCCGATGCTGGAAGGAGCCGACGGCGAGGTCCACACGGGGTTCGCGTTCCGCAACGGCAACGACGCGCCCGACGCGGCCGGCTGCGCGCGCGAGGCTGTGCTCGACGCGGCGGACAAGTTCGGCGCAAAACCCGTGCCGTCCGGCTCCTACCGCGTCATCTTAAGAAACAACGCCGCGGCGGACCTGCTCGCCGCGTTCGTGCCGATGTTCTCGGCCGAGGAGGCGCAAAAGGGGCTGTCGCTGCTGGCTGGCCGCGAGAACACGGCCATCGGCGCAGGCTGCGTCACGATACTCGACGACCCGTTCCACCCGTCCGCGCCGCGCGCGTTCGACGCCGAGGGAACGCCGTCGCGCACGAAGGCCGTCGTCGAAAACGGCGTATTAAAGACGCTGCTGCACAACCTCAAGACCGCAAAGAAGGCGAACGCGGAATCCACGGGCAACGCCGTGCGCACGACCGCGTCCGCGCCCGTGGGCGTGGGGCCGAGCGT
>CAZIRB010000053.1:2678-15491 GCA_964541695.1 uncultured Oscillospiraceae bacterium
GGCGCGGACCTGTTTTTGTCGATGCATCACGTCGGCAGCCCGAGCATACTGATCTCGTCGCTCAAGGTCGCGGGCGAATAGGCCGGAAGCGGCGTTTTCCGGCAAAAAGCGCCCGCGCGCCGAAATTTTCCGTTGACATTGGGCGGCGGGTATGATACCTTATTTAAGCGCCCCGAAAGGGGCTCGTTTTTGATGCTTCGACCTACTAGGAGGGTGAGGAACATGCGCGTAAAGATTACATTGGCCTGCACCGAGTGCAAGCAGCGGAACTACAACACGTTCAAGAACAAAAAGAACGATCCCGACCGCCTCGAGTTCAACAAATACTGCAGGTTTTGCCGCAAGCATACGCTGCACCGCGAATCCAAGTAAGCGGGAAAGAGGGCAACATGGCTAACAAGGAAGTCGCAAAACCGAACAAGCCGAAGAAGGAATCCAAGTTCCATCCGATCCGCTATCTGCGCGAGATGATCGGCGAGCTCAAGAAGCTCACGTGGCTGACCGGCAAGGAACTGTTCTCGCATACGCTCGCGGTGTTCGTATTCGTGCTCGGCATGGCGCTCGTCATCTACGTGCTGGACCTCGTCTTCTCGACGGGTTTCTCGCTTTTGCAGCGCCTGAGCATCGGGTGAGGATATGAGCCAGGAAGCCAAATGGTATGTCGTGCATACCTACTCCGGCTACGAGAACAAGGTCAAGGAGGATCTTGAGAAGTCGGTGGAGAACCTCGGCCTGCAGGACACGATCCTGGAGGTCAAGTATCCCACGGAGGAAACCATCGAGATCCTGCCGACCGGCAAGCGCAAAACCACCCTTCGCAAGGTTTATCCCGGCTACGTCATGGTGAAGATGGTCGTCGACGTCATCGAGAAGGAGCGGCCGCCGGAACAGGGCGGCGGCACGACGACAGACCTCGTCATGGACCCGCACGCGTGGTACGTCGTGCGCAACACGCGCGGCGTCACGGGCTTTGTGGGCCCGGGCAGCAAGCCCGTTCCGCTGACCGACGAGGAGGTCACGGCCATGGGCGTCGAGCGCATCCCGATCATACTCAACATCGAGGTCGGCGAGAACGTCCGCGTCGTATCCGGCCCGCTCGAGAACTTCATCGGCACCGTCACGCACCTCGACGTCGAGCGGCAGAAGGTCAAGCTCACCGTGTCCATGTTCGGCCGCGATACGCCCGTCGAGCTGGACTTTGTGCAGGTGCAGAAGCTGTAACGGGAACAACCCGGATCGGCCGCGCCGAAATTTAACAACGATTTGCGACGCTTCTACGGCGTTTCAAATACGGCCCGCCCCGGTTTTGCCGCCGGACGCGCGGCCTATGTGGGAGGGGAGAGACACCCCGCTCGTACCAAATAAAAAAGGAGAACTGTCATGGCAAAGAAAATCGTCGGCTACGTAAAGCTGCAGATCCCGGGCGGCAAAGCCACGCCCGCGCCGCCGGTCGGTCCGGCGCTCGGCCAGCACGGTCTGAACATCATGGGCTTCTGCAAGGAGTTCAATGAGCGGACCGCCAAGCAGGTCGGCCTGATCATTCCGGTGGTCATCACCGTGTTCCAGGACCACTCGTTCACGTTCATCACCAAGACCCCGCCGGCGGCCGTGCTGATCAAAAAGGCCTGCGGCCTCGAGACGGCGTCCGGCACGCCGAACAAGACGAAGGTCGCGACCATCACGAAGGCCCAGGTGCGCGAGATCGCCGAGCTCAAGATGGCGGACCTCAACGCCGCCTCGGTCGAAGCGGCCATGAGCATGGTCGCAGGCACCGCCCGCAGCATGGGCGTCGTCGTCGCGGAGTGAGGAGGGGAAGAACATGAAACACGGCAAGAAATATCTTTCCAGCAAGGCCGCTATCGAGACGGCGAAGCTGTACGACGTGCGCGAGGGCCTCGAGACGGTGCTCTCCACCGCCAAGGCCAAGTTTGACGAGACGATCGAAGCCTCCATCCGCCTGGGCGTCGACCCGCGGCACGCGGACCAGCAGGTGCGCGGCGCGGTCGTTCTGCCGCACGGCACGGGCAAGAAGATCCGCGTGCTGGTGTTCGCAAAGGCGGACAAGGCGCGCGAGGCCGAGGAGGCCGGCGCGGATTTCGTCGGCGACGAGGACCTCGTCAAAAAGATCCAGACCGAGAACTGGTTCGGCTTCGACGTGTGCGTCGCGACGCCGGACATGATGGGCATCGTCGGCCGCATCGGCCGCGTGCTCGGCCCCAAGGGCCTGATGCCGAACCCCAAGAGCGGCACCGTCACGATGGACGTGGCCAAGGCCGTGCAGGACATCAAGGCCGGTAAGGTCGAGTACCGCGTTGACAAGACCTCGATCTGCCACTGCCCGATCGGCAAGGCGTCGTTCGGCGTCGAGAAGCTCGAGGAGAACCTCAAGACGCTGATGGAGGCCGTCATCAAGGCCAAGCCGTCCGCGGCGAAGGGCACCTACCTCAAGAGCGTCGTGCTCTCGAGCACGATGGGCCCGGGCGTGAAGTTCAACACGCTCAAGTTCTAAAGGGATTGACAGCGCCGAGGCGCGTGTGATATACTCGCCCCCGGCAACAGAATATTTCGCCGGAGACAGCAGGCAGCGGATTTTTTCGCGTAAGGCCAGCCGAGGTGAACGGATCCAGCTTTTTATGCCTGGTGTTCCGCGCCTCCCGTTTTCGGCGGGAGGCGCTTTTTTCGGCGGAGAAGCCGACAAAACAGTTTCGTTCAAGGAGGTGAAAACATGGCAAATGCGCAAAACATTCAGGAAAAGGCAGCCCAGGTAGCCGAGATCGCCGGGAAGCTCAAAAAGGCCGCTTCCGTCGTCGTGTTCGATTACCGCGGACTGACGGTCGCGGAGGTAACGGAGCTTCGCAAGGAGATGCGCGAGGCGGGCATCGACTACGTCGTCATCAAGAACCACATCATGGCGCGCGCGTGCGACGCCGTCGGCATCGACGCGTCCGTGCACGGCATGCTGAAGGGTCCGTCTGCGTTCGCGTTCGGGTACGCCGACGCGGTCGCCCCGGCCAAGATTCTCAAGGCCGCGATCAAGAAGTACAAGAAGTGCGAGATGAAGGGCGGTATCGTCGAGGGCGCCGTAACCGGAGCCAAGGACATCGACGCCATCGCCGACCTGCCGTCGCGCGAGGTCCTGCTCGCCAGGATGCTCGGCAGCATGATGTCCCCGGTCGCGAACCTGGCAATCGTGCTCGACCAGATCGCCAAGAAGAAGGCCGAGGCGTAAGCTATGGCCGCCGCGGACGCGCCCCGTTTTTCGCGCGGTCCGCATCCCGACAACACCGACCCCGGGCGCTGCCCGAAATAAAAATTTTTTTACGGAGGAAATCATCCAATGGATAAAGCGAAGCTGATTGAGGACATCAAAGCGATGTCCGTGCTCGAGCTGGCCGAGCTGGTCAAGGCGCTCGAAGAGGAGTTCGGCGTATCCGCCGCCGCGGCCGCCGTCACCGTCGCCGCCGGTCCCGCCGTGGCCGCCGAGGCCGTCGAGGAGAAGACCGAGTTCGACGTCATCCTCAAGGAAGTCGGCCCCGAGAAGATCAAGGTCATCAAGGTCGTCCGCGAGCTGACCGGCCTCGGCCTCAAGGAAGCCAAGGACGTAGTCGACGCCGCGCCCAAGCCCGTCAAGGAAGGCGTGCCGAAGGAAGAGGCCGAGAAGATCGCCGCCGCGTTCAAGGAAGTCGGCGCGACCTGCGAAATCAAGTAACACCGGACGCACCGCGCTCCGGCCGTGCCGCCCGCACGGGGAATGGCGCTTCTTGCGCCGGTCCCCCACGCGGGCGGCGCCGTGTTTTGGGGGTGAGGACGGGGACGGAGGGCGAGGGGATGAGGACGGGCGAGAGCGAGGGGGACGGCGAGGGCTCCGCCCTCGCGATTGAGGATACGAGGGCTCCGCCCTCGCGCTCCCGCTTCTTTTCTTTAAGAAAAGAAGCGAAAGATGCGAAAGGCGTTTTAATTGAGATACCTTCCGGAAAGGGATTCTCAAGGGACGTGTCCCTTGAGCGGGGGTCGCGGGGGCGGCGCCCCCGCGGCGTGGAGACGTAAGCTTGGGAAGGATCCGCGCGACCATTGCAACTGTGGGTAGGGGCGCCCCCGCGTCGAAATACTCTAACCCTACAACTTTTTCTTGATCTTATATATAATTCATGGTAAGGTAATGGGTAAATTTTGCGATGCGGGAGGGCCCTGTGATGGCTATTCGGGACACGGCGGCGTACAGCGTTTTTGGTGCAGACGTATTTTCTGATGATGTGATGCAGCAGCGGCTGGCGCCGGATGTGTACGCATCGCTGCGCAGGACGATCGAGGAGGGCGGCGGCCTGGCCTTTGAGACGGCGGAAGCGGTCGCCAAGGCGATGATGGACTGGGCCATCGAGAAGGGCGCGACGCACTACACGCACTGGTTCCAGCCGATGACCGGCGCGACGGCCGAGAAGCGCGATACCTTTCTGAGTTTTTCGGAGCTGGACAAAGCGCCGATCCCGGGCTTTTCAGCCAAGGCGCTGATCAAGGGCGAGGCGGACGGCTCGTCGTTCCCGACGGGCGGACTGCGCGCCACGTTCGAGGCGCGCGGCTACACGACGTGGGACTGCACGAGCCCGGCGTTCGTCAAGCGCGACGCAAACGGCGTGGGCTGCCTGTGCATTCCGACGGCGTTCTGCTCGTTCTCGGGCGACGCGCTCGACGAAAAGACGCCGCTTCTGCGCTCGATGGAGGCCGTGAGCAAGCAGGCGGTGCGCGTGCTGCGGCTGCTCGGCGACGATAAGACCAAGCGCGTGATCGCGACCGTCGGCGCGGAGCAGGAGTATTTTTTGATCGACAAGCGCGCGTTCAACCGCAGGAAGGACCTCGTCTACACGGGCCGCACGCTGTTCGGCGCGCCGCCGGCCAAGGGGCAGGAGCTCTCGGACCAGTACTACGCCGCGACGCCGGACCGCGTGATCCGGTTCATGCACGAGCTCAACGAGGCGCTGTGGCGCATGGGCGTGCCGTGCAAGACGGAGCACAACGAGGTCGCGCCGTCGCAGTACGAGCTTGCCCCGGTGTTCGTCTCCTGCAATCTCGCGGTCGACCACAACCAGATCGTGATGGAGATGATGCGCCGCGTCGCGGACAGAAACGGCATGACCTGCCTATTGCATGAAAAGCCGTTTTCCAACATCAACGGCTCCGGCAAGCACAACAACTGGTCGCTGTCGACCGACGGCGGCAGGAACCTTCTCAAGCCCGGCAAGGATGACGCGTCGAACCGCGAGTTCTTCACGTTCCTCGTCGCGGCGGTCGCGGCCGTGGACGAGTACGCCGACATGCTGCGCTACAGCTGCTCTTCGATCGGCAACGAGCACAGGCTCGGCGGGCACGAGGCGCCGACGCCGATCATATCGGTGTTCCTCGGCAGCAAACTGTCCTCGGAGCTCGACGCTTTGGCCGAAGGGCTCGGCGTCGTGCCGCACAAGAGGGAGGAGATGCAGCTCGGCGTCTCCACGATGGCGGCGTTCCGCAAGGACGACACCGACCGGAACCGCACGTCGCCGTTCGCGTTCACCGGCAACAAGTTTGAGTTCCGCATGGTCGGCTCGAGCCAGTCGCTCGGCATGCCGAACACCGTGCTGAACACGATCGTGGCCGAGGAGCTAATGTGCATTGCGGACGCGCTCGAAAAGGAGAAGGACCCGGCCGCCGCCTGGCAGAAGGTGATCGTCGGCCTCTACAAAAAACACGCGCGCGTTATCTTCAACGGCAACAACTACGACCCGGCCTGGGCGGCGGAAGCCAAGCGCCGCGGCCTGCCGAATATCGAGAGCACCGTCGACGCGATCAACGTCGCCGCCGAGAAGCGCGTGCACGACGTGTTCAAAAAACACGGCGTCATGACCGATTCCGAGATCGCCGCGCGCCGCGAGATCGCGCTCAAAAACTACGCGACCGCGGGCCGCATCGAGGCAATGACGATGCTCAAGATGACCAAGCAGTCGCTCCTGCCCGCCGCCGCGCGCTACAGCGGCGAGCTCGTCGATATCGTCGCCAAGTCCCAGGGCTGCGGCCTGGCTTCTCCCGCGCAGTCCGCCATGCTGCGCGACCTCAACCGCGCGCTCAACGACGCGCGCCTGGCCGCGAACGCGCTCGAGACCGCGCTCGGGAACATGCCCGAGGACGAGAACGCGTATGAGCTGGCCGAGTCGCTGCGCGGCACCGTGCAGCCGCGCATGGAGCGGCTCCGCGAGGCCGTCGACAAGCTCGAGTGCATCGTCGACAAAAAATACTGGCCGCTGCCCTCGTACGGCGAGATGCTGTTCCGCATCGCCGACTAAGGGGGGCGGGGGAACGGGGGACGCGCAGGGGCGTTGCCCCTGCACCCCACCAAGGGCCCTCGGCCCTTGGAACCCCAGGAGCCGGACACATTGTTGAATCCTCTGCCTATTATTGGGATTCAAAGGGACATGTCCCTTTGGAAATCCTGCGCTAAAGAGCAGCCGCAACGGCTGCTCTTTTATTATTTGGGTTTCCAAAGGGCCTTCGGCCCTTTGGCGGGTGTTTGAGGGCGGAGCCCTCAACGTATCCCCCAATCCCTCGTCCCCCTTTTCCCTGTCACACTTCCCGAAAAGATTGTATATTGTATATTGACAGCATAATACCCCTGTGGTATCATGCAAAAAATAGCGCGGGAGGGGCCGAAAGCCCCGGAATCCGCGGCGCGGAAAGCGCTGTTTTTATTTTGATTAGGTCCCAGCGGCACGTCCTTGAGGCCGCCCACTCGGCGGTCCCAAGGATATTTTTATCAGGACGCGCTGGACCGGAAGGAGAAACGGCATGGAGAACCTTTTCATTTCCGACGTAACGCTGCGCCAGGAACAGAAGCGGGCGGAGGCCGCGCTTAGCTTCCGCGAGAAGCTGGAGATTGCGCGCGCGTTGGACCGACTGCGATTGCGCGGCGTAGAGCTGCCGGCCATCCGGAATGAGAAGGCCGACGTGCTGTTGATCAAGTCAATCGCGTCCGCGGTCAGGGACAGCCGTCTGGTACTGCCGGTCGGGCTGAGCGCCGAGGGCGTGGAGACGGCCTACGCCGCGGTGCGCGGCGCGGCGCACCCGTGCCTGCAGGTATCGGTGCCGACGTCGACGACGCAGATGGAGTACATCTGCCACAAGAAGCCGGACCAAATGCTGGAGCTGATCGCCGAGCTGGTATCGGCGGCCAAAAAGACCGGCGCGGAGGTCGAGTTTGCCGCGGAGGACGCCACGCGCAGCGAGAAGGAGTTTCTGTACCGCGCACTGGACGCGGCGGTTACGGCCGGCGCGGACATCGTCACGCTGTGCGACGCGTCGGACGGCATGCTGCCCGAGGACTTCGGGCAGTTCGTGCAGGACGTATTCGCGCATGTTCCCGCGCTTTCGGGCAAGCTCGTCGGCGTGCAGTGCACGGACGCGCTGAGATTGGCGGCGGCGTGCTCGATCGCGGCGGCCAAGGCGGGCGCGCGGCTGATCAAGACCGCGGCGGGCGACGACGGCCTGCTCTCGCTCGAGACGATCGCGGGCATTTTGCGCGCGCGGGGCATGGATATGGGCTTTTCGACGGACATCGCCGTCACGGAGCTGACGCGGACGGCGGGGCAGGTGCGGCGGCTGGCCGACGTCAAGCGCGGCGCGCCCGCTTTGGAAAAGACGGGCGACAGACCGCGCGCGGACGCGGAGCCGCGGCTCTCGCGCACGAGCGCGCTGCCGGAGGTCGCGGCGGCCGTGTCAAAGCTCGGCTACGAGCTCTCCGAGGAGGACGTGGCCAAGGTCTACGACGCGTTCACCCGGATTGCGGAGAAAAAGGACGTGGGCGAGAAGGAGCTTGACGCGATTGTGGCCAGTGCCGCTTTGCAGGTGCCGCCGGCTTACACGCTCGAGAGCTACGTCATCAACAGCGGCAACGTGATCACGGCGACGGCGCACATCAAGCTCCTGCGCCAGGGCAAAACGCTGCAGGGCTTTGGCCTGGGCGACGGCCCGATCGACGCGGCGTTCCTGGCGGTCGAGCAGTGCATCGGGCATCACTACGAACTCGACGATTTCCAGATACAGGCCGTGACGGAGGGGCGCGAGGCGATGGGCCACGCGCTGATCCGCCTGCGCGCGGGCGGCAAGCTGTATTCCGGCAACGGCATCTCGACCGACATCATCGGCGCGAGCATCCATGCATATCTGAACGCGCTCAACAAAATCGCGTATGAGGAGGGCGGGCGCACATGAAGCTTTCGTTTTCCACACGCGGCTGGAAGGACTGCGGCTGGGAGGACTTCCTGGCGGCAGCCAAGGCGACCGGTTTTTCCGGCATCGAGCTGCACGGCGTGATCCATACGCCGTGGACGCAGGACGGCGGCCCGTTCGACCGGGCCAGCGCCCGGTGCACGGTGCGCCGCATGTTCGACGAGGGGCTGCGGCTGACCTGCGTCGACTCGGTCTGCGACATCTCGCACGCGGAGGCGGCCGGCGAGGAGGAGCTCGCCGCCTGCGTAAAGCTGGCGCACGATTTCGCGATCCCCTACGTGCGCGTGCGCGCGTCCGATGCGTCTGAACCGGGGCTCGCCGCGGCCGAGGCCTGCGTCGCGCGCGCGCTGCCAAATGCCGAGGAGAAAAACGTCACGCTGCTCGTCGAAACCGTCGGCGCGTTCTCCGACACGGCCAAGCTAAGGGATTTCCTCATGCGCTTTTCGAGCGATTCACTCGCCGCGCTCTGGGACCTGCACCACCCGTATTTTGATCACAACGAGTCGCCCGAGACGAGCATCCAGAACCTCGGCGCGTACGTCAAGCACGTGCACGTCAAGGATTCGTCGACACAGGACGGCAAGCGCGTTTACTGCCTGCCGGGCGAGGGCGCGCTGCCCATGACGGAGCTGATGAACGCGCTGGCCTCGATCAACTACGACGGCTTCATCTCGCTCGAGTGGGACCCGCGCTGGATGCCGGAGCTCGACGACATCGAGAGCGTGCTGGCCCACTTTTCCAACTACATGCAGCGCTTCGGCACGCCCGCGCGCAGTAAGCCCCACCTGTATAAGAACAAGGCCGGCACGGGCACCTTCGTCTGGCGCAAGGACATCCTGATCGACTCGACGTTCTCGCGCGTGCTCGACCGCATGGCGGAGGAGTACCCGGACCAGTACGCGTTCAAGTACACGACGCTGGACTATACGCGTACGTACGCGGAGTTTCGGGAGGACGTCAACGCCTGCTGCCGCGCGCTGCTCTCGCTCGGCGTGCGGCCGGGCAGCCACGTTGCGGTGTGGGCCACGAACCTGCCGCAGTGGTTCATCGCGTTCTGGGCGGCCACGAAAATCGGCGCGGTGCTCGTGACGGTCAACACGGCCTACAAGATCCACGAGGCGGAGTACCTGCTGCGGCAGTCGGACACGCACACGCTGATTCTGGAACAGGGCTTCCGTGACTCCGACTACGCGGGCATCGTCAACGAGCTCTGTCCGGAGCTGGCCAAGACGAAGCCCGGCAAGCCCCTGCGGAGCCGCAGGCTGCCGTTCTTGCGCAACGTGATCACGATCGGCTTCTCGCAGCCCGGCAGCTTGACCTGGGACGAGATGCTGCGCGAGGCGGAGAAGACCCCGGTTGAGGAGGTGCATCGCCTTGCCGCCGCGATCGACCCGCACGACGTGTGCAACATGCAGTACACGTCCGGCACGACGGGCTTCCCCAAGGGCGTCATGCTCACGCACTACAACATCGTCAACAACGGCAAGTGCATCGGCGACCGCATGGACCTCTCGACCGCGGACCGCATGATGATCCACGTGCCGATGTTCCACTGCTTCGGCATGGTGCTGGCCATGACGGCCGCGATGACGCACGGCGCGACGCTTCTTCCGCTGCCGTATTTTTCGCCAAAGCCTGCGCTTGCCTGCATCAACCAGGAGCACATCACGTGCTTCCACGGCGTGCCGACGATGTTCATCGCCATGCTCGAGCACCCGGACTTTGGGAAAACCGACTTCTCCAGCATGCGCACGGGCATCATGGCGGGCAGCCCCTGCCCGATCAGCGTCATGCGCGACGTGTTCGACCGGATGCACATGGACGAGATCACGATCGTGTTCGGCCAGACGGAAGCGTCGCCGGGCTGCACGATGAGCTCGACGGACGACCCGCTCGAGGTGCGCGTCGGCACCGTGGGCCGCGCGCTGCCGGAGGTCGAGTGCCGCATCGTCGACCCGGAGACCGGCGCCGAGCTGCCGACGGGCCAGATCGGCGAGTTTGTCGCGCGCGGCTACAATATCATGAAGGGCTACTACAAGATGCCGGGCGCGACGCGCGCGGCCATCGACGGCGATGGCTGGCTGCACACCGGCGACCTTGCCTGCAAGACGCCGGAGGGCAACTACCGCATCACGGGCCGGCTCAAGGACATGATCATCCGCGGCGGCGAGAACATCTACCCCAAGGAGATCGAGGAGTTCCTCTACACGCACCCGAAGGTCCGCGACGTGCAGGTGATCGGCGTGCCGGACGCGCAGTACGGCGAGGAGATCATGGCCTGCATCATCCTAAAGGATGGCGAGACGGCCACCGAGAAGGAGATCCAGGACTATGTGCGCGCGAGCATGTCCAAGCACAAGGTGCCGCGGTATGTCGAAATGGTGGATTCGTTCCCGATGAACGCGGCGGGTAAGATCATGAAGTACAAGATGCGCGAGGCGGCTATCGAGAAGCTCAAGCTCCAGAAGGCGGCCGAGATCGAGACCGCGTAATAAAATCGAGGCCGCGCCGCCGTGAAAAGCAAAGCGGCGGCGCGGCCCATCCCGCGCAAGCGCCCGCGCCCGGCGCCGCACACTGCATAAAAATGCAATTGCAGCAAAAATTTTTGAAAATTGTCGTTGACAAAACGAAACGCCGCTGATACTATACATGATAATTTTATATTGCGATAAAGGCTGTGACGAAGACGGACGAAGGCGCCGCGTGTAGAGAGCCGGGGAGGGTGGAAACCCGGCGGCAGGCAATTTCACAGGTCCCATCCCTTCCGAGCCGAGGGCATGAAAGCGCGGGGCGCAAGTAGAGCTTTCCGTACATGCCGCGTCAAGGCATAGGGCTTGATGGAGCCCGAAAGAGCGGCGTCTGATTCGACGCAATTTGAGTGGTACCGCGGGAATAACGAACGTTACCCCGTCTCAAAGAAATTTGGGGCGGGTTTTTTATATTTTCCCCGCGTAAATGCCGCGGGAACGAGCCATCAACCCATCGAAAAACTTGGCAAAGGAGAAAGCCCATGGACAAAGCCGCACTGAACACCCCGCTGCTGGAGGTCGCGTACCGCATCCGCGAGATGCGCGAGATCTCGGGCTTTACGCAGGAGCGGATGGCCGAAAAGACCGACGTGTCGGCGCAGGAATACGCCGACTACGAGGCGGGCCGTCTCGATTTCCCGTTCACGTTCATCCATAAATGCGCGCTGGCCTTCAACATCGGCATCACGGACCTGCTCGAGGGCGAGAGCGCGCGGCTGTCGACGTACGCCGTGACGCGCAAGGGCGAGGGGCAGTCCGCGGTCAAGGAGGACGGCATCGAGATAGCCAGCCTCGCCCCGTTGTTTCGCAACAAGATCGCCGAGCCGTACTGGGTGCGCTACGACTATTCCGAGACGCAGCAGAACAGGCCGATCCATCTGACGACGCACAAGGGGCAGGAGTTCGACCTCGTGCTGAGCGGTTCGCTGAAAGTGCAGGTCGGCGAGCACGTCGAGGTGCTGAACGAGGGCGACAGCATCTACTACAACAGCGCCACGCCGCACGGCATGCTCGCCGTCGGCGGAAAGGAGTGCCTGTTCCTTGCGGTGGTGCTGCCCGGCGAGGGCGAGGAGGACGCGGGGGCGCACGAGACCATCGCGCGCGCGCGCCAGTCCGAGGACTTTGTCAGTAACCGCTTCATCCGCACGTCCGAGGACGAGCACGGCGCGCTGTCCGGCGTGACGTTTGTCGATGCCGACAAGTTCAACTTCGCGTTCGACATCGTCGACGAGATCGCCAGGAAAACGCCCGACAAGCTCGCGCTGTTGCACGTGGACCCGGAGGGCAACGAGCGGCGCTTCTCGTTCTCGGACATGGCCAAGGCGTCGAACCGCTGCGCGAACTACTTCCGCTCGCTCGGCATCAAAAAGGGCGACCGCGTGATGCTCGTGCTGAAAAGGCACTACCAGTTCTGGTTTGCGATACTCGGCCTGCACAAGCTCGGCGCGGTCGCAATCCCCGCGACGTATCAGCTGCTCGCGCACGACTTTACGTACCGTTACCAGGCCGCAGGCGTGTCGGCCATCCTCTGCACGGCGGACGGCGACGTGGCGAATCAGGCGGAGCTCGGGCAGGAGGGCTGCCCGGACGTTAAGGTCCGCGTGCTCGTCGGCGGCAGGCGCGAGGGCTGGCGGAGCTTCGACGACGAGTACACGATGTTCAGCAGCCGCTTTGCGCGCCCCGAGGACGCCATCTGCGGCGACGACACGATGCTGATGTTCTTTACCTCCGGCACGACGGGGTACCCGAAGATCGCGTCGCATAGCTGCACCTACGCGCTCGGGCACTTCGTCACGGCCAAGTACTGGCACTGCGTGCGCTCCGACGGCCTGCATCTGACGATCTCCGACACGGGCTGGGGCAAGGCGCTGTGGGGCAAGCTGTACGGGCAATGGCTCTGCGAGGCGGCCGTGGCGGTGTTTGAGTTCGACCGCTTCGACGCAAAGCACCTGTTGCCCATGCTGGCTAAGTACAACGTCACGACGCTGTGCGCGCCGCCGACGATCTACCGCATGATGATCAAGGAGGACCT
>CAZIRB010000054.1:0-4873 GCA_964541695.1 uncultured Oscillospiraceae bacterium
CTTGGAACCCGCAGGAATAAATCGGGATCCCGTTGGGTTTCCAAAGGGATCCCATCCCTTTGGCGGGTGCTCGAGGGCAGAGCCCTCGACGTTTCCCTCGCGGGGTCTCCGTCCCCACACCCCCGCCCAAAGGACACGTCCTTTGGGAATCCCTCTCCGCAGCACGCTAGAACCCTTCCCATTCCTGCGGGTTTCCAAAGGGATCCCATCCCTTTGGCGGGTGCTCGAGGGCAGAGCCCTCGACGTTTCCCATGCAGGGGCGGCGCCCCTGCCGTACCGTACCCCGTACCCCCGTACCCCGTTCCCCGTTCCCCTTCCCCTTCACTCCAGCGACGTCACAAGCTCCTCCAAAATATCCACGACCTTTTCCATGGACTCGGTGGTGATGAACTCATACCGGCCGTGGAAGTTGTACCCGCCGGTGCAGAGGTTCGGGCAGGGCAGGCCCATATAGGAGAGCCGTGCGCCGTCGGTGCCGCCGCGGATCGGCGCGACCTTGGGCGCGACGCCGGCGGCGAGCATCGCGTTCTTGGCCAGCTCAACGAGGCGCGGGTCGACACGCTCCTTCATGTTGAAATAGCTGTCCGTGACGGCGGCCTCGACGGTGCTCCCGCCGTACTTGTCGTTGAGGAACGCGCAGGCGGAGAGAAAGAGCGCCTTCTTGCGCTCGAACCGGTCGCGGTCGTGGTCGCGGATGAGGTACAGCGCCTCCGCTTCGTCGACGCGGCCGCTGAAGCGGTCGAGATGGAAAAAGCCCTCGTACCCCTCGGTGAGCGAAGGGTCCATGCCGCGCGGCAGCAATGAGAACAGCTCCATCGCTATGTGCAGCGCGTTCTTCATGCGCCCCTTGGCGCTGCCGGGGTGGATGCTGACGCCGCGGAGCTTCACGCTCGCGGCGGCGGCGTTGAAATTCTCAAAGTTGAGGTCGCCGAGCGCGCCGCCGTCCACGGTATAGGCAAAGTCCGCGCCGAACGCGGCTACGTCGAACCCATCCACGCCGCGGCCGACCTCCTCGTCCGGCGTAAAGCAGACGCGGATCCTGCCGTGCTTTTTTGCGTCGGGGGCGAGCAGCCGCTCGCACAGCGCCATGATCTCGGCCACACCCGCCTTATCGTCGGCGCCGAGCAGCGTGCTGCCGTCGGAGCAGATGACCTCCTCGCCGACGTGCTCCAGCAGCGCCGGGTACTCGTCGGGCGAGAGCACGCGGCCGCTGCCCATCTCGATGTTGCCGCCGCCGTAGTTTTTCGTCAGGACGGGGCGCACATTCGCGCCGCTGACGGCGTCGGACGTGTCCATGTGCGCGATCAGGCCGACGACCTCGCGCTTCGACGCGTCGTTTGCCGGAATCGTGGCGGTGACATAGCATTGCTCCGACAGCCGCACGTCCTCCGCGCCCAACTCGGCCAGCTCGCAGTTGAGGAGCCTGGCCAGATCAAACTGCTTCTTTGTGCTCGGCACGCATTCCGCGCCGTCCTGCGACTGCGTGTCGATTTTGACATACCGCAGGAACCGTTCCTTCACCGACGACATATCCGTTTTTCCGTCCTTTCACAACGCCGTTTTTTTACTCAGTCTGCCGTGCGGCACGGCGCGTCATACGCACAAACCGGCCACCGCGCCCAAAATTGCCGCGTTCCCCGCAGCGTCGCCGTCATGTTCGAGACTGTGACCCACGCCCGCAAACACCGCGCAGCGCACGCCGCGGTCCGCGCACAGCGCGGTCAACGCGGCAACGTCCACATGCGGGTCGAGCGTGCCCACGGCCGCCGCGAACACACGAACCGTTCCCTTTTCCAGATACGGCAGCGCGCCGGCTGTCGGCGTCAGCCACAGGTGCCGCGCGCCGACGCCCAGCTCCGCGTCCAGCCGCGGCGCGACCAATGTGCCGAGGCTTTTGCCGACGAATACGATGTCCGCATAACCGGAAGCGCCGAGCGCGGCGATCTGTCCGCGCACGGCCGCCGCTGCCGCTTCTACCGCCTCCGCGATCGTTTCCATCGCGCGAAAATCGAGCCCGCCGTACGAAAGCCGCACGATCCCGTACCCTCTCGCGGCGTACGCTTCGGCGCAAACACGAAGCAGCGGCTTGTCGCAGGTATAGCCCGTGCCCGGGAAAAGGACCGCCAGGTTCTTTGATATGGCCATAGGACCTCCGCGTTTTGGGTTAAGGTTTTGCATGAGAGGAAGCTGGGGACGCTGCCGCAGCCCCGGCGTTTGCGAGGGTTTGTTCGCAACGCTTTCTTTTGCGAGGGCTCCGCCCTCGCGCTCCCGCTTCTTTTCTTGAAGAAAAGAAGCAAAAGACGCGCAAACCTCATGAAATGGACTGGGATTCAAAATAGGTTCTCAACGAGGGCGCTGAAGGACATATCGGGTTTCCAAAGGGGGTTTCCCCCCTTTGGCAGGGTGCAGGGGCAGCGCCCCTGCCGTGCCCTCCCGCGTCGCCTGCGGCGGCCAAAGCAAAGCGCGGCCTTCACTCCGACACGTCCGCAAACCTTGCCTGTACCAAGCCGCCGAGCGCGCCGGGCGAAAGCTCCATCTGCAGCCCGCGCCTGCCCGCGCTGCAGCAGATCGTATCGAATAGCAGTGCGGTCTCGTCGATCACCGTCGGGAACGGCTTCTTCATGCCGACCGGCGAGCAGCCGCCGTGCACATAGCCCGTCAGCGGGAACAGCTCCCGCTGCGGCAGCATCGCGACGCTCTTTTCCCCCGCCGCGCGCGCCGCCTTCTTCAGGTCCAGCGAGCAGTTGACGGGCATAACGAACACATGATGCCGGCCGCTCGCGCCGACCGCCACCAGCGTCTTGAACGTCCCGTCGTGCGGCTTGCCGACCGCGTCGGCGACGGCCTGTCCGTCGGTGAGCGCCGGGTCGTATTCGTGTACGGCGTACCGCACGCCCCGCGCGTCCAGCAGCCTTAGCGCGTTCGTCTTCTCCATGCTCGGCCGTGTTGCCCCCCGTCGGGCGGGCCGCACGCTTTAAGCGACCGCCGGCCCGCTTTTGAAGCCATTATACCACGGCGCGCCGCGCCGGCAATGCGCGGACAGCGTTTTTACAGGCATGCGTGTGGATCACGCAACTTATTCTTGACATATGACAAAAATCTCGTATACTGGTGTTGTATTCGGCATATGTCAATAACAACGGTGGCAAACTATTGAAAACAGGAGGAAAAAAGCATGCGAATCGCGGTATCGGTTGAAAATGAACGGGTGTTTCAGCATTTTGGGCACACGGAGCGCTTCAAGGTGTACGACACGGAGGACGGGAAGATCGTGCTCGCCACGACCGTCAACACGAACGGCAGCGGCCACGGCGCGCTGGCGGACATCTTAAAGAAGCTCGGCGTGACCGCGCTGATCTGCGGCGGTATCGGCGGCGGCGCCCGGCGCGCGCTCGCCGAGGCGGGCATTGCGTTGTACGGCGGCGTGACCGGGAGCGCGGACGCGGCCGTCGAATCGCTGCTGGCGGGGACGCTCGCGTTCGATCCGGACGTAAGCTGCGCGCACCACGGCGAGCACCACGACGCGGACTGCGCTCATCACGACGGAAGCTGCTCCTGCTCCGGCGCGTCCGATTGAATCCGGCCGGCCCTTTGCGGTATACTGGACATAGAGCCGCGCGGAAGAACGTATCACCGCCTAGGAGGATGGGCCATGGCCAGACCGAAAAAATGCCGGCGAGTGTGCGGCCTGCCGCAGACGACGGAATTCGTGCCGCGCTGCGCGCGCGCGCTGAGCCCGATCTCGATGACGGTGGACGAATTTGAGGCGATCCGCCTGATCGACCACGAGGGCCTGACGCAGGAAGACGCCGCCGTGCGCATGAACGTGGCGCGCACAACCGTGCAGGCGATCTATGTCGGCGCGCGCAAGAAGCTCGCCGACGCGCTCGTCGACGGGCGGCCGCTCAGCATCGGCGGCGGCGACTTCGAGGTCTGCGACGGCGCCGCCGCGCGTTGCTGCGGCCGCGGCTGCCCGCATCGCGGCCGCGGCGAGCAGCGGAGTTGAAGGGAAAACTTTCGCTATGTTTTTTTGCGAGGGCTCTGCCCTCGCACTCCCGCCAAAGGGGGAAACCCCCTTTGGAAACCCAAATGTGGGCAGTCAACCAAACTACGCGCCGGCAGAATGGGATTCCAAAGGGACGTGTCCCTTTGGCAGGGGTTTGAGAGGGCCGAAGCCAAGCGCCGCCTGCGGCGGATGAAGCGAGGCGCAGGCCCAGTGAGCAAGAAAGCGGAAGACGGCGGTTTTAGCCGCAACGCACCGCGACCATTGCAAACTGTGGGAAGTCCTCAACGTACCCTTGGCGGGTGTTTGGGGACGGAGTCCCCAACATACCCCTTCCGCGAAAACCTCGCACCTTCCCCCTACAACTCTCTCAGCACGAGGTCGGTTGCGCCGTCGTTCACCGGCTCGAGCCGCAGCACCTTTTCGCTCTGCGCGTACTCGGCGAATATCATGTCCTTGAGCGCAGTGCCGAGGCGATGCCCGTGGATGAGCCGCACGCGGTACACGCCGCCGCCCGCACGCCTTAGCGCCGCGTCGATGGCGACGCGAGACTGCGCGGCGGTCTTGCCGTGCAGATCGACCGTCACGACGCTCGCCAGATTCAGCCGCATGTCAAGATCCTCCTCCGCTGTGCGAACGGGCCCAATGCGCGGCTCATTTGCCGCAAAAGCCCAGCATGCGCTTTAGCTCCGCCTCGGTCGAAACGCGGTCATAGTCGCCGGTGAGCTGGCCGGGATCGTGATAGACGACGCCCGCTTTCTCGTTTTGCTCGAGCGCGTCCAGAAGCGCGTCCGCGCCGAACTCGCCGATCAGGTTCGCAAACGTGCGCACGCGCAGCTTGGAAAACATCGGGTTCTCGCACGGAAACTT
>CAZIRB010000054.1:4973-15221 GCA_964541695.1 uncultured Oscillospiraceae bacterium
CCGCGCCGCGCGCGGAGCACAGCCGCTCGATTTTACGCACCAGCGCCGAGCCGACGCCGCGGGACCGGTGCCGCGCGTCCACGACCACCGGATGCAGCTCCCAGCCGGTCGCGCCGTACTGCGGAATCGCGCCGGCAAACCCGATCAGCTCGCCGCCCGCGACGGCCTTGACCGCGATGCGCTCGGGGGCCAGGATCTGCGTGACCTCTTCCGCGGCGCAGTCCGCATACGCCTGCGGAAACGCCGACGCAAGCAGCGCCGCCGCCGCGGTAACGTGCGCGCCGTCCTCCGGACCAAACATCTCCACGGTAAATTCCGTCCCCCGCACCCGTGTACCTCCGCGCTCAATTTTGTTCATTGTACCATGCGGCGCGAAAAATGGAAATCGTCCGGACGGTGCCGGAAATCCGCTGTTTTTTCGGGGGAATCCGGGCGCTCCTGTCGGGGCGGTTCTGTTAGCCTGCCTGTCCGCATATCGTATAAAATGGTCCATTTTTATAGAATGGGAGGCATCCGCCATGAAACGGTATACCGCGCTTATCCTGGCCGCTCTGCTGCTGCCGCTCTCGGCCTGCGCCCCCGCCGCGGCCGCTCCCGTTTCCTCCTCCCCCGCCGCGGAGCCCGACACCGTGGTGTTCGCCGTCATCACCGCCGAGCCGAGCCTCTGCCTGACCGCGCCGCCGACGCTCGCGCCGGCCACGCCCGAGCCCACGCCCACGCCGGAGCCGACCGCGACGCCGACGCCCGAGCCGGCAAAGGCCGAGCTGTTCCTGCCGGACGCGGACTGCGAGAAGCTCGAGCGCGTGCGGATCGAGCTGACCGTGGACACGCCCGAGGCGCTGCTTGCCGCGCTCTTTAAGCACGAGCGCTATCCCGTGCACACCGACGAGGAGATCACCGGCCTGACCTGCGCCATCGCGACCGAGATGCTCCCCAAAGCGGCCGTCGAGTCGATGGTCATACGGCTCGACGTGCCCAAGTCCGTCGCCAAGGCGCTCGCGTCCACCGGCTCGGCCGGCGAACGCATGGCGGTCTACGGCCTCGTCGATACGTTCCTCACGCACTACGAGGCCGAAGCGCTGATCCTGACCTCGGGCGGCAAGCCCATCGAGACCGGGCACAACGTCTACGACGAGCCGCTGCGCTTCCTCGCGCCGGCCGGCGATTGACGCGCGCGGCGTAAAATATTCGTCTCCCGCAGATACTATCAAAAACAGCGGGAGGTATCCATATGCCCAAGGACAGCCAGCCGGACAACAAGCACGCACGCGCGGAAAAAGCGAAGCACCAGACGCCCGTCACGCGCGAGAACCAGAACCAGACCCCGAACGCCAAGAAGCAGTCCGTTCCGAACAACGACGTGTGACGGAGGCCGCGGTATGGCCAAGAAAGGCATGCGCCGCCCCGACCCCAGCGAGCCGCACGGGACGGAGAGCGATATTCGGCAGCGGTTCCCCAAGAACGACGTCAAGCCCGTGCCCGAAATCCAGGGCAAAGCCAAGACGGGCAACAAAAAAGCCGGGCCCGTCAACGACCCCTGGGAGAACGATTGACGGCGGCGGAATGAAGGTCCCCGCGCATAAGCGCGGGGACCTTTTGATGCGGGGGATAGGGGAACGGGAGGGTACGTCGAGGGCTCCGCCCTCAAACACCCGCCAAAGGGCCGAGGGCCCTTTGGAAACCCGCAGGAAGGCCGGACGAACAGAACGGGTTCCCAAAGGGAGCGTTGGAAACTTCCCACAGTTTGCAATGGTCGCGGTGCGTTGCGGCTAAAACCGCCGCCTTCCGCTTCCTTGCTCACTGGGCCCGCGCCTCGCTTCATCCGCCGCAGGCGGCGCTCGGCTCCGGCCCTCTCAAACCCCTGCCAAAGGGCCGAGGGCCCTTTGAAAACCCGCAGGAAGGCTGGACGAACAGAACGGGTTTCCAAAGGGGGTTTCCCCCTTTGGTGGGGTGCAGGGGCGAAGCCCCTGCAAAGGGAGCGTTGGAAACTTCCCACAGTTTGCAATGGTCGCGGTGCGTTGCGGCTAAAACCGCCGCCTTCCGCTTCCTTGCTCACTGGGCCCGCGCCTCGCTTCATCCGCCGCAGGCGGCGCTCGGCTCCGGCCCTCTCAAACCCCTGCCAAAGGGCCGAGGGCCCTTTGAAAACCCGCAGGAAGGCTGGACGAACAGAACGGGTTTCCAAAGGGGGTTTCCCCCTTTGGTGGGGTGCAGGGGCGAAGCCCCTGCAAAGGGAGCAGGGTGCAGGGCAAAGACCCCGCAAAAAAACCGTTTCCTCTCGCCCCGCCCTCCGCCCCCCCGCCCTCCGTCTCCCCGTCCTCCCTCGCCCTGCCGGTGACGCCGCGCCCGATCCGTGCTATACTGGCGCTGGAGCGGAGGCGGGCAGCGCCGCCGCGAGGGGGAGCGCATGAAAAAGCGGGCGGTTTCCTATGTCGTTCGGGTGTCGGTCCAGCACGTGCTCGGGCTGGCGTTTTATCTGGCGGGCGCGGGCGGGAAGCTGGGGCCGCGGGCGCTGATCTATTTCTGCATGTACTTTATCGTAACGGCCGTTTCGATGGCGGTGATGCTGCGGCACAACCCCGAGACGCTCGCGGAGCGCGACAAGACGAACACGAACTCGCCCCTGTGGGACAAAATCCTGCTGGGCGTCTATTGGCTAATTGCGTTCTTTGTCGTCTATCTTGTCGCGGGGCTCGAGGCGAAAAATGCGCCGGCGATCGGCTGGGCGTTCTGGCTCGGCATGCTGCTGACGCTGGCCTCGTCGGCGCTGAGCCTGTACGCGCTGACGGTCAACACGTTCCTCGAGTCGACGGCGCGCGTGCAAACGGACCGCGGCCAAACGGTCTGCCGCGAGGGCCCGTACCGCGTCGTGCGGCACCCGACGTACGCGGCGGCCCTGCTGTTCTCGGCGGCGCTCCCGCTCGTGTTCGGCACGCCGCTCGTCGGCGGCTCGGCCGTCGTCATCGCCGCGGTGATCGTCGTGCGCACGATCAAGGAGGATAAGATGCTGATCGAGTCGCTCACGGGGTACGCGGAATACGCCGCGGAAACGCGTTATCGCCTCGTGCCGTTTGTGTGGTAAACGCGCAAAAAAGGCTCCGCGGCCCATGTTTTTTGCGCGGCCGCGCAACCTTTGCCCCTGTGCGCAGGTGTTTTAGATGGAATTTTGCAGGGAAGGAAACCCGAATATGAAGAAACTCTTGTCAATTTTGACTGCGGCGGCGCTGACGCTCGCCTTTGCCGCGTGCGCGGACAAGCCCGCCGCGCCCGAGCCGGCCGAAACCGCGGCGCAGCTGCCGAACCCCGTCGCGGACGTGGCCGACGCGTCGGCGTTTGCGCCGCTCGGCGTGGCAATCGACGCGCCGCAGGGCGCCGAGGACGTAAGCTGCAGCATCATCGCGGACAAGATCGCGCAGATCCTGTTTGCCTACGGCGGCAGAGGGTATACCTACCGCGCGGCAACGGCGGACGAGGACATCTCCGGCGTATACGAGACGTTCGACGACGATGCGCTCAGCACGGTCGTCGACGCGGACGGTTACAGCGTCGAGGTCACGACGCGGACGATCGGCGGCGGCGCAAACGGCGCGCTCGCGGGTTGGACCTGCGGCGCGGCGCAGTACACGCTGTACACGGGCGACGCCGTAAACGGCAACGACGTTGCCGCGCTGGCCGCCCTGCTCGCGGCCTCGACGGCCGAGGCGGCCGCGGCGACGGCGGCGCCGTGACGCGGCCGAACGCCTAGTCCGCGCGTTCCGTAAAGTAATACCGGCCCCTGCCGCGCGTGGCCGCGCCGTACTGGATGGCGCGCGCGGGACAGCGGTTGATGCAGCTTAGGCACAGCTCGCAGCTTCGCGGCGTCCATACAGGCCGCCCGCCTGTGAGGCGGATCGCGCGGGCCGGACAGTTGCGCTCGCAAAGCCCGCAGCCGGTGCAGGTTTGTTCGGCGAAGAACGGCTTCGTCCGCCGCCCGAACGCGTTGAACAGCGGGCCGAATACCGACGTTTTCACGCGCGGGGAACCGCCCTCGCGCACGTCGGTGACGGCCTTTTTTGCTAGAATATCCGCCGCGATGGCCGATAGCCGCCCGGCAGCGGCGGCGATTTTTTGATGCGCGTCCGCCGGCGCGTCCACGTCGAAGCCGATCACGTAGTTGCTCGGCATCGTCAGCGAATACGCCGAGACGAGCGGGAACACGCGTTTCAGCGCGCGCATCGCATGCCCCGCCGCGCCGCCGCACGTGCAGACCGCGTAGCAAAACGCGCCCTGCGGCACCCGCAGCCGCCGCGCAAACCGCAGCACGATCTCGGGCGGCAGCCACGCATAGACCGGGAACACGATGCCGACCGCGCCGTCCCGGCCCGCAATCGGCACGGTTTCGCCGTCCGCGGGCAGGGATTTTATGTCGGCCGCCTCGTCATGGGTCAGCTCCGCGAGCCGGCGCGCGGCCCACCCCGAGTTGCCGGTGCCAGAAAAGAAATAGATCACAGTTTTGCCTCCCACTCGGGCTCGCGGAATCCCACGAGCACGAAGCCGTCGCCGACGAGGATCGGCCTTTTTACGAGCATGCCGTCGGCGGCAAGCAATTTTAGCTGCGCGTCCTCGTCCATGCCGGCTAGCTTTTCGGCAAGCCCGAGCGCCTTGTACTGCAGGCCGCTCGTGTTGAAAAAGCGCTTGAGCGGCAGCCCGCTTATGCGGTGCCAGGCGGCCAGTTCGTCGTAGGTCGGATTGTCGATCTTAATGTCGCGCACCGTATACGCAACATGGCGCGCGTCGAGCCATTGGCGCGCCCTCTGGCACGTCGTGCAGCGCGGGTAACAGACAAACAGCATCGTTTCCACCCCCTGAAAGTATCATATCACGCCGCATCAGCTTTGCGCCACGACGCGTTAAGAATGCGCCGCGTCAGGTCTCGTATTTCTCGATCACGACGTTCAGCCGGCCCTTTTTCGTCAGCCCCGCGGGGCCGCGGCAGCACGCCGCATCAGCTTTGCGCCACGACGCGTTAAGAATGCGCCGCGTCAGGTCTCGTATTTCTCGATCACGACGTTCAACCGGCCTTTTTTCGTCAGCCCCGCGGGGCCGCGGCAGACGAAGCGGCCGTAGCCGCGCACAGACACGACGTCGCCCGGGCGCGGCGAGGCGCTGCCTTTTTGGCACGGCGCACCGTTTATGAACACGCGGCCCTGCGTAAACAGCTCCGCGCTCTCCTCGCGCGCGAGACGGTACGCCTTGGCGATCACGCCGTCGAGGCGCTCGCCCGCGACCTGCAGCGTCTGCGGCGCGAGCCGCACGGCCGCTGCCGCGGGCGGCGCGTCGACCGCCGCGCAGCGCACGCTTGTGCGCTTGACGCGCGCAAGGTTCTCGATCAGAAACGGCGCGATCATGCGCTTGCAGAACACATACCCCGCGTTTTCATGCACAAATATGTCGCCGAGCGCCTCGCGCGCCACCCCGAGGTTCAGCAGCGCGCCCAGAAAATCCCGGTGCGTCAGCGCGTCGGCAAACTTGTCGCTCCTGGGCCGCACCTCCACGCAGGCGATCGGGAACGGCTCCTCATAGCCGCACAGCGCCGCGGACCCGAACCGCGCCATCCGCCGCTCGCAGCCCTCCATTCCGCCGAACGTTTCCGGCGCCGTCTCGGCCAGCGCGCCCCGCATCCCCGCCAGCACCGCCAACTCGTGCAGCGAGAGAAAATCCGTGTACGCGTAAACGCCGCGCTCCCGCGCGCGGCCCGCCAGCTCGGTCAGGCGCTTTTGAAAGAGTTCCGTTCCCTCCGTCATGGCCAAATTATACCACGGAGCGCGGTGTGAGCGCCAGCGGCGGCAAGGAAACGAAGGAGCAAAGGAAATACGCTGGAGGGTACGCTGGGGGCGCTTGCCCCCAGACCCCGCCAAAGGGCCGAAGGCCCTTTGGAAACCCCAGGAGCCGTAGGCAAAAACCTATACGATAACAGACTAATCGTCCGGCAGAATGAGTTCCAAGGGCCTTCGGCCCTTGGCGGCGGGATTATACTACAGAGCGCGACGGGAACGCCAGCGGCGGGGTACGGGGAGACGAAGGGGTACATTGGAGGATACGTTGGGGACTCCGCCCCCAAACCCCTGCCAAAGGGCCGAAGGCCCTTGACCCATGGGGCGCGACGGGAACGCCAGCGGCGGGGTACGGGGAAACGAAGGGGTACGTTGGAGGCTCCGCCCCCAAACCCCTGCCAAAGGGCCGAAGGCCCTTTGGAAACCCTAGGAGCAGGTGCACGATCTCACGTTGCCACCGCGAGATAGACTTCCAACAAGTTTTCGAAACCCATTCTACCGGATGCTTAGTCCGTTAGCACACAGTCCTTCGCTTACAGCAATGCGGGTTTCCAAAGGGCCTCCGGCCCTTTGGCGAAGGCTTGGAGGCGGAGCCTCCAACGTACTCCTCCAACGTTTCCTTCCCCCACTCAAAACCGCCTCCCCAACGCAACAGCGCGGGACGGTTACCCGTCCCGCGCCGCGTTTTCCCTAAATCCCGTTCCCTATCCCAGCAGCGCGGCGAGGTCCTCCGCCGGCGTCGTGATGGGTGCGATGTGGTAGTGCTCGACGAGGTAGTTGAGCACGTTCTTGGACACGAACGCGGGCAGCGTCGGCCCCAAGCGAATGTTCTTGATACCGAGGTACAGAAGCGTCAAGAGGACGCAGACGGCTTTCTGCTCGTACCAGGACAGCACCATGGACAGCGGCAGGTCGTTGACGCCGCAGCCGAACGCGCCGGCGAGCGCCACGGCGACCTGAATCGCGCTGTAGGCGTCGTTGCACTGGCCCATGTCCATCAGCCGCGGCAGGCCGCCGATCGTGCCGAGATCGAGGTCGTTGAAGCGGAACTTGCCGCAGGCCAATGTAAGGACGACGGTGTCGGGCGGCGTGAGGCGCACGAACTCCGTGTAATAATTGCGGCCGGGCTTGGCGCCGTCGCAGCCGCCGACGAGGAAGAAATGCTTAATCGCGCCGGACTTGACGGCGTCGACCACCTTGTCCGCGACGGACAGCACCGTGCTGTGGCCAAAACCCGTCGTGACGGTGGCGCCGCCGTTGATGCCGGTCATGGGGCGGTCCTCGGCATAGCCGCCGAGCGCGAGCGCTTTCTCGATGACGGGCGTAAAGTCCTTGTTCTCGCCGATGTGCACGATCTCCGGGAACGCGACGACCTCGGTCGTAAACACGCGGTCGGCGTACGACGGCCGCGGCGGCATGAGGCAGTTGGTCGTGAACACGACTGGCCCGGGGATATTGTCAAATTCCTTCTGCTGGTTCTGCCACGCGGTGCCGAAGTTGCCTTTAAGGTGCGTATATTTCTTCAGCTCCGGATAGGCGTGCGCGGGCAGCATCTCGCCGTGCGTATAGATATTGACGCCCTTGCCCTCGGTCTGCTCGAGCAGGAGCTTGAGGTCCAGCAGGTCGTGGCCGGTCACGACGATGAACGGCCCCTTCTCGACGGTCAGCGGCACGGTCGTGGGCACGGGCGTGCCGAACGTCTCCGTATTGGCGCGGTCCAGCAGCGCCATGCACGCGTAGTTGGCCTCGCCGACCTTGAGCACGACGGGCAGAAGCTGCTCCATGCCCCAGTCCTCACCCACGGCGTACATGCCCTCGTAGAAGAACGCGTTCACGGTTTCGTCGCTGTAGCCCAGCATCAGCGCGTGGTACGCGTACGCGGCCATGCCGCGCAGCCCAAACAGGATCAGCGCCTTGAGCGAGCGGACATCCTCATCCGCCGTCCAGACGCGCTCCATGTCTTGGTCCTCGATGCCCTTGCCGCCGTCGGCGCGCTGCGCGATGAGCGCTTCCTTTGCGCGCGTGACCGCTTCGATGCGCTTTTCGATGACCGCGCCGTCAAAATTGACGTTCGTTATGGTCGTGAACAACCCGGCGATCAGCGCGCGATGCGCGTCGCTCGCCGGCTTCTCGCCCTGCGCCGCGCGCGCAAGGCCGACCATGGCGCCCGTCAACCTGTCCTGGAGCTTTGCGACCTCGGATTTCTTGCCGCAAACCCCCGCTTTGCCGGTGCAGCCGCTGCCGAACGCGGTCTGCTCGCACTGGAAACAAAACATCTCTGTCGTCATTAATTGTCCATCCTCCTGCTATTCTATGATCGTTCCGTCCGTCGCGACGGTGATAACCTGCCAGGGGATCAGCTTGCCGCTTTTTTGCAGCGCCGTCTTGACCGCATGCTCGATGCCGCCGCAGCACGGCACCTCCATGCGCACGACCGTCACGCTCTTGATGTCGTTTTGCGCGAGGATCGCGGTCAGCTTCTCCGCGTAGTCCACGGCGTCGAGCTTCGGGCAACCGACCAATACGATGCGGCCCTTGAGAAACCGCTCGTGGAAATCGCCGCACGCAAACGCCGTGCAGTCGGCCGCGACGAGCAGCTTCGCGCCGCTAAAATACGGGGCGTTGACCGGCACAAGCTTGATCTGCACCGGCCACTGCGAAAGCCGCGACACCGCGCGCGGCGCGCTCACATTGGCGCCGTCCGGCTGCTCCGCGCGCTCGATCCGGCGCGACTGCGTGCCCGGGCAGCCGCAGAACGCGGGTTTTGCGGGCCGCGGCTGCTCCTGTTCCGCCTTGCCCAACGCCACGGCCTGCTCGTCAAACGCCGCGGCCTCGCGCTCCACAAACGAGATCGCATTCGTCGGGCAGACCGGCAGGCAGTTGCCGAGCCCGTCGCAGTAGTCGTCGCGCAAAAGCTTCGCCTTGCCGTTCACCATGCCGATGGCGCCCTCGTGGCAGGCCGACGCGCACGCGCCGCAGCCGTTGCACTTTTCTTCATCTATTTGAATAATTTTCCGGATCATCCCGTTATCCTCCTTGACTTTCTTGCACGAGTATACTACGATACAGGCGGTCGATCTGTTGGAAAAACAACGGGGGAAACGGTCTTGCGCGATTTTATAGATGTACTGAAAGTATCACCGCTTTTTATGGGTATCGCGGAACACGAGATTCCGACCCTGCTCGGGTGCCTGAGCGTGCAGGAGCGCGCGTACGCGCGCAACGAGTTTGTGCTGCGCTTCGGCGAGCGCGTCGACTCGGTCGCGCTGGTGCTGACCGGCGGCGTGCACATCATCCAGGAGGACTTCTGGGGCAACCGGCACCTGATGGCCGAGATGCGGCCCGGCCAGGTTTTCGCGGAGAGCTACGCCTGCACGCAGGGCGCGACGCTCTTTATCAGCGCGGTCGCGGTGGAGCCCGCGTCCGTTTTATATTTGAACGTGCGCAAAATCATGACCACCTGCTCGGTCAACTGCGAGTTTCACGCGCGGTTGATCCGCAACCTGCTCGCGTCGCTCGCGGAAAAAAACCTGCTGATGAACGAGAAGCTGCTGCACATCGCGCAGCGCACGACGCGCGAAAAGCTGCTCTCCTATCTCTCGGCCGAGTCGCAGCGCCAGAACCGGGCGTCGTTTTCGATTCCGTTCAACCGGCAGCAGCTCGCGGATTACCTCTGCGTGGACCGCAGCGCCATGTCGAACGAGCTATCCAAGCTGCGCGACGAGGGCCTGCTCACGTTCGACCGCAACCACTTCTCGCTGGTGTAGCGGGATGAGGATTGCGGTAGCGGTTGCGGCGGCATCGGCGTTCCGCCCGGGCGCGTCAAAGCCGCTTCGTAAAAAAATACTGCACGCAGTCCCCAAAACAGGGGTCGATCTTCGCGGCCACCGTATAGCCGAGTTTCTTGTAAAACTCCGGCGCCTGGAAGCTGTACGTGTTGAGCAGGACGCGCGTAAGCCCAGCGCGCCGCGCGGCCTCCTCCGCGTGCGCGAGCAGGCGCTTGCCCAGGCCCTTCCCGCGGTGGACCTTGTCGACGAACAAAAACTCGATTTCCAGCGTGTCGCACACGCCGCCCGCCACAATGCCCGCCACGATCGTCCCGTTTTCCTCGATGTGGAAGCTGTAATCGCCCGCGCCTGCGAGAAACGTCCGGTTGTATTTGCGCAGCCTGCCGTGAATTGATTCAGCCGCCTCGCGGGAGCTGGCGACGATGGGTGTTTCGCGCATAAAGCCTCGTTTCCGGACCGGTCCGGCGTTCATTGTGCGAGTATTATACCATAGATGCTCGGCAGGCGGGTATCGGATATGGCCCCGTTTGCCGGACTTTTCTATTTCAGTTTGTTCGCCAGGTAGAGGATCAGGTCCTGCGGCGTCGGCTTGACTGGAAACGGCATGGACGCCCATTGCGCCCGCACGGCCGGGTCGGGGCTGCCGTATC
>CAZIRB010000055.1:0-4637 GCA_964541695.1 uncultured Oscillospiraceae bacterium
GGCATCTCAACCAGGCGGCGCAGCGCATCCGCGGCCGGGTCCGGCGCATCCCCTTCCGCCGCCAAGGCGCCGTACGCGGCCGTCCGACGCAGAAGCGCCGCGGCGCTGCCGATGGCCTCCGATTCGGCCTCGTATGCCGCGAGCAGCTGGGAAAAGCGTGCGTTGCCGATCGCGCCGCGGCAGCGGTCCTCGTACAGCGCGGCGATCACCGCGTCAAGCTCCCGCCGGCGCTTATCCAGCGCCGCGATCTCGCGCGCATTCCGCGCCGCCGCGCCGTCCGCGCCGGAAAGCGCCGCGGCGATCAGAGATTGCACCCCGCCCGCGTCCAACCGGCAGCGCGCGCGCAGCGCGGCGAGCACGATCTCCTTTAATTCGCCGTAATCGATGCTGTGGCTCGTGCACGCGGCGCGGCCGCGCCGTTTGTACCCGCCGCAAACGAGGCCGGCTTCGGCCCCGCGCCTGCGCGACCCGACCGCCGACATGATAAGGCCGCAGTCGGCGCAGAACGCGACGCCGGAGAACAGGTTCGAAAACCGCCCCTCGCGCGGGCGGAGCCGCTCCGCGCATCTTCGCGCGGCGAGCGCGAACGTCTCCGCGTCCACGAGCGGTTCGTGCGCGTTCTCGGCCACGATCCAGTCCGGTTCCGCGACGCGCACGCTGGCGCGGCTCTTGATCGAGGGCCGCGCGGTCCTGCCCTGCAAAAGCCGGCCCAGGTACACCTCGTTGTGCAGGATTTTCGATACGCCGGAGGACGTCCACTGCCCGCCCGCCGCATCCCCGCCGTCCGGCGGCCGTTTCTGCGCGATTTTGCGCGCGGCGGCGGGGGAGGGCACGCACGCGGCGTTGAGGCGCGCGGCGATTTTGCCGGGAGTGAAGCCGGCCGCCGCCAGCGCGAACAGCTCGCGCACGACGGGTGCGGTCGCCGGATCCGGCAGCAGGCGGTGTTTATCCAGCGGGTCCTTCCGGTAGCCGTACGGCGCGAAACTGCCGACGAACGCGCCGTCACGCATGCGCGCGCGCAGCGCCGAGCGGATCTTGCGGCTGATGTCGCGCGCGTACATCTCGTTGAGCACGTTGCGCAGCGGCGCGATGTCCGTACCCGCGCCCGCCGAGTCGTAGCCGTCGTCCACCGCGACGCAGCGCACGCCCTTGCTCGGAAAATAGACCTCCGTGTACTGCCCGGTCACGAGGTAGTCGCGGCCGAGCCGCGAGAGGTCCTTGACCAGCACGAGATCGACGCCGCCCGCCTCGATTTCCGCGATCAGGGCCATAAAGCCCGGCCGCGCGAAACTTGTGCCCGGGTACCCGTCGTCGACGTACTCGCCCGCAATCGCGTATCCGTGCTCCGCGGCGAACCGCACGAGCTGGCTGCGCTGCGACGCGATGCTCGCGCTCTCCTGCGCGCCGTCGTCGTCGCGCGAGAGCCGCAGGTACAGCGCCGCGCGGCAGGCCCGCGATGGGCGCTGTGCGCTCATCGCGGCGCGGAATCGCCGCGCGCGCTTTCCCGCCGCGCCTCGCGGCAGGCTTTCTCGAGCAGCGGCTTCCAGAGCGCGGCAAGCGGCGCGCTCTTTGCGGAACGGATTACGATCGTGTAACGGGCGGTTATTCGATTGGATCCGTTTTTCAATGCGCTTCCCCCCGGTATGAATGTTATGCCGAACGAGCGCGAAAAAGCAGATGGGAGAGGGAAAACGCGGGCGGAGATACGGGGAAACGCGGGGGAAACGCAGGGGAAACGCAGGGGCTTTGCCCCTGCACCCCACCAAAGGGGGGAACCCCCTTTGGAAACCTGATATGGGCTAGTAAACGGACCTTGGTGTCCGGCAGAATGGGTTTCCAAAGGGTTAAAGCCGAACGCCGCCTGTGGCGGAATCCTCGCAGGGGCTTTGCCCCTGCACCCCACCAAAGGGGGAAACCCCCTTTGGAAACTCGATATGGGCTAGTAAACGGAACTTGGTGTCCGGCAGAATGGATTTCCAAAGGGCCTTCGGCCCTTTGGTGGGTGCTCGAGGGCAAAGCCCTCGAACGTCCCCGCCTCCACACAAACTTTTCTCCCTTCCCCGCGCGCAAAAGCGCCGTTTCCGGCGCTTTTGCGTGTCGCTGTGGTACCTGCGTTTACAGCGGCCGCCCGGACGGGCGGGCCGCGCCGCTACGCGTACATGGCGTTTGCGGCCATGTAGTCGTAGATTTGCTTACCGTGCTCCTGCTCTTCCTTTTGAATGTGGTTGAGCGCGTTGCGGAACTGCGCGTCGCGGAACTCGAAGATGGAGGTATTGTACGAGGAAGAAACGTGTTTTTCCGTGCTGAGCGCGTCCTGGCAGAGGTACGCGTCGTGCTGATTGCCCGTGTCCGAGCCGGCGGACTGCTTGGGCTGGGAGGACTGCTGTTGCTGCTGTTGGGAGGACTGTTGCTGCTGCTGGGATCCGCTTGCCATCATGGGCGCGGTGCCGGAGAGCATCTGTGTCAGGGTATTGAGATGCTCCCGCTCGGTCTGCTCAATCGATGAAAAGATCTGCTTGAGCTGTTCGTCGCAGGCCTGCTCCGCATACTTCTTATATTTGTCGATGCAGAGCTGTTCCTGGCTCTTCAGGTCCTGCAAAAGCATGGTTTCCTTTTGCGTCAATTGCATGTTCATCATCACCTCGCTGGTAGTATGAATCCCCCGCGCGAAAAATATTGACGATAAAATTAAAAACGCGGCCAAAACTTCCCTTTGCGCCGCGTCCGCATCCCGCCGGCAACTGCGCACATGGTCAGCGCCTGTTTGCCGCAGGCATGGCAGCGCTGGAAGCAGCGGTCGAGGTTAAAGGCCACGCGCGGCAGGTACCCGAGGTCCTCGAGCAGCGTAAACAGCGGGAAGAAGATCGCCATCGGCGGCAGCATGACCGCCACGACCCAGGCCAGCACGCGGAACATGCCGAGCGCGACCGCGCCGCTGACAAATTCGTGCACGTTCAGGCTAAGCAGCAGCGCGTACAACCGGTCCTGCACGGCAAACAGCGCGCGGCTCAGCAGCGCGGACGGGTAGTTCGCGCCCTCAATCGTGAGATAGAAGATCAGCGCGAGCAAAAGCAGCATGACGGGGAAGCCTAGCGCGCGGCTGGAGAACACGCGGTCGAGCCTGCGGTCGGCGGCGCCGGGGTCCGGGCGTACGTTCGTTACGGCGGCGCGGCCGATCGTTTCGGCGCGGTCCACGACCAAGCGCACAACGTGGTCGCGCAGCGCGCGCGCGTCGAGTCCTTCGGCGGCAAGCTCCCCGCGCGCCATGGCAAGCGCCGCGGCAAACGCGCCGTCGTCGGGTAAATAGCGGCCAAGGCCCGATTCCGTTTCGACCGCGCCCGCGGGCGGCGCGTCGCTCTCGAGCAGACGCAGGGCGAGGAAGCGCGCGGACAGCGCGTCGCCGGTCCGGTCGGCAAGCGCCGGAACGAGGCGGGCGAGCGCGCGCTCGACGGCGGGGCCGTACGATACCGGCGGCGCCAGCGGCGGTTCCTCCCTGGTAAACAGCCCCGCGACGGCGGTCAGCAGGCCGTCGAGTGTGCGCCGGTCGCGCGCGGCCGTGCCGACGACCGGCACGCCGAGCAGCTTGGACAGCCCGGCAATGTCGACGCGCACGCCCTTAGCGCGCGCCTGGTCCATGAGGTTGACACAGACGACGACGCGGCGCGTGATCTCGAGGCACTGCAGCGCAAGGATCAGGTTCCGCTCGAGGCAGGTCGCGTCGCAGACGACGACGACGGCGTCCGGGCTCCCGAAGCACAAAAAATCGCGCGCGATCTCCTCCTCCGAGGAGTGCGCGAGCAGCGAATACGTGCCCGGCAGATCGACGAGCTCATACGCTTCCCCGCCGAACGAGAACGCGCCGCGCGCGCTGCCGACGGTCTTGCCGGGCCAATTCCCCGTGTGCTGTTTTAAGCCCGTCAGCGCGTTGAACACCGTGCTCTTGCCGACGTTCGGGTTTCCGGCGAGCGCGACGACGCGCGCGCCTTGGCGCGCCGCCGGGGAGCCTGACAAGTTCATAGCCGGCTCCTATTCCGCCATCAATATATTGCGGGCGTCCACGCCGCGCAGCGCGATCACCGCACCGCGGATGAGGAACGCCTTCGGGTCGCCGAGCGGGCTCGACTGGACGCACTGCACCTTCGTGCCCTCGACAAGCCCGATGTCCATTAAGCGCCGGCGCATCGCGCCGGAAGACAGAAGCGCCCGGACCGTCGCCGACTGACCGGGGCGAATATCCCAAAGGGTTGTTGTTTTGTTCATGCGGCTGTTGCTCCGATCATAGGGATTTAGGATAAGGAAACATTTTTCCTTTCTGCCATCGTATGTCCGGCGGCGGGAATGTGTTCGCGCGCGTGCGGGCGGCAAAATAAGGAGGGAGCGCGTGGAGGAGCGGCCGAGATTCTATACGCTCAAGGGCTACCAGCGCATCGAGAACGCGGCGCTGACCTATTCGATGGAGGATTATCTCGAGATGATCTGCCGGCTCGCGCAAACCGGCGGCGCGGTGCGCGTGCGCGACCTTGCCGCAAAGCTGAACGTCAAGCCCCCGTCCGCGTCCAAGATGGCGGGAAAGCTGCGCGACTTAGGCCTCGTGTCGTTCGAAAAATACGCCGCGGTCGCGCTGACCGAGCGCGGCA
>CAZIRB010000055.1:4737-14929 GCA_964541695.1 uncultured Oscillospiraceae bacterium
AAAAGGAAGCGAAAAGAAAGCGGGGAAGGGTACATGAATGTGAAGTACCTTTCCCGACTTTCTTTTGTTACGTTTCTCTCTGGAAAGAAAAGTAAGGGAACGTTCTTTCCGCAAAGAAAAGGGAGGCGCCCCTTGCCGCGCCCCCCTACGAGCCTAAACCCGCTACTTCCTGCGAACGAACGCGACGCCGAGCGCACCGGGGCCGGAGTGCGTGCCGATCACGCTGCCGAGGCCGAAGGAATAGACCGGCGTGCCGGCGGGAAACAGCGGGTAGAGCGCGTCGATGTAGCGCGGGAGCTTATCCTCCGCGTCCGCGCTGCCGAAGCACACACCGTAGTCGCCGTCCGGCTTGGCTTCCTCGATAAAGCGCGCCAGGGCTTTCAGCCGCCCGTTTTCGCCGCGCGCCTTGCCGACGGCCGAGACGACGCCGTCCTCGACGCCGATGACGGGCGTGATGCCGATGATCTCGGCGGCGAGCGCTTTGCCGCCGGAAAGGCGGCCGCCCATCTTGAGGTACTTGATCGTGTCGACGACGGCGTAGATCACGAGGCGCTTGGATATTGCCCGCAGCTCGTCGGCGATCTCGGCGACGCCAAGCTTTCCCTCGTCGCGCAGCTTGGCCGCGTGCAGGATCAAAAGCGCCGCGCCGAGCGTGGCCGAGCCGGAGTCGACGATGTGCACGCGGCCCGCGCCGTCGGTCTCGGCCGCGATAGCCGCGGACTGGTAGGTCGCGCTGAGTTTCGAGGAGATCGTGATGACGAGGATGTCGTCGCCGTTCTTGACGTGCTTGGCGTACACCTCGCCGAACTGGTAGGGGTTGGCCTGGGAGGTCGTCGGCAGTTTGTCGGCTTTGCGGAGCTTGTCGTAGAACTCCTTGCGCGAAATGTCGATGCCGTCCTTGTATTCCTCGTTCCCGAAGTGGATGGTCAGCGGGACGAGCTCGATCCCCAGGGCCTCGCAGTCCTCGCGGGACAGGTCGCAGGTGCTGTCGGCAATGATCCTTATCATGTTGTTTTTGTACCCTCCTGTTGTTTGTGGCGGAAAAAATCGCCTGTTTTTTGGAGCGCCCTGACGAATACGTCGGCCTCCGCTTCGGTCAGCGTGTTCAAAATATCGTCGATCAGCTCGCGGTGGAACGCCTCGTGGCCGGCGTTGGCGCGCTCGCCCTTGGCGGTGACGGCCAGGCGCACGACGCGCCGGTCGGAAGCATCGCGCTCGCGTACAAGATAGCCCTTGCGCTCGAGCACCGTCGCCGCCGCGGTGAGCGTGCCGGGCACGATGCCCAGAAACTCCGCAATCTGCGCCGCCGAGTTCTGGCCGCTGCGGCCGAGCACGCTGACCGCCTCGAGCACGTGCATCTCGCGTATGGACAGGTCGCGGCAGCCGTTTTTGTGTATGCTGCGCTCTTCCACGCGCAGGATCTCGTGGAATACGTCGATCAAAAACCGGTGCAGCACCTCTCGGTCCGCCGCCATCCACATCGCTCCGTTCGATACTTTGAAGTTCAAATTATTATACACGATGCGCGAATCCTGTCAAGTACTTTGAACCTCAAATATTCTCAGGAATTGTAAATTCCCGCGGCGCCCGCGCCTAAAACAGGCCCCTCCGCCGAATTCGCATATCCTCCGTTTGCCGCGCCGTCCCAAGAGGGCCGCAGCGCGAACGTCACGGGCGCGGTCAGCTTCGTTTTGAGGAGGTCCCGCGCGGCGGTCAGCGCGCCCGTTTCGATCAGCCGCCGGATCCTCGCGTTGGACAGGCCGAGCCCGATAGCCGCAGCTTTGTACGCGGGGAAGTCGAGCGGCGTTTCCGGGGTGAGCGCAATCTCGGCCCCATCCGCCCTGGGCTGCGCGCCTTCGACCGAAACGTCCGTGGCCTCGATCGTAAACCGCGCGCCGTTTCGCTTCAAAAACGCCGCGTCGCAGCCAAAGCGCAGCGCCAATTCGGCGTCGTTTGCCAGAAACGCCCGATAGAGCGCGGGGGGAACGCTCTCCGGCGCGACGCGCGCGAGCACGGTCAGGTTCCACGTCGCCTTGCAGCAAACGCAGCGGTAGATGAGGAATACGTCGAGCTTCCGCCCGTTCGCGTTGACGCGGAAGCGCCCGCTGTTTTCGTACGCTCCGCCGCCGCATTTCGGGCACTGCCGCTGCAAAGCGGGGGCTTTTTTGAGCGAAACGCTCCATAGGATCCGTTGCACGCCTGTTCCTTCCTTCGCGGTTTTACCGCAAATGGAAGGAGGGAGCGGCGGCAGGAAAAAAGCCCCCGCAAAAGCATAGTTTCAGCGGGGGCGGCGTCGCGTTCCCGTATCGGGATGACCTTCTGATTCCAAATGCGGCAGTTACGCCGTCGGGGACCTGCCCCGCGGCGCGCTGTCACGATATGTATTTGGAATCAGAAGCTTTCCGGCATACGTTGCTCCATTTTTTTGGTCGGTGGCTGGACTATATCACATGGGCGCGCGCACGGCAAGAGGAACGCGCGGCCGCCTAAAAAAGTCCCGCCCGCGCGCGATTTTCCGTTGACGGATCCGGCGGATCGGTGATATGATCAAAACTGAACCGGAGTACAATTCCATATCCTGTCACAAAGGGGCGATCGCAGGGGCGCTGCCCCTGCCCCCGCCAAAGGGGAAACCCCCTTTGGAAACCCGGCGAAACCGAGCGGAGCAAATTGGGTTTCCAAAGGGCCTTCGGCCCTTTGGCGGTGGGGCTAAAGCCGAGCGCCGCCTGCGGCGGATGGAGCGAGGCGCAGGCCCAGTGAGCAAGGAAGCGGAAGGCAGCGGACGAAGGCCGCAACGAGCCGCGACCATTGCGAACTGTGGGCTGGAGACGGAGCCTCCAACGTACCTTCGCCTTCCTGCCGGTGCAATCCCGATATCGACCATCCCTTCGGTTATCATACAAAAGGAGACGGATTTATGCAAGCAAAAAGCAGGGACGACCTCGTGCGGGCCATCAAATTCGTGCTGTTCTCGGCCTCGGCGGGCCTGATCCAGGCGGGCGCGTTTACGCTGCTCAACGAGCTCCTTCATTGGCCGTACTGGCCGTGCTATTTGATCGCGCTCGTGCTGTCGGTGCTGTGGAACTTCACGCTCAACCGCGAGTTTACGTTCAAGTCCGCCAACAACGTGCCGCTGGCCATGCTCAAGGTCGCGCTGTACTACTGCGTGTTCACGCCGGCGTCGACGTGGTGGGGCACGGCTCTGACGAACGCGGGCTGGAACGAGTACATCGTGCTGTTCGGCACGATGCTGATCAATCTGACGACGGAGTTTTTGTTCTGCCGCTTCGTCGTGTACCGCGGCAGCATCGACACCAACGCGCGGGCAAAGCGGCGGGCGGGCGCGTCCGGCGGGGACGGGGAAGCGGGGGCATGAACGCGCGGAAGCTCAAAAAAACCGGCGCGCGCATCATGCACGCGGCCAAGGTATTGTACGAGGAGCGCGGCGTGGACGGCGCGACGTTTGAGGAGATCGCGGAGCGCGCGGGCGTCTGCCGCACGACGGTGTTCAACCATTTCTCGTGCACGGAGGAGCTGCACGCGGCGCTGGCGGCGCAGGAGATCGACGAGGTGATCGAGCACTGCGCGGCCGCGCGCGAGACGGGGATACCGGCCGTCGAGCGGCTTATGGATAAGCTGATCGACGACACGGCGAACTACCCGCGCATGATGACGCGGCTGACGAATACGTGCATATTAAGCCCGAACGGCGCGCGCGTGGCGCGTATCGAGGGGCTGATCGCGGAGAACCTCGCGGTAGCGTTCAGCGGCGCGGAGCGCGTGCCGCTCGGCTGTGAGCGCATGTCGCAGACGGTGCTGGGGCTGTACTACGGGCAGGTGAACCACCGGCACGTGCACGCGCTGCCGTTCCTCGCGGACGAGATGAAGCTGGAGATGCGGGAGCTTTTGCGGTATCTGCTCCGGCTGGAGGAATAGCGGCGCGGAGAACCGCGGCCGTTCGCGATAGCGCGACCGGTATAAGAAGCGCGGTCAGGACGGGCGGCGTGTATCTTGAGGCGGACAACGGGCGGTTTACGACCGCGGAGGCGCGTATATGACGGATGCAACACGGTTTTTGGCAGATGCGGAAGCGGTCCGGCAGCGGCTTTTGGCCGCAGGGCTGCTGACCGCGGGAGGCACGACCTGCGCGCTGCGCGTTGACGCGGGACGGTATGTCAAACTGGAGCTGTGCGCCAGCGCGGATGTGCAGCGGACGGACGATAAGGAAAAGAAGTTGGCCGCGGAAGCGGCGGCGTTTTTGCCGCTTTCGGACAACGCCGACCCGCTCGCCGGGGTATTCCGCGCAAAGCCGGACGCGCGCGTCGTCCTGCTGCTGGCTCCGCCGGGCGCGCGGGAGGTGTCCGACACACTGAACGTTCTGCGCGCGAGCCTCGACGACATGGCGCAGATCGTGGGCGTAACCGCGCGCGTTGCAAAAGCGCCCGAGCCGCGCGCTTTATGCGCGGCGCTTGTCCGCCGCAACGCGTGCTTTGTGCGCGGCCGGGGCATGCTCGTGACCGGCCGGTCCGTCGGCGAGGCCGTGACGGCGGCGATTTTGCTCGAGAAAGCGGCGCGCACGGAGCTGCTCGCGCGGCGCATCGGCGGCGCGCGACCCGTGCCGCTGCTTGCGGCGCTGTTGATGCACGCCGTGTACCAGAAGAAATACTCGGCGATCAACCTGGCCGAGGAAGCGAAGCGGGGGATGGGCGAATGAGCGAACGGCAGCTTCGCGAGGCCATCGTGGAATACGGAAAGCGCCTCGTCGAAACGGGGCTTGTGCAGGGCACATGGGGCAACCTCTCCGCGCGGCTCGACGAACAGTTTATGCTCGTCACGCCGTCCGGCCTGGACTACCTGTGCCTTGCGCCCGCCGACATCGTGCGCGTCGATCTTTTTACGTTCGCCTATGAATCGTCAAACGGGCGCAGGCCGACCACCGAGAAGCGGTTCCACAGCGCGATCTACCGCGCGCGGCCCGAGGTCAACGCAGTCATCCACACGCACGCCGAGTACTGCGGCGTGTTCGCCGCGGCGCATCGGCCGCTGCCCGCGTCGACGCCGGAACAGCTCCGGCTGTTCGGCGGCGACGTTCGCTGCGCGGCGCACGCGCTGCCGTCGACCGCGCGGCTGACGCGCTTTGCGCTCGCCGCGCTCGACGGCCGGAGCGCCTGCTTGCTCGCCAACCACGGCGCGATTTGCATCGGCTCCAGCCTCGCCGCGGCGTTCGCCGTCTGCGGGGCCGCCGAGGCGGCGGCAAGGACGGCGCTATGCGGGAACGGGGATGGGTGAGGGGGCGGAAAGGGGACGGGTGAAAGAAATGAAGCGCGCCGCGAACTTTGTTCGCGGCGCTGGTTTTTGATGAGGGGACGATGCAGAGGCTCCGCCCCTGCACCCCGCCAAAGGAGGAAACCCCCTTTGGAAACCCAGGGGAATCCGGCGGAACAAATTGGGCTTCCAAAGGGCCCTCGGCCCTTTGACGGATGTTTGAAAGGGCCGTAGCTGAGCGTTGCTTTTGAAGTCCCCAATAAACGGTGAGCAAGTCGGATCACATATGCCGCAGAACGGGTTACAAGGGCCTCCGGCCCTTGGCGGGGTGCGGGGCAGCGCCCCGCGCCGTACCCGCTTGCGCCATGTTTCCCAGGCGCTTCCAAAGGGCCCTCGGCCCTTTGTCGGGTGTTTGAGGAGCCGAAACTGAGCACCGCCTGTGGCGGATGAAGCGAGGCGTAGGTCCAGTGAGCAGGAGCGCAGGCCCAAGGGGGCGTGCGCGACCATTGCGAACTGTGGGGGAACCTCAACGTTCCCTAGGTTTCCAAAGGGCCCTCGGCCCTTTGGCGGGGTGCGGGGCAGCGCCCCGCGCCGTACCTTCGTTCCTTTCGTTCCCCCGTCTTCCTACGCCGCCTTGTACACCGTCTCCCCGCGGCAGACGGTGCGGCGCAGATGCCCGTCGGCGTCGAGCAGGATGAAGTCGGCGTCCTTGCCTGGTTCGATCGAGCCGGTGCGGTCATAGAGCCCGACGGCGGTGAGCGGGGTTTTCGTCAGGCAAAGGATGGCCCGTTCAAGCGGCAGGCCGGTAAATTGCGAGGCGTTCTGCAGCGCGGCGAGGCCGTCGAGCGTGCTGCCGGCGCGGGTATTGGTCGCAATGAGGCGCACGTCGCCGTCGACGACGCGCACGCGCATGCCGCCGGAGTAATACTCGCCGTTCGGCAGGCCGGTGGCGGCGAGGCTGTCCGTGATGCCGATGATGCGGTCGACGCCCTTGACCTTGCACAGCATGCGCACGATATCGGGCGCGAGGTGCTTGCCGTCGAGGACTGCCTCGCAGTACGCGTCGGCGTAGAGCGCGGCGACGGCGATGGACGCATTGTGGTGGTCGACCGGCCGCATGGCGTTGAACGTGTGCGTAAAGCCGGCGGCGCCCGCGTCGATGCAATTGAGGGCCGTGGCAAAGTCCGCGCCCGAATGCCCGAGCGAGACGTGCACGCCCTCGCCGCTGACGGCGCGGACGAAGTCCTCCGCGCCGGGCAGCTCGGGCGAGAAGGTGATGTAGTTGATCAACCCGCCCGCGCAGGCCTGATAGCGATGGAACGCGTCGATGTCCGGCAGCTGCAGGTACTGTTCCGGCATGGCGCCCTTGTACTCGTGCGAGAGGAACGGCCCCTCGAGGTGGATGCCGCGGATCTGTGGCATCGTCCTGGCGGCCTCGGCGGTCAGCTCGAGCTGCCGGCAGAGCGCTTCGTCGGTGTCGGTCATGACGGTGGCCAGCACGGATGTCACGCCGTGCGCGGCGTAATAATCGAGTATCGTCCGCACGTCGGCGAGCGTGTTTGCGGTGTTGAAATCGAACCCGCCCGCGCCGTGCGTATGCGCGTCGACCAGGCCCGGCAGAAGCGTGATGCCCGACAGGTCCTCGCCGCCGTCGCCAAGGCGTTCGCCCACGGCTTTGATGCGGCCGTCCGCCACCAATACATCGACCCGGCGGAACCCGTCCGGCAAAAGCGCGTTGACGTTACGGTAGAGCTGCTCCATTTTTCGCTGCCTCCTCTGAATTTTATTATTGTTATGCCCGGCCCGGCCCTTCGCGGCCGGCTTCGCTCTATTTGCGGCTCTCGATCACGGCGCGCTTGACGGCGAGCACGGACGCGGGCGACACGGACAGCTCATCGATGCCGATGGACAGGTAGAAGTCGGTTAGACGCGTGTTGGCGGCGGACTCGCCGCAGATGCCGACCCAGATGCCGTTTTCATGCGCGCTCTTGACGGTCATCTCGATGAGCCGGAGCACCGCGGGGTGCGCGCTGTCGAACAGCTCGTGCACGCTGCCGTTCGTGCGGTCGACCGCGAGCGTGTACTGCGTTAAATCGTTCGTGCCGAGCGAGAAGAAGTCGACCTCCTTGGCGAGTTGGTCGCTTATCACCGCCGCGGCGGGCGTTTCGACCATGATGCCGAACTCGACGTCGTCCGCAAACGGCACGCCCTCGCGCGTCAGCGCCTCCTTGACCTCGGCGACGACGCTCTTGATCTCCAGCACCTGCTCGAGGTGGCTGATCATCGGGAACATCACGCAGAGCCTCCCGTACACCGACGCGCGCAAAAGCGCGCGCAGCTGCGTAGTGAATATGTCCTTGCGCTTTAAGCAGATGCGGATCGCGCGGAAGCCGAGCGCGGGGTTCTCCTCGTGCCCGATGTCGTAGTACGGCGCCTGCTTGTCGCTGCCGAAGTCCAATGTGCGGATCACGACCGGCCGCGGCGCAAGCTGCGACAGAACGGACTTGTACGCCTCAAACTGCGTGTGTTCGTCCGGAAAATCGCTGCTCTCGAGATACAGAAACTCGCTGCGGAACAGGCCGATGCCGTCCGCGTCGTTCTTGAGCGCGAGCGCCGCGTCGGACGGGCTGCCGATGTTTGCGGCGACGAGCACGCGCTTGCCGGAGGGCGACACGGCTTCTCTGCCGCGGTAGCGCTCGAGCGCCTCGCGGGACTCCTTGTTCGCTTTAATTCTCGCTTCAAAGGCGGCGCGCTCGTCCGAAGTGGGATTGACGAGCACCTCGCCGCTGCCGCCGTCGATGGCGAGCACGCCGGTCTTCGGGATATTTAAAAACGCGTCGCCGAGCGACACGACGCAGGGGATGCCCATCGTGCGCGCGAGGATGACGGAGTGCGACGTGTTCGAGCCGAGCTGCGTGACAAAGCCGACGACGTTGTCGCGGTCGAGCCGCACGGTCTGGCTGGGCAGAAGGTCGGTCGCAGCGACGATGACGGGCTCGGTCAGCTTGGCGGAAACGTCCGATACGCCGAGCAATATGCGCAGCACGCGCCTCGACACGTCCGTCACGTCCGCGCCGCGCGCGCGGAAATACTCGTCCTCCATGTGGTCGAACATCGCCCGCAGCGCCGCGGCCGTGCTCTGCACCGCCCATTCCGCGCTCGCGCCGGTGCCGATCATTTCCTCCGCGGCGTCGGCGAACTCCGGGTCCTCGAGCAGCATCTGGTGCACCTCGAACACCGCCGCAGTCTGCGCGTCCGCCGACAGCGCGTGCTCGTAGAGCGCGGCAAGCTCGCTTTTAGCCTGTCCGACGGCGCCGCGGAACCGCCCGAGCTGCTCGGCCGGGTCCAGGCCGCGCCGCTCCGTGACGGTCAGGTCCATGTTCTCAAGATAAAAGATGCTCGCGACCGCCGCCCCGCCCGAAGCGCCGATTCCCATCAGTTTCATGCCGATACCTCCATAAGGGACCGCCCGGCCAAGCCGCCGCGGCGGTCAGACTTGCGTAAAAGTTCCGTACCACAAAAGCGTACCATAGAATTTGCGAAAATTCAACGAGCAGCGGCGTTTTGCGCATGGCGGCGCGAACGTTGCTTTTTGCCGCGGGCGATGGTATGATGCACACAAATTAAAAAACGGAGTGTTTCCCGCCCGTTGGATCAAAATCGGCGCCTCAACCGGACGTTCCTTCTGATCTTCGCCCTGATGGGCTGTTTTTTCGCGGCCAACCAGAACCTCGTCGGCAGCGTCGCGCGCGCCCTCGGCATGAACCAGGCTGAGATGGGCGGCATGATCAGCGCCCTGTACTGCGGCTGCGTGACCGCCGTGCTCTTTTTCGGGGAGTTTGCGCAGCACATGGGCAAGCGCCTCGCCGCTGCCGTGACCGCATCCGTCGTGATCGCGGGCTCACTGATTCTCCTGCTTGCGCGCTCCGCCGCCGCGGCGTTTGCGGGCTTTTTCGTGTTCGGCGTCGGCAGCGCCGGGTACGAAAGCTGCGCGATCTCGCTCGTGGCCGAGAGCGGCGGCAGCTCGGCAAACCGCGCTTTAAACCTGACGCAGGCGGCGTTCGGCGCGGGCGGCGTCGCCACGCCCGTGCTGCTTTCGCTCCTGCTCAAAAACGACGCGTACCGGCCCGTATTCGTGCTCGCCGGCCTGTGCTACGCGGGCTTTATGCTCTACTGGCTGCTGCACCGGCAAGGCGACCGCCCCGCCGCCGCGGAGCGCGTGCGCGGGGCCGCCGTGCTGCGGCTGCTGCGCAATCCGCGCATGCTGCTGCACATGCTCATCGTGATGGTCTATATCGGCTCCGAAACCGCGCTGACGTACTGGATCGGCAGCTATTTTGCGGGGCAGGGCCTCGGCGCGTACGGCGCCATGGCGCTGTCGGCCTACTGGCTCTCCGGTATACTCGGCAGGCTAATCGGCAGCCTGTTTCAATCGCCCGGGAAGCTGCTCGCGCCGTGCTTTATCGCGGCAGCCGCCGGCAGCGCGCTGCTGCCGCTTCTGCCCGGCGCGGCGCTCAAGGTCGCGGCCGTCGTGCTCGTCGGCCTCGCCTACGCGCCCGTCTACGCCGGTATGGCGTTCCTCACCGTCGAACGCTTTCCCGCCGCCTCCTCCGCGGCCGTCTCCATGGTCGTGTTCTCCGCCGGCGTCGGCGGCATGGCCTTCCAGCCCGTCATCAGCTACTTCGTCGCAGCCGGCAGGCCGCGCGCGATGTACGCGCTCATCGCCGCGCTCGCGCTGCTGTCCGCGGCCGTGATGTTCGCGCTCAATAGGCGCGGACGGAAGGACGAGGCGGGAGAACGGGAGTAGAGCCGGGGATAAACGCAGATATGTGCAGCGGCGGGCCGCCCGGGGGCCGGGAGCCCCCGGGGGTTTGGGGGGGGGGGGTTGGGGGGGGGGCGGTGGGGGGGGGCCCCCCCCAACAACCCC
>CAZIRB010000056.1:0-14902 GCA_964541695.1 uncultured Oscillospiraceae bacterium
GGCTTGCGCCGTCGATCGTGATGTATTTACCGCTCACATAGCCGCTTTTGCCCGTCGAGGGCACGTCGATGCGCAGCCAGGCGCCGGAGACCTCGTAGATATTGACGGCGGTGTTTTTCGTAAGCGTATCCACAATCGCGCTGCCCGTGCCCGCGCCCTTCCGCATGTTGAGCTTCGCGGTGTTGACATACCCCGTGGCAAGCGTGCTCTCGGCACGCGCCACTTGCGTCTGCAGCATGGCTGTCAGCAGCGCGAGGCACAGCAGCCCCGTCACCTGCCGGATCATCCGTCGTTTCCGCATGATCTTCCTCCCTCCGCGGCATACCGCCACGATTAGCGTACTATCTACACTAATACACTTATATGCTAACCTGTCCTCCAATATTTGTCAATCCAAGGACAGAGGATTCACAATGGAATCACAAAGCGGGCGGTTCGGTTCTTCGGAAACCGCCGGTTTTCAATGCGCAAAACCTGACGCCGAACGAACGGACGTCAGGTTCCTTGTGGTTTTGCTGGGGGTAGTATTACGGGTATAGGCGTCCGGTAATGGAGAGTTCGAAAGCCGCATTATTATAGAGTTTTTGATCGTTCTTATTTGGCTGCTTACAGTGCTCAAACCGGACAACGCAGAAAATTGGAGGACAGAAACGGTTGATGCCGTCTATGCTTTTGCACATAAAAACGGCAGATATCGGACAAGACTGTCCGGATATCTATCGTCGTTCAGCCGCCTTTGCGGTATTCGTTCGGCGTCATATGATAATTGGATTTAAACAGCGTGAAGAAATACTGCGGATTGCAAAAGCCCACGGTCTGCGAAATCTCCGCTACGGAGGCGTCGGTGGTAAGCAGGAGCGTTTTCGCCCGATGGAACCGAACCTGATTGATGTACTTGGCGACCGGTACGGATTCGGCGTTGCGAAACAGGTCTCCGACATAGTCGACGGAAAGCCCTATGTTTTCCGCAATGGCGCACAGCGACAGATTGGGATCCATATAGTTTGATTCGATAAACTGCTTGACGCGCAGGACCGTCTGTTTCTCCTGCTGCTTTTTTTGGCGCATGCTCTGATTCGCAATCCGCTCGAAGAGCACTCGGTAGATCTGCCGGAGCTCGTCAATGTTCTTGCTTTTGGAAAAATTCATCTCAAAGAAGATACCGCTGTTGACTGCGTCATAGGGTTCGGACGCGTCCAAATCCGCAACGTTCTGGTATAATCGCTTGAAGCGCGCGCGCAGCAAGGAATACCGGCAGCTGCCGGACAGGCTGTCGATGAACTCGTCCAGCACCTGCATGGCCCGGTCCTCGTTGCCGGCGCACAGCGCAGAAAGGATCCTGGATTCCAGTTTCTTAGGATACGGAATCTCGGAGCGGCCAATCAACGTATCGTCGGAAAGAATCCGGCTTTCCGGCAGGAAGATGCGCAGGGCAAACACCTCCTGCAGCCGGTTGTATGCGGCGTTCAGCGCGGAGAAATCCGCCGCGGAAGCGTATGCGCAAAAGCCCGTCTTTTGACTGATCTTGGACGCGATCGCCGCGGTGCCCTCGTAGCTGCCCTGCACGAGGAACATGCTCTGGCCGTTGAGCCGGACCGTTTCGCAGGCGCTTGCCGAAGCGGCGATCTGCTGCGCGTCGATATCGATATCCTCCGACGCGACAAGGAACATTTCCACGGGTTTGTCGGCCGCGAGTTTAATGTTGTACTTTTTCAGGTTCTGCATAAGCCCGGCGTCGTTATTGGGGGAAAGCAGCAATTGTCGCAGGCATTCCATGCGCAGCAGCTTCGTATAGTTGGCTATTTCGGCGGCCGCAGCGCTGAAAATCTGACCCGTAGACAGGTTGGGCTTTTGCAGGGCATACTCCGGAAAAGCGTCGATGAGCTTGTTCATGGGCCGATAGAGATGCCTTGCCAGACAGACGCCGCTCAGCAGCCCGCATACGGCAAAGCACACGATGATCGTCACGAGCCGGTGGCGCAGGGCAAGCGCGTCCCGAAAGCATTCCTCATAGGGGATGATTCGCAGGAAAAACCAGTCCAGCGGCGTAATACGGGCAAAAAAGCAGACGCATTTTTGCCCGTCGATTTCGCGGATGCGGTAGGAGGACTGCTCGTTCTCGCTCAAAAAGTCCCGCACCAGGTCGGCGCCGTAAGCGGAAGTGATCTCATTGTCCCGATTATAATTAAAGACCGAGTTGCCGTCGTGGAAATAGATGGTCGTATTGTCCATGCCCAGCAGGGACGAAAGGAACCGCTCGAGCCAGGTGTACGACACGTTGATCAAAAGCGAGCTGTGAACCTGCTTCGTCTTGATGGGCTTATCATAGATGAGGAATGAGATGACGGCTTCGTCACGCCCGCCGGAAGGAATCACGCGATAAACGGGCGCAGAGGCGCTGCCGGAGCACAGCAGCGATACGGCGGACCGGTCAAAGAAAGCGCTTTGCGAGGCGGAGCCCCTGCTCAGGTCGGAGTCGAGCGTGCTGTAAACGTATTGTTCGCTCGCGTTATAAATGTAGATGGAATGGATGTAGTCCGTGGAACTGGCGTAGGTGCGCAGCTCGCGCATGCTTTCAATATACGCATAATTCCCCGGCGGCGTGCTGCTGCGCAGCCGGGAGATCGCGCGCGAATAAAACACATGGATGCCATAGTTGCGCACCATCTCGTAAAACTGCTGAGTAAAGTTGTTCGCCTGCTCGAGCAGGCTGTTGTTCTGCGCGCCGATGGTATTGAGAATCGCAGTGCTCGTAGCGTAGTATGCATAGCCGGAAAGCAGGATCAACAGGATCAGCAGGGCCGCCAAGATATAGGAATATATTCGGATGACGATTCTTCTGCGGATAATGATGCTGTGCATGGATGATCCCTGCCTTTATGCGCTCGTTCGGACGATCCAAAATAGGACGTGCATGCCGTTCCGGCGCCGCATTTTGGCGGCGGGCATGTGGCCATAATGACACAAGTTAAGTTTACTAAAAAGAACCCGGTCTGCATAGTTCAAAAAATGGGTTTTACAAAAACGGGACGCGTTCCCGGTTTCCAAACTATACAAAGCCGAAAAGAAGGGGTCATAATGAATACGTCAGAGACGGCGGCCAACAAGGCCGGCAGACAGAACAAACCCAAACCAAAAGAGGAGATTGAGTCATGAAAAAGTTCGTAGCAGTCATTTTGGTCATGCTGATGGCTTTCAGCCTGACGGCATGCAGTCAGACGGCGGTGCCTGCGGCGGAAACGGCCCCGACGGCGGATCCGGCAAGCGAAGCGGCGCCGGCGGAAACGACGGAATCCACCGAAGCGGCGCCGGCCGCCGGCGACGTATCCGGCACCGTGATGCTCTACGCGACGCTGAAGGAGGCGCAGCTCACCGCCCTGAAGGACGCCTTCTCCGCGGCGTATCCCAACATCAAGCTCGACTACTATGCGGCGGGCGCGGGCACGGTCATGACCAAGATCGCCACCGAGCAGCAGGCCGGTCAAATCGGCTGCGACGTGGTTTGGGTCGGCGAGCCTACCAACATCATGACCCTCAAGGAGCAAGGCATTCTGATGCCTTACGAGTCCCCGGAGGCGGTAAACATCGCCGCGGAGTACAAGGACAGCGACAACACCTACATCGGCGCGCGCCTGGTCGTCATGGGCATCGCCTACAACACCGCGCTCGTTACCGGCGACAACATCCCGACCAAGTGGGAAGACCTGCTCAACGACTGCTTCACCGATCAGATCATGCTCACCGACGCGGTCGAGTCCGGCACGATGGCCTATTGCCTGGGCGCCCTTGTCCAGAACGAGAAATACGGCTGGAATTTCTTTGAGCAGCTCAAGACCAAGCAGCATGCGGTCCTCAACAGCTCCGCGACCGGCACCCACAACGACATCGCCGCGGGCGGCTACATGGCTACCATCGGCGTCGACTACGTCACCCAGACGCTGGCCGACGCGGGTTCCCCCATCAAGTTTGTCTATCCGGCGGAGGACACGGTTGTCATCTACGGGCCGATGGCGATCATGAAGGACACCAAGAACGAGGCCGCCGCGAAAGTCTTCTATGACTGGGTCCTGTCCACGGCAGGCCAGCAGGTCCTCGTGGACGCGGGTGCTACCCCGATCCGCAACGATGTTATCCGCGAAGGCTCCATGCCCGTCTCCGAGATCAACGCCATGGAGAATATAGACGACGTTCTGATGAACGCGCAGACCGACGCGTATTTCGACAAGTTCGACGAGCTCTTCAAGTAAGCTCTTTGGCGACCGTTGGGCAGTAATGTTCAGCATTACTGCCCAATCCTTTTATGGCAGAAGGAGGAAGAAAATGGCCGGGGTGCGGTTTGAGCACATCACATGCAGATACGGCAGCAACGTCGTATTCAGCGATTATTCACTGGAGGTCTCTGAAAGCGAAATCATGGGGATTGTCGGTCCCTCCGGATGCGGCAAAACGACCCTTATGAGAGCCTTGTGCGGCTTTGTGAAGCCGGAGAAGGGCGAAATATATCTCGGCGACAGGCTGGTGTTCAGCTCGTCAAAGCATGTTAACGTCGCACCCGAACTGCGTGGCATCGGCGTCGTATTTCAGGACTATGCCGTATGGCCGCATCTGTCCGTGTGGGACAACGTGTGCTATCCGTTAAAAAAACACAGGCTCCCGAAAGCGGAGATTGCACAGTGCGCGGCGCATGCCCTTGCGCAGGTACATATGACCGGATACGAGCGGCATATGCCCTCCCAGCTTTCCGGCGGACAGCAGCAGCGCGTGGCCATCGCCCGTGCACTGGTATCGTCGGAGCAACTGATCGTACTGGATGAGCCGATCACCAACCTCGACGCAAAACTGCGCGAGGAGATGATCGTGGAAATCCAGCGGATTCAGAGGGAGATCGGCACCACGATCATCTATATCACGCACGATCAGGAGGCGGCGCTGCGCCTGTGCGACCGCATCGCCGTCATGGCCCCGGACGGGCACATTTGCCAAATCGGCGTCGACGAGGATATCGTCCAGCATCCCGCAAACCGGTTCGTATTCACCTTTATCGGCGTATCGAACTTTGTCCCCGTCGTCTGCCGCGGCGGCGCGCTCTATTCGGAACGAGGCGGCCATGAATTGGCGGCGGCGGAACCCGATATGAGGAATGGTCAGGCGCTGGATATGGGCGTGCGGCCCATGGACATCGTGTTCGACGAAAAAAGTCCCGTTCAGGTCACGGTTAAGTCCGCCACTTTCCTCGGCGACCAATACGACTATTTCGCGGACTTTGAGGGGCAGGAGCTGCGCATCGAAAACAATGCTCTCGACGCGCTCGGACACCGCGTGTATCTGGAGGGAGAGCGTGTTGGGGTCCGTATGCTGAATCCGCGCTTCTATCCAAGGGAGGGGAACCGCATATGAGTAAGCTTAGATTCAACAGAGTTAACCGGGACATGGCGGCGCTGGACGGCAAGCGCTTTGGTCTCGACCGAATTCTGACCATCGTTTGTTTCCTGATCCTCGCCGTAATCGTTCTGGTCCCGGTGGTCATGATTTTTTACGTGACATTCATTGATGACGGACGGTTCGACCTGTCTCTGTTTACGTCCGTCGTGCTGAACCCGGACAACGTGGGGGCCATGTGGAACACGATCAAGGTGGCGTTCGGCGCAACCGTGATCGGTACGCTGATGGGTCTGTTCTTTGCATGGTTGCTGGGCCGAAGCGATATCCCGACCAAAGGACTGATGAAGTCCATGTTCACCATCCCTTATATGTTTCCGCCGTTCTTTGGCGCCATGGCGTGGGATCTGATGCTCAACGCGCGCTCCGGCTACATCAATAAGTGGTTCATGTCCGCGTTTGGGCTGACCAAGGGCCTGATCAACATCAACAGCATCGGCGGCATCATCTTCGTCGAGTGCTGCTATTACTTTCCGTTCGTGTACATGCAGGTCGTAAACGCCCTGGAGCGTATGGACCCCACGCTGGAGGAATCCGCAAGGATCGCCGGCGCCGGGCAGTGGTACATCATCCGCAAGATCACCATGCCGCTGGTCACCCCGGCCATCTCCGCGGGCGCGCTGCTGATTTTGACGTCGTCGCTGGCGCATTTCGGCGTGCCCTCCATGCTGGGCTTCTCGCAGAACATCTACACGCTGCCCACGAAGATCTATCAGCTGTTCTACCGCGCGACCGGCAGCTTCCAGGGCATCCGGGAAGGTTCGGCGCTGTCGATCCTGCTCATCGCCGTCGTCGTGCTGGCGCTGCTGCTGCAAAAGTACATCCTGCGGTCCGGCAGCTACGACATCATCAAGGGCAAGAGCACGCGCCCCATGCTGATCAAGCTGCGCGGGGCCAAGGTCCCGCTGCTGATCGTTTCCTACGTCAGCCTGATTGTAATCGTGATCACGCCGCTCGTAATGATCATTCTCGTCGGCTTTTTAAAAGCCTACGGCCTGCCGATGACGCTGAGCAACATGACGCTCAACAACTACAAGCAGATTCTGTTCAACGACACGATGGTGCTCGATTCGGTAAAGAACTCGATCTTCCTCGCGTTTTCGGCCGGCATCATCTGCATGTTCCTCGGCGTGATCGTGGCCTACGTCGTTGTCAAGATCAAGCCCAAGGGAAGCCTGTTGTTGGAGCTGCTTTCACTGCTGCCATACGCCATCCCCGGCATCGTGATGGCCATCGGCGTGATCCTGACCTGGAGCGGCCGCTTCGGTGTCAACCTCTACAACACCATCTGGATCATACTGGTGGCGTACCTGGCAAGATACCTGTCGTTCTCGATGAAGTCGGCCTCTGCTTCGCTCCAGCAGGTGCACCCGTCGCTCGAGGAGGCCGCGCGTTCCTGCGGCGCGTCGCACTTCCTCTCGTTGAAGGATGTAACGCTGCCTTTGATCCGCCCCGCGATGGTTTCCGGCTTCTTCCTGATCTTCTTGCCGGCCATGCGGGAACTGACCACCTCCGTTCTTTTGTACGGTCCGTACAGCCGCACGCTTGGTGTGGCGATCTTCTCTTTGCGAAACGACGGCTATATCACAACCGCTTCCGCGCTGGCGGCGCTGGCCATTGCGCTCATCCTCATACTCAATACCGTTGTCAACGCGGTTTTAAAAGACAGAAGGAAGGTGTAATCTGTGCAGCAAGTCGTATTGAGGAACGTCCGCAAGGACTTCACAACCAAACTGCTCGGCACGGTTACGGCAGTCAACAACTTTAATCTCGAGGTTAACGAGGGCGAGTGCTTTTCGTTCCTGGGGCCGTCCGGATGCGGGAAGACCACGACGCTGCGGATGATTGCCGGCTTTGAGGACCTGTCCGCCGGCGAAATCGAGCTGTGCGGAAGGCCTGTTTCCATCAAGGATAAAAACATCTATCTGCCTCCGGAAAAGCGCGATCTGGGCATGGTGTTCCAGGCGTTCGCCGTATGGCCGCATATGAATATCTTTGAGAACGTCGCGCTGCCGCTAAGGGTGCGCAAGCGCCCGAGCGCCGAGATTCAGGAACGGGTCAACCAGGCGCTCAGGCACTGCAATCTCGACGGCATGGAGAAGGCCTATCCGGGCAACCTCTCCGGCGGTCAGCAGCAGCGCATCGCGCTGGCGCGCGCCATCGTGACCAACCCTAAGGTCATGCTGCTCGACGAGCCCCTGTCCAACCTGGACCCGAAGCTGCGCGAGAGCATGCGCTTTGAGATCAAAAAGCTGCAGCGCCGGTATAACTTCACAATCATCTTCGTCACCCACGACCAGTCGGAGGCCATGGCAATCTCCGACCGGATGCTGGTGATGGACATGGGCAACATCGTCCAGATCGGCACGCCGACCGAGCTGTACAACAGGCCCGACAGTCGTTTCGTGCACAAGTTCCTGGGGCAGTCCACCTTCACGAGCGTCGTGGTCGAAAACGGCAAGGCCTACGTCAAGGGCGATCCGCAGCAGGTTCTGCCGCTGCCGGTGCCCGAGAAGTGCGACCGCGAGATGGTGCTCGCAACGCGCCCCAACCAGATCGACATTAACCGGGAGTCTGGTTACCGCAGCCGCGTGGAGCGACGCATCTTTCTCACCGACTATACGGAGTATCATGTGCGGGTCGGTTCGGAACTCGTCCAGATTCAGGCGCCGCACCGTGTGGCGTTTTCGCAGGGCGAAGAATGCTACCTTCGTTTCCCCAACGCAATGTGGTATCCTGTTGAGGATGAGAGCATGGAGGCGGAGCGCAACCGCAGACAGCTCGTTTAGGTCGCTTACTTTAGGAGTCTCCGGGAAAAAGAGGGTTGGTAATCGATGTTGGATATCTATGGAACGCTGGGACCGAAATGTTCCGATACGGACACGCTTGAGGCGATGTTTCGCGCCGGCATGACCGGTATGCGGCTCAACCTGTCGCATACGACGCTCCCCGAGGCCGCCGGTCCGGTCCATAACCTGCATGCGGCCGCAAAGCGCTGCGGCGTCACGGCGCAGTTGGTCATCGACATGCAGGGACCGGAGCTGCGCGTGGGCAATATCCCGGAGCCCTTAACGCTGGCCGACGGCGAGCGGGTCCTATTGGGCGAGAGCGGCGTGCCCGTTCCGGCGCTGACGCTGCCCTATCTTGTGCCGGGGCAGCAGGTCTTGCTCGACGACGGTAAACTGCTGCTCACCGTGCTGGAACACCGCGGGCGCGCGGCGCTTGCCAGGGTGGAACGCGGCGGACTCCTGCGCGGAAGAAAGAGCGTCGCCTTGCCCGGCGCCGCAATCCGTCCGCCGGCCATGACAAAGAGCGATATCTCCAATATTTGCCTGGCCGGGGAATACGGCGTGACGGGGGTCATGCAGCCGTTTGTGCGCGGCCGCGAGGACCTTAAGACCGTCCGCAGGGCGCTCGACGACGCGGGACAGCAGAGAATCCGGATCTTTGCCAAGATAGAGAACATGGACGGCGTCGAGAATTTGGAGGAGCTGATTCCGGCCGCGGACGAGATCGTGATCGCCCGGGGCGATCTCGGCAACGCGATGCCGCTGTGGGAGTTGCCGGCCGTGCAGAAGCGTATCGCCGCGCGCTGCCGCGAGGCGGGTAAGCCCTTCATGGTAGCCACGCAGATGTTGACCTCCATGGAGAAGAGCCCGGTGCCCACGCGCGCCGAGGTCAGCGATATTTTCAACGCCGTGCTCGACGGCGCGTCGTCCGTGATCGTCACCGGTGAGACGGCCGTCGGACTCTACCCCGTGGAATCCATCCGCTACCTGGCCAACACTGCCCGCGCAGCCTGCGCCTATCTCGGCCAGGCCGAGTGAACGCGGGCAAAAGCGCGTTGAAGTGGTCCAAAACGGCAATGCTTGACTCGGCCGCCGCCAATTCACGGCGGCCTTTTTTCGCACAAGGGTGGTCGAGACGTTTCTCGACGGCAATTCGGCACTCATGTTGGTTTACGCACGACTCCGGCATATGGAGACTTCAAGTGGGGTGCCGCCCTTACAAGAGAATGTTCATCTCAATCGAGACATTTGTGCGAAACACTGTTGAACAACCCTAATAAAGCGATACAATTGCGCAACTGAATACGTAGGGTGCAGTCCGGGTTTGCCGGGTGAAGTCGAAGCCGCTGGGCGCAAAAGCGCGGGTGAAGATGCGGTTCGTATCTGACGGTCCCAACTTTGAACCTTTTTTAAACTGCAATTTAACGAACATCCATTGCAGTGCTTATGTTTATATTTAGTCTTGCTTCCCCTCGAACAGCGCGAGGAAGCGCTCGATGAGGCTTGTGGGCTCGGTGTTCGGTTGGGCGGCGGCCTCCGCTTCCGGCGGTTGGACGCCGGCCGTCCGGATCACAAACTGCACGCTCGTAACGTTTTGGTTCTTTGGCGACGCGAACGAGCCGGGCTTGTAGTCGCTCTTATCGTAGTCCTTTATCAGTTCGTCGATCGCGTCGTCGATCTTTGTGTCCATATCCGCAGTCTCGTCAACCATCTCCTGCGTGCCGTCGGACAGCTTTGAAATGCCCGAGGCGAGGCTGCTTATGCCGTCCGCGGCGGCAGCGATGCCGTCGTTGAGCTCGCCGTAGCCGTCCTTCGCCTTTTTGATGCCCGCGACATAGCTCTGCAGCCCAGGCAAAAAGGCGTCGCTGTACCCTTCGGCGGTGCCGACCATCGTGCCGATCGAACTCAAATCGGCCTGCAGGGCGGGAAGGCTTGTTTGTAGCGCGCCAAGAGCTGTGCCGAGGTCCGTTGCCGCGCCGCCGAGCGCGGCCGCGGCCGTACCCGTGTTCTGCGCGATGACAAGCAGAGCGTTCACGTACTGCGCCGCCTCGCGGTCGGTGCCCATCAGTGCCTGCAGACTTGCCGGTATGCCGGAGGGCACGCTCAGGCCGGAAAGCGAACTCAACGCGGTCTGTGCGGACGCGAGCGACGCTCCGGCGCCGGAGAGGCTGGTTCCGGCATCCGCAAGCCCTGCGATCCCGCCTTTCGGGTCCGTCAAAATGTCGAGCGCGTCCGAGAGGTTCTCATCGATCACCTGCGCGGCGGACACGAGCGAGCCGCCGCCGCTTGCCGCTTTGTCCAGGCCGCTTTCGAACTGTCTCGACCCGTCCGCGAGATCGGAAAGGCCCTTGTTCAACTGCTTTGCGCCGCTGTGCAGGTCCGACACACCATCGTTGAGCTCGCCGATCGCGTCCTGCAGCTCCCGTACGTCACCCGTAAACTCAGATGTGTCGGGTTTATCGAATGAAAACGACATCGGCACCGCATTGATGGAGATGCCTTCCATGGAGAAGTCCACGACGTCCGCGGTAACGATAAAATCTGCGTCCTTGCCTGGCAAAACCGTGAACGTGAGCTGCTTGTCGCCGCCGGCGTTGGCGAACGTGGCGTCCGCGGACGAAATATTGACGCATTTGGCGGCATCGAGCACGAGGCTGATCTGCAGCATGTAATTGTCGTAGAACGTCGGATCGGTCGCAGTATTCTTTGCGGTTTTGATGCGGATGCCGATCTTGCCGTTCTTCCCAAGAAGGTCCTCCGCGGCGATTTCGGCGTAGTTGAGCGAATAAAGCACGGACACGGTCCACGGCAGCTCGGCGCTTTCCAGACGGCCCTGGTAGTAGAAACGGCCCTCTTTTGCTTCGACCGTCGTCGTATCGCCCGCGCGGCCGATCGGGTTTGTGTTGGAAAGGTTCGATACGGACGAATACGCGCCATAGTCCGTAACGACGCCGTCGCTCTCCAGATTAAAGATATTGACGACGTATGTGTCCCTGACCGTACCGTCGTTGTTGAGCGTCGCGTACACAACCTCCTCCTTGGAGACCCCGCCCGCGGCGCGCGCGGGGACGGGCGCGGCAAAAAACGCGCAGGCGGTCAGCAGCAGAGCAAGCGCACGCTTAAGGATGTATTTCATGGATCACACGCTCCTTTTTTAAAAACTCGGCGCCGCCAAGCGTGGTCCGCCGGATGAGTCCGTCGCAGAGCGAAAGCGCGGCCGGGAGGAAAAACAGCACCATCGTGAGCGAGAACAGCGCGCCGCGGCAGACCAGTATGCCAAGCTCCTTGACGATCTGGTTCGTGGACGCAAGGCCGAGCATCAGCCCCGCAAACGAGAGGATCGAGCCGGAGGTCAGAATTGAGCCGACCGTGTCCGCCACGGTCCGCATGGACGCGTCGTGCGGCAGGAACTTTTTTCGGTTTCGCAGATAGTGCTCGGTGAACAGAATTGCGTAGTCGACGGTTGCGCCAAGCTGCACGGTGCTGATCACGAGGAAACCCACGTAGTTGAGTGTCGTGTTCGTAAAGTACGGCGTGGCCAGATTGAACCAGATCGCCATTTCAATCGTCAGCACCAGCAAAACGGGCAGCAGAAGCGAGCGCAGCGTGAGCAGCAGCACGAGGCCGATTGCGGCGATAGCTAGGCCGTTGACCAAGGCGTCGTCGGCGGTGATCACGCTTTTGATGTCGTACAGGCTGACGCTTTGCCCGAGCACGAGCGCGTCCGCGCCATAGTACTCCGCGGCGAGCGCGCGGACCTTTTCGACGACGTCGAACGCGACGTCGCCCTCCGAGTGCGTGTCCGCGTAAAGGATCAGACGGCTGTAATGCGCGGAATAGAACTGCGACACGATGCCGCTATCCAGAAAGTCCGGCGGGATTTCGACGCCGACCGCGGTTGCGTACGAGAGCACGGAGCGGATATGCGGGAGTTTTTTGAACGCGTTCGCCAGCCCGACCTCCTTGGCGGCTTCGCCGCGCGGCACGAGCACGACGATGGGCGTGGACTGGCCGAACGTATCGATGATGCGCTGTTCGTCTTTCCCTGCGCGCGACATGCGGTCGAGGTCGCCCGTTCCGTACGTAAACGAATTTCTGCTCTGCGCGAGAAAGGACGGCACGACCAACAGCAGCGCGAGGATCACGACGGGGAAGCGGCCGGCCCGCAGCGCCGAACCCGCCCCAGACAGCTGCGGGATCAGGCGGCGGTGCCGCGCTTTATCCAGATACTTCACGCTTTCGAGCGTAAGCGCGGGCAAAAACACGAGCGCGCCGACCAGGCTGAACAGGATGCCCTTGGCGAGGTTGATGCCAAGGTCCGCGCCGAGCCGGAAGCGCATGAACGTCAGCGCGAGGAACCCGAACAGCGTGGTCAGCGCGGAAGCCAGTACCGCGGAAAACGATTCACGCATGGCAAGGCGCATCGCCTCCTCCAGATCGCCGGTCTGGCTGCGAAACTTGTCAAAGCTGCCGAGCAGGAAGATCGCGTAGTCGAGCGAGACGGCAAGCTGCAGGATCGGGCTGATCGCGTTCGTAATATAGGACACGGAGGGGAAGATCAGACCCGTACCCATGTTGAGCAGCACGGCGATGCCGATGGAGAATAAAAACAGCAGCGGCTCGAGCCAGCTTGTGGTCGAGAGCGTCAGGATCAGAATCACCGCGGGCACGAGGAACAGGGCGGCCCTGGTCGCCTCGCGTACGGACAGCGATTGGTAGGTCGCTGAGCCTGCGGCCTCGCCGGAAACTGCGCCGCGGTCGCCGATAACCTGGTAGATCTCGGCGATCACACGCTTTTCCTGGGACTGAAGTACGGTCAGCGAAATCACGGCGTCGCCGTTTTTATAGTAGGTTTCGACGGTTTCCGTGTCGTTCATTTCCAGCGGCTCGTGGATGTCGACGGCGTCGTCGAGCCAGAACACGTCCGACACGCCGTCAATGGCGGCGAGCTTCGCTTTGTAGCCAAGCGTCTCCTGCACCGTCACGCCTTCGAGCAACACGCGCGCGTTCGGGGCGGACGTCGAAAACTCCCGCTGCATCGTATCGAGCGCGATCGTACTCGGCGCGTCGGCGGGCAGGTAGTCCGCCATGCGGTAATTCACCCGCACGCCGGCCTGCATCACAACCGCAATCCCGGCGGCAGCCAGGAAAACCAGGATGATCCACCTACGCCTTTTGATGACGAACCGAATCAGCCGTTCTTTCATAGTCCCCCTCGCGCGGCAGTAATACGAACGCAACGAATACGTTATACACATCAATTACAGTATTGATTATAGAAACGGGAGAGGGCAGGAACAATAATCAGTTCAGGGGGATTTGTCTGATAATAAACACACGGCGGGAGCGGTGTTTAATATCTTTCGTGCAAGATTGTGAACATTGCATGTTGAATAAATTTGTGTTAATTATTGAACACATGCTGACGGTTTTGTGCGGGCCGTATATAATAAGAGTAGAATCAGGGGGTGGTTTTATGGCGGCCGACAAGCTGGACCGGCGCGTCCGGTATACGAAGATGGTGCTGCGAGACAGCCTTTTGGAGTTGATGCAGACGGCGCCGATCAACAAGATTACGGTGAAGGACATCTGCGAGCGCGCGGATGTCAACCGCGGCACGTTTTACCTGCATTATCAGGACCCGTACGATCTGATGCACCAGATTGAGAATGAGCTGATCGACGAGATCCGCGCCGCGATGGCGCGGCATGACGAAGCGGGTACGCTGAAGAACACGCATGCGATCATCTCCGAAATCATGCAGTGCATCGCAAACAACGCGAGCCTGTGCCGCATCCTGCTCGGCGTGCACGGGCAATCGACGCTGCTTGAAAAGATCATTCCCATCACCAAGAAAGAGTACATGATGGTCTGGACGGACCAGCTCGACATCCGAAACATGGCGGAGATCGGGTTTTTGTATACCTTCGTCGTGACCGGCAGCATCGGCGTGATCCGGCAGTGGCTCGAGGGCGGCATGCGCGAGACCGTCGAGGAGATCGCGACCATCGTAGACCGCATGGCCTATCGAGGTCTCGAGGCGTATGTGAAGCCGGGGAGGAGATTGTAACGGGTGCTGCTTACCTTGGACGAATAAATCTGTGCGGAGGCTTCCGCACAGATCATTTTTTATTTTTTGTCGCACATTTGTCGCATTGCCCATCGAAAACTGGAGCAGTAAAAATTATCTCGATTAGAGCTAGCCGGTAGCTCTAAAGGATACAGGATTCCAGTGTCGTATAGTGATATAGCCGATTATGCAAACTCAACGATTGGTGTCATCCGCCCTATGCTTAGCCGCCTTGAGAAATGTCGCAGCCTAATTTCGCGACAGACCGAGGGAAAACTTGATATTCTAGATGAACCAACGCTGATAAAATATAAAAAATATTTTGACCAATAACATTGCAATTCGATTTAAAGTGTAGCAAAGCGGAAACTCAAACAAATCAGGTGTTTTCGCGCCAAAATTGATCATAAGGTGTGCCGAAACATCCGTCTATTCCCGAATGCATGGTCTTTCAATCGCCAGAGTGACGCTCTTACCTGTTGCAGGTCACATAACTGCAGAACAACCCATTTTTTGAACCCTGAAACTTTTCTCAAGGGTTCCATTTTTCAGCCCAGAAACCACATTAAATCACATACAAAGTACTACTCTCATAAAGCCAGCA
>CAZIRB010000057.1:0-14723 GCA_964541695.1 uncultured Oscillospiraceae bacterium
AAGCAGCAGCAATAGTATGCCCGCGGGCAGCAGCAGCAGGTAGGTGACCAGCGGCCGCGCGGACGCGAACGCGCGCCAGTCGGCGGCGGCGCTTTTTAGGCCCGCGGCGGACGGCGCGCGCGAGCCCGCGGCGATCTTCTCGAGCGATTCCGCCGTGACGCGCCCGTCCATGTAGAACCACTGGCGCACGACCCCGTAGAGCGGCCGGTCCCAGCCGACGGATTCGTACAGCGCCGGATTGTCGGCGTACGAATCCACGGGATAGTCGAGGTACCGGCCGCGCGCCGCGTCGAAGCGGGAAAACTCCGGCTCGTTGTAGGTGGTAATGCCCCAGGCGTTGATGCGGACGAGTGCCGCGGCAATCAGCAGGCAGCACGCGCCGTAGAGCGCGATCCCCAGCAGCCGTTTTTTCCCCGCGCGCGATTGCGCCGCCGCGGCGAAGCGGTAGACCAGCGCGCCGGCAAAGAAGCACAGCACCGACAATCCCGCGGAGTTGCGGAACAAAAAGCTGACCGCAAGGAACGCGGCTGCACACGCGAGCCGCCGCTTTCGCGCGTTCGGCGGGTCGTCCTCCACGGCCGTCAGCACGAGCGCAACGGCCGCCGCGCCCGCGACCGCCGACGTGAGCGTGAACGTCACGAGCAGCATCGCGTACAGGACGAGGCCGAGGGTGAGCGCGCCCGCGATCAAAAGCGGCAGGACGAGCGGCGCCTTTGCGTCATGCCCGGCCTTGAGCACGCAGGCGGCCAGCACGGCCGCGGACAGCGTGACCGCCGCAAGCTGGAACACGAGCCACCACGGCACGGCGGGCAGCACACGGTAAAAAGCGCTCACGACAAAGCCGAGCAGGCAGTTGATGAACGGGTGCGTGGGATACGGCGCGCCGGAAAAATAGCCCGCGAGCGTGAACGCGATGTTCGTGTCGTCGTTCTCGTAGAACGTAAAGCCCGAAACGAGACCGCCGAATATCAGCAGCAGAACAGCGAGCGTCAGCGCAAAAGTGGCCCGTCCCGCCGGGCTGCCGTACAGGCGGTCAATCGTTTGGCGAACCCGCCGCATGTCCATTCCTCCCGTTACAGCGCGAAGATCAGTATCCCCGCGATCACCGTGGCAAGGCCAATCAGCTTCTTGCGGTTCGGCCGCTCGCCGAGCAGCAGATACGCCAGCACCGGCACGAGCACCTGGCCGAACGCGTCCCACATGGGCGTGAGCGAAATCGGCACCATCCGGTAAGCAAACACCGAGCACGCGGTCGAGGCCACGAACATCAGGTACGCGATCACCACGAGCGGATTGAGGTACTGGCCAAGGAAGCTGTCGTACGTTTTCAGCGCGGCCCTTTTGAGCATGACCTGCGAGAAACCCGCGATCAGCACGCCGAGCGTCATAATCGCGTAATAGAGCGTCACGGGCAGTTCACTCCGCATCGGCTCTCACCATCAGCATGATGCCGGCCGCGATCACGGCGACGCCGACGACCATGTTCCATCGTATCGTTTCCGCAAACAGCACCTTCCCGAACACCATGCTCCACAGCATCGCCATGGCGCGGTTGGCGTAGGCGGTCGAGAGCGGGATGATCTTTAAAAACTGCTGCCACAATATCGCGTACACAAAAAGCAGCAATATGCTGCCGCCGTAGAGCAGCACAAAGCCCCACGAGAGCAGCGGGCGGCCCGACGCGTACTTGGTCAGCAGCGTCGCGGCGGCAAATATCAGCACCGCGCCCTGCAGCAGCAGGATGTCCAGCACGGTCGCCTTGCGGCGCGCCGGCCCCTGGATCTGTTCCATCTTTATTCTTTTCCGTCCTTTTTATAGATGTTGCGCACCACGTACTGCGGCGAGCGGTTGATGCTGATGTAGCTCCGGCCGATGTACTCGCCCATCATGCCGAGCATCAGCATGATCATGCCGCCGATGAACAGCATCACCGACAGCAGCGACGGATAGCCCGCCTGGATGTTGGCGGGATCGACCAGCTTTCGGATCACCGTGATAAAGCCCAGCAAAAACCCGAGAATCGCCGTGAACACGCCTGCCATCGTCGCAAGCCGGAGCGGTTTGACCGAGAACGCGGTCAGGCCGTTGACCCAGTGGCCGAACAGTTTTTTAAACGTATACGTCGTCGTGCCCGCGATGCGCTCGCGCTCCTCCATGGGCACGTTGACGATGCGGCCCGGGCCCACGGTGCGCAGTATCAGCCCCGTCAAGTACGGGTACGGGTTCTCGTAGCAGACGATCTCGTCGATGACGTAGCGGCGCAGCGCCATAAAGTTCGTAAAGTGCAGCCGCTTGGGCTTGTCGATGATGTAGCAGGTCATGACCTCGTTGACGCTGCTGCCGAAGTTTTTAAACGCGCTCTGCTTCTTGACCGGATAGTCGGCGATGGCGACGTCGTGCGTCTCATCGAGCGCGCCGACGAGGTCGAACAGCCTGCCCATCGGGCACTGGCCGTCGTCGTCGAGCACGACGATCACCTCGCCCGTCACAATTGAAAACCCTGCCATCAGCGCCGCAATGCGGCCCATGTTCTTGGCCAGCTCGACCGCGGTCACGCGCGGATTTTTGTCGGCGAGCGTTTTTAATACCGCAAACACGTTGTCCGGCGAGCAGTCGCTCACGGCGACGATCTCGTAGTCGCAGCCGCGCGCGGCCACCACGCGCTCGATCTCGTCCACCACGAACGCGACGGTTTTTTCGCTGCGGTAGCAGGGGATCACAAAGCTCAGCTTCGGCAGGGGCATACCCTCGGTCACTCCTTAAACGCGAAATTTGTCGCGGACAATTTGCATCTATACATCATACTAGAATCGGACAAAACTGTCCAGCCCGCATCCGTTGACCCGCGCGCGCGATGTTGGTATACTAAAGTGCATTGACACAAACGGGCGGGGGCGAACGCATTTGAAGGTCGCGGTGTTGCAGTCCAACTACATCCCGTGGAAGGGATACTTTGACATCATCCACGACGTGGACCTGTTCATATTCCACGACGATCTGCAGTATACGAAGAACGACTGGCGAAATCGGAACAAGATCAAAACGTCGGACGGCGCAAAATGGCTGACGGTCCCCGTCGGCACGGACGAGCACCGGCTGATCATGGACGTGAAGCTCCCCGCGGACAACGCGTGGCAGAGGAAGCACTTCGACGCGATCCGCGCCAACTACGCCCGCGCGCCGTACTATAAGAAGTACGAGCCGTTTCTCGAGCATGTCTACCTCGAGAAAAAATGGGACACGCTCGTTGAATTGGACCGGTACCTGATCACGTCGATCTGCACGGACTTCCTCGGCGTACAAACGCGCTTTGCCGAGAGCCTCGACTTTGCGTTTACGGGCGTCAAGCACGAGAAACTTTTGACCATGCTGCTCTCCGCGGGGGCCACGACCTATGTGTCCGGCCCCGCGGCCAAGGACTACATCGCCGCCGAGGACTACGAGAAGAACGGCATCGGGCTCGTCTGGAAGGACTACACCGGCTACCCTGCCTACCCGCAGCAGCACGGCGCGTTCGAGCACACGGTGTCGATCATCGACCTGCTGATCAACACCGGCGGCGACGCGCCCTACTACATCTGGGGCTGGCGCGGGGAGGCGCGGGGCTGACAATATGGAGCAAAATATGCGGGATAATTCAATCGACACGCGGCACATCGACGTGCTCGACGGCGTGCGCGCCATCGCCGTAATGATCGTGGCCTGGTACCACATCTGGCAGCAGAGCTGGCTGATGCCCGTGCTCAGGACGCCGTTTCTGTCGTTTATCGGAATCAACTCGATCAATTTCGACGTGCTCCCGCGCACGGGCTATATCTTCGTCGATCTTTTGCTGCTGCTGTCGTCGTTTTTGCTCTTTTTACCGTACGCGCGCGCGGCAAGTAGCGGCGCGCCCCTCCCCGGCGCGGCGGAATTCTACAAGCGGCGGTTTACCCGCATCGTGCCGTCGTACTACCTGGCGGTGCTCGTCATATTCTTCGGCTACGCCGTGCCCGCGCATTCGTTCGATACGTTCCGTCAGGCGGCGGTCGAGCTGTTTTCGAATCTGACGTTTTCGCAGGTGTTCTTCCGCAGCCCGTACCTGTTCAGCAAGATCAACGGCGTGCTGTGGACGGTCTGCATCGAGATGCAGTTCTACCTGCTCTTCCCGCTGCTCGCGCGCGCGTTCGTCAAAAAGCCGCTCGTTACATACCTTTGCATGCTCGCCGCGTCCGCAGTATACATACGCGTCCTCATCCTGCCGCATCCGGACGCCGTGCGCATGGGCTTAAACCAGCTCCCCGCGTTCTTCGGCGTGTTCGCAAACGGCATGATGGCCAGCCTTTTGTTCGTGCGGCTCGCCGCCCGCGTACAGCGCGGCCCGTGGCTTGCCGCCGCCGGCACGCTGTCTTCGCTCGTTTTTGCCGTGCTGATCTGGCGCATCCTGCGCGGCGCGGCCGCGGCCGAGAGCGTGCAGGTCTATCAACTGCAGGCGCGCTTCGTGTTCTCGTGCGCGCTGACCGCGTTCGTGTTCTCGACCGCGCTGGCCGCAAAATGGTTCCGGCTGTTGTTCAGCAACGCCGTGATGCGCTTTTTTGCGGCGATCTCGTACAACCTCTATATCTGGCACCAGTGGCTCGCGGTGCGCTTTAAGGCTTGGCGCATCCCGTACTGGACGGGCGACACCGCGCCGAACTTCACCGGAGACCTCCCCTGGCAAAAGACCTACACGCTGATCTGCTTTATCGCGGCCATCGCCGTGGCGGCGTTTATCACCTATTTATTCGAGCGGCCCGCGGCCAAGGCGCTGACCCGGTGGTTTGCCGGCCGCGGCGAGGAGAAAACCGCATGAACCATTACCAAATGAAGCTGTCCAATGTCTGCGCCACGCAGGTCGAGTTCGACCTCGACGGCACTATCGTGCATAACGTCGCGTTCAAAAACGGCTGCGACGGGAACCTCCGGGCGCTCAGCCTGCTGATCGACGGCATGGACGCCGCCCGCGTCGCCGGACTCTTTGCCGGCAACACCTGCGGCAAAAACAAAACGTCCTGTGCCGACCAATTGGCCAAAGCGCTCACGATTGCGCTCGCCGAACAAAAAGAATAACCAATTTTTCAAAGATTTCGGAAAAAAGCGGGGCATTTTTCGCCTCGCTTTTCCAATGTTGTTGCCATTGCGTAAACAAGCCGCCGATTTTCTTTTTTTTCGTTCGCCGTATGCTATCATCTGTCGCGAAGGAGGTGCAAACGCAATGTATGCACTTAAAAAAATACTAACAGCCAGCGCGCTTGCTTTGCTCCTGGTCATCGGTGGCGCGCGCATGGCAAAGGCCGATTGCCCGGCAACGATTACCGGGAACGGCGTCAACCTCCGCTCCAGCGCTTCTTCAAGCTGCAAGAGCCTGGACAAGCTCGCAAAAGGCGAGGAAGTAAACATCCTCGGCAAGAGCGGCAACTGGTACAAGGTTTCCTGCGACGGGCAGACCGGTTATGTGTACAAGTCCTATGTCAGCACCGCGAACGCGGCTGCGGCTAAGACCACGACGGCCACAAAGGCCGCCGCGACCGGCAAGGCCTGCACATCCGGCACCTGTGCCTCGACCTGCCCGAAGGGGAACTGCGGCACGGACTGCGCGTCCTGCTGCGGAACGAACTGCGCGGCCTGCTGCGGCACAAGCTGCACAGTAAGCTCGACCTGCGGTACGTCCACCCTCAAGAGCGGCTGCTCCGGCAGCTCGGTCAAGTCGCTGCAGCAGTGCCTGGCACAGCTTGGGTACCTGCCGAGCAACTGTGCGGACGGCGTGTTCGGGCCCAAGACCGCCAGCGCGGTCAAAGCGTTCCAGGCCGACTGCGGACTGACCTGCGACGGCATCGCGGGCGTCAAGACGCTCTGCTCGCTCACTTCGAGCTGCGGCAAGTAACAATCGGTTAAAATCCAGTTCCCCACGGAAAGGCGAGGCAATTTTGCCTCGCTTTCCCAATGTTGTTTCGATTGCGTAAACATCCGCAAAAACCGCCGTTTTATGCGCGTTTGTATGCTATCATCGCTTAGGAAAGGAGGTGCGAACGCATGTACGCACTGAAGAAACATTTGCTCCTCGCCGCGCTTGCAACGCTCCTTGTCCTGTCCGGGGCGCGCGCGGCAAAGGCCGACTCCGCCGGCACAATCACGGCCGACGGCGTCAATTTCCGCTCCCGCGCCTCGACAAGCGGCGCAGTCCTGGACGTACTGTACAAGGGCGACGCCGTGACCGTGCTCGGCACGAGCGGCAACTGGTACAAGGTCAAGTTTGAGGGCACAAACGGGTATGTATTCAAGTCCTACGTCAGCGTGGCCGCCCCGGCCCCGTCCAACCCCAACCTGCTCAAGCGCGGCAGCACCGGCTCCGCGGTCAAGCAGCTGCAGCAGAACCTGATCCTGCTGAGCTACCTGGGCGGCGGCGCGGACGGCATCTACGGCGCAAAGACCGAGGCCGCCGTCCGCCAGTACCAGACCCGGAACAGCCTGACCGTCGACGGCAAGGCCGGGACCCAGACCCAGAGCAAGGTCGGCGCCGAGACGGCGCTCGTCAACACGGTCGTCGCGACCGCCAAGCAGTATTTGGGCACCGATTACGTATACGGCGGCAGCACGCCCGAGACAGGCTTCGACTGCTCCGGACTCGTGCAGTACGCGCATCTTGCGGCCGGCCTGACCACGCCGCGCGTCAGTTACGAACAGGCCGCCGCCGGCGTCAAGGTGCCCAAGAGCCAGCTGCGCATAGGCGACGTGGTCTGCTTCAACTCCCCCGTCTCGCACGTGGGCATCTATCTCGGCGGCGGGAAATTCATCCACGCGCCCAAGACCGGCGACGTCGTCAAGATCACAAGCGTGTCCGCCATGAACCTCACCGGCATACGGAGATATACCGGCAAGCTGGCGTATTAAGGGAGTGTGGGGGACGAATAGGGACTAGGGTACGATGCGGGGCTCTGCCCCGCACGGGATTTTGGCGTAGGGGCGCCGCCCCTGCACCCCGCCAAAGGCCGAAGGCCCTTGGAACCCAAATAGCCGGACGCAAGCCTGCGCGCTTGAAAAAGGGTTAGGATACGATGAGGGGCGCCGCCCCTGCAACCCCGCCAAAGGGACACGTCCCTTTGGAATCCCGGCGAAAAAATGACGAACAGTTTGGGTTTCCAAAGGGCCTTCGGCCCTTTGGCGGGAGTTTGAGGGCGGAGCCCTCATATTCAAAAAGCCATCTCCCTTTGGAAACCCGACAAAAAAGACCCGCGGAAAATGCTTCAGCTTTTTCCTGTCTTTTGCTTCTTTTCTTCAAGAAAAGAAGCGGGTGTTTGAGAGGGCCAGAGCCGAGCGCCGCCTGTGGCGGATGAAGCGAGGCGCAGGCCCAGTGAGCAAGGAAGCGGAAGGCAGCGGCTTTAGCCGCAACGCACCGCGACCATTGCGAACTGTGGGGAGCCCTCATCATAATAAACTCCACAAAAAGCGCGGCGCAATTTGCGCCGCGCCGTTCCATATTCCCGTTTTCCGCGCCCCGTTCCTTTTTACTCGATGATCTCGGACATCTCAGAAAGCGTCTTGCGCTTTTTCGTCCGCAGCGCGTCCGTTTTGGCGTAGCCGGCGGCGAGCACGAGCCGCACGCGGCGCGACTTGCCGAGGGACAGCAGCTCGCGGATCCTGCCCTCGTTGAGCCAGCCGAGTATGCAGGTCGACAGCCCCTGCTCGGCGGCGGCGTAACAGAACTGCGAAACGGCCAGGCCGATGTCGACCGACGCAAAGTCCTGCCTGCCGAACCGCGAACCGACTTTTTCGGAGAGCGACGCGTCCTGCTCGACGACGACGACGAGCGCGGGACAGTCGTTTACGAAGCGGTTCATGTTGAGCTCCTGCACGGTGGGGCGGAGCTTTTCCAAGAGGTCCGCGTTCGTCACGGCGATAAACCGCCAAGGCTGGCTGTTGCAGGCCGACGGCGCGAGCCGCGCGGCCTCGAGGCACTTTGTGAGCTTCTCCTTCTCGACGGGCCGCGCCGCGTCGAAGTCGCGGCAGCTCTCCCGCCGCGCGATCAAATCGAAATAATCGCCCATTTAACCAACTTCTCCTTTCCGAACCGGTCCCGAGCCGCGGCAGGTCCGCCGCGCCATTCAAACTTTGCGCGCACTCCTTCCCCGGCCTGCGCGAGGCGCTCCATTACCCGAGAATACCCAGATGCTCCAACAGGATCTTGACGCCGAGCAGGCACAGGATCAGCCCGCCGGCGATCTCCGCGCGCTTTTTATAGCGTACGCCGAAGCGGTGCCCGATGCCGACGCCGAGCACCGAGAGGCTGAACGTCGTGACCCCGATGAGCAGCGCCGCGGGCAGGATCGGCACGGTCAGAAACGCGAACGAGATGCCGACCGCCAGCGCGTCGATGCTCGTCGCCACGGCGAGCATCAGCAGCTCCTTAATGTCCAGCCCGGCGCCGCAGTCCTCCGCGTCGTTGCCGCCGCGCAGCGCCTCGACGATCATCTTGCCGCCGATGAACAGCAGGAGCGCCAGCACGATCCAGTGGTCGTATTCCGAAATCAGGTGCTCGAACTGGATGCCGAGCAGCCAGCCGATCACAGGCATGAGCGCCTGGAACCCGCCGAAGAACAGGCCCACGATCAGCGCGTGCCGCCGGTCCAGCACAGGGCTTTTCAACCCCCTGCACAGGGAAACGGCAAACGCGTCGGCCGAGAGGCCGACGGCGATCAAAAACAGCTCGATAAAACCCATGTCCGGCTACTCGGCCTCTTTCCAGAAGAGCGTCTGCACATACTCCGCGATCATCTCGAGCCCCATCGCGTCCGGCAGCGCGAGCCTGCCGCGCGTTTTGCTGTCCACGTCGAGCACGCCGATGGGCGCGCCGGCTTCGTCGCGCAGCGGCACGACGATCTCGGACTGCGAGGCCGCGTCGCACGCGATATGCCCCGGGAACGCGTGCACATCCGGCACGAGATAGGTCCTGTTATGCAGCACGGCCGTGCCGCACACGCCCTGCCCTTTTTTGATGCGCACGCAGGCGACCTTCCCGCAGAACGGACCCAGGATCAGCTCGTCGCCGCGCAAAAGATAGAACCCCGCCCAGTTGATGTCCGGCACGTATTCCATCAGGAGCGCCGCGGCATTTGCCATGTTGGCCACGACGCCGGCGTCCTTGTCCGTGACCGCGCGGATCGCCACGAGAATCTCTTCATATTGCATGCAACGAGTATACTAAATCCGGATTGACAATTGCAAGTGGGATTGTGGCATGCTAAAGTATGATTTGAATAGGAAAGGATGGCGAAATATGGACGCGGAAAAACAGAAGCGGTTTTTGATCGGCTTTCTTTATTTGCTTGTCGTGATCGGCATCGCCGTCGTCTTCTGCCGCGTCGCGCTGCCCGTGATCTGGCCGTTTTTCGTGGCGTTCCTCGTCGCGCTCCTGCTCAAGCCCGCCATCCGCTTTTTGCGCGAGAAATGCCGCATTCAAAAGAACGTCGCGGGCGTCGTGACCGTGCTGCTGTTCTACGCCGTCGTCGGCCTCGTCATCGCGTTTGCCAGCGTCAAGGTGTTCGCCATGGTCAAGGACTTCGTGCTCTCGCTGCCCGCGCTCTACGGCCGGGTCATCGAGCCGTTTCTCGTCCGCGTGTTCGCGGGGCTGGAGACGTTCACCGAGAAGCTCGACCCCGCCGCGGCCGCCGCCTACGGCTCCACGCTCGCGCACGTCTCGGCCGAGGTCGAGACGCTCGTTACGAACCTCTCCAAAAAACTGCTCGGCTCGGTCGGCAACACCGCGCTCTCGGTGCCCGGCGGGCTGCTGAACACGCTGATCATGGTGATCGCGACGCTGTTCATCGCGGTCGACTGGTTCGAGATCAAGGCGTTCGTGCTGCGGCAGGCGCCGGAGAAGACCAAGACGCTGCTGCACGAGATCCGCCACCATCTCGGCATGACGCTCGGCCGGTACATAAAATCATACGCTGTGATCCTGCTCATCACGTTCATCGAGCTCTCGGTCGGCCTGTCGATCGTCGGCATTCCGCGCGCGGTCGGCGTGGCCGCGATCGTCTCCGTGTTCGATATACTGCCCGTCGTCGGCAGCGGCACCGTGCTGCTGCCGTGGACCATCGGGTGCCTCATCACCGGCGATTACGTGCGCGCGCTCGGCCTGGCCATCGTGTACGTCGTGATCGTCGTGGTCCGCAACATCATCGAGCCCAAGATCATCGGCGACAAGGTCGGCCTGCACCCGATCGTGACGCTGATGGCCATGGTCTTGGGTACCTACGTGTTCGGGCCCATCGGCCTGCTCGGCCTGCCCGTCACGCTCGCGCTCATCAAGAGCCTGAACGACCAGGGCGTGGTCCACCTGTATCAGAACGCGCCGCCGGACTACGAAAAGGGCGGCGGCGACGAGGACGACGAACCGAAAAAGCCCGCCGAGCCTGCGCCGGAGACCGAAATGGCCCGCGAGGCCGAGGCGGAGTAGAGGGACCGGTATGGTCAAGGTATTCGGGCACCGCGGCTTCTCCGCGGCCTATCCGGAAAACACGATGCTCGCGTTTGAACAGGCGCTCGCCGCGGGCTGCGACGGCGTCGAGTTCGACGTGCAGCTCACGCGCGACGGTGTGCCCGTCATCATCCACGACGAGACGCTGCTGCGCACGGCCGGCGATCCCGCCGCCGTCCGCGACCTTTCGTACGCCGAGCTTGCCCGCCGCGACGTTTCGTATCGGTTTTCGGGGCAATGCCCCGCGCAGCGCGTGCCTGCGCTTGCGGACTACTTCGATCTTATCGGGAAAACGGACTTCATTACGAACATCGAGCTCAAGACCGCCGTCGTCGAGTACGACGGCATCGAACAGCTCGTGACCGGCATGGTGCGCGACCGGAAGCTCGCCGATCGCGTGATCCTCTCCTCGTTCAACCACTACACGCTTTTGCGCTGCAAGGCGCTCGCGCCCGAGATTCGCTGCGGCATCCTCTACGAGTGCCGCATCGCCGAGCCGCAGGACTACGCCAGGCGCCTCGGCATGGAGTACCTGCACCCGTGCGAGCTGTTCGTAACCGACGCGGAGCTCGCCAAATACGTCCGCGCGGGCGTGCCCGTCAGCCCCTGGACCGTCGACGACCCGGAGCGCATGCGGTATTTCCTGGGTAGAAGCGGGGTCTACGCGCTCATGACGAACCGCCCCGACGTCGCGCTGCGCGTGCGGGAAGGGATGTAGGAGCGGGAACGGGGACGGGGATTGGGATTGGGATCGGGAATTGAAGGCCGCGGGCAAAGCCCGCGGCCTTTTTTTCGCAGGGGCTTTGCCCCTGCACCCCACCAAGGGCCTGAGGCCCTTGGAACCCGCAGTAAAACCCGAAGAGCGATTTGGGTTTCGGAGAGAGGGCTAAAGGCTCTTTTTTGCGGGGACTCCATCCCCGCATCCCTGCTTCTTTTCTTAAAGAAAAGAAGCAAAAGATACGAAAACTGGAACGGGCTTTTTGCGGGGACGCCGTCCCCGCTCCCCTGCCAAAGGGACACGTCCCTTTGGAAACCCAAATAGCCGTCCACGATGTAAGCTTGCTCCCTGCAGAATGGGTTCCAAGGGCCTCCGGCCCTTGGCGGGGTTTCAGGGGCGGCGCCCCCTGAACGTCCCCTTCGTCGGGGCACTCCTCCCGCTCACGCAAAAAGCGGCGGATCGCTCCGCCGCTTTTCGTTATCCATTCCTATCTTGTTCCCGCTCCAAACCTCTCACGATTTCTTCGTGAATATGGTCGCGAAGAAATTGCCGACGGCGGCGAAGAAGGTTTTGACGTTCTCGTAGACGCGGGACACGGTCTGTGCCGCGTTCGAGGCGGTCTGGGCGGTCTTGGCGAGGCTGGTCAGCCGGGACTGCAACTCCTCGGTGCTGAGGCCCTCGAGCTTGCGCACGAGCGACAGGATCTGGTCGCGCTGCGCGTCGGTGAGCGAGACGTTGTACAGCTTGGCGAGGTTGTCGATCTCGGCGCGCACCTCGGCGTCGGTCATGTCCTTGGTCTTGTCGAGCATGCCCTTGAGCTCCTTGATCAGTTCGGCGGCCTCGTCGGAGCCGATGTATTCGGCAAGCTCGCCCGTCACGACCAGCTCCTCCGCGCCGACGGCCTTGGCCAGGTCGGAGAGCGAGTTGCCGGTCATCTTCTCATAGGCCTTATACACGCCCGTCAATGCGCCGGTGCCGGACACCGGAAACGGCGCGGACACGATCACGCTCGCGTCCTCGATGCCCGCGGTGGTCAGCGCGTTTAAGTACATATCCTCGGTGCAGTAATTGATGTTGTGCACCTCGATGGTGAGGCCCGCGCCGGCCTCAAGTTTCTTGATATAGATGCACGAGATCGCGACCGAGCCGATCTTGCGGTCCGGCACGAGGTCCTCGAGGTACGCGCGCTCCTCGGCGTTGGTCACGGTCAGCTCCGGCACCGAGCCCTCCTCGATGCCGAAATCCTGATACACGGCCTTGCGCTGGGCCTTGGTCAGGTCCGCGCCCATCGTGACGCACTCGTCGTACGAGCCCAGGTACGGCGTAGCCGTCGCGGCGGGCGCTTGCGTGGGCGCCTGCGTGGGCTCGGCCGTCGGCGCGGCGGTCGGTTCGGCCGTCGGCGTCGCCGTCGGGACCGCGGTCTGCTCCGGCGTAGCGGTCGGGGTCGGAGAGCTATCGGTTCCGCCCTCGTCCGCCAGCGCAAACGGAACGGCCAGGGCAAAGACCGTCAGCGCGGCCAGGATCAGGGCAAGCGTTTTTTTCATGGATTTATCTCCTCCTTTGCAAACGGGTTCCCCCGTTTTCCAGTCCGGCGGCCGCGCCCACCGCGTCCGCAGCATTCATCATAGCATGTTATTTTGAAAATGCAGCAAATATGATGTTGAAAAAGTGTAAATAAATCTCTTTTGACCCCGGAAAAATTGTAAAAATATATAGTTTGTAATTCGTCGCCGCACGATGCTATGATGAACTCGATCACAACGATAAGGAGGAACTGTTGAGAAAATGAAACGTCTGACTGCTATCCTACTTGCTCTGTTGTTCACCATCGCCGTCGTAGGCTGCGGAAAGCCCGCCGCCGCCCCCGCAGAGACCGCCGCCGCGCCTGCTGCCGACAGCGACTGGGCTTACGTCCAGCAGAAGGGAAAGCTCATCGTCGGTATCACCGAGTATGAGCCCATGAACTATTACGACACGGACGGCACGCTGATCGGTTTCGATACCGAGTTCACCAAGGCCGTCTGCGCAAAGCTCGGCGTCGAGCCGGAGTTTGTCGTAATCGACTGGGATTCTAAAGAGCTGGAGCTGAAGAACAAGAACATCGACTGCATCTGGAACGGGCTGACGGTCACCGAGGAGCGCAAGGCCAACATGGACTTCTCCACGTCCTACCTGAAGAACCAGCAGGTTGTCGTCATCCGCGCCGCGGACAAGGACAAGTACACGGCTGCCGAGGACTTTGACAGCCTGACCGTTGTCGCCGAGGGCGGCAGCGCCGGTGCGGCCGCGATCGCGGCCGGCATGCCGAACGCCGCGTACACCGAGATGGGCGCCCAGGCGGATGCCCTGCTCGAGGTCAAGTCCGGCACCGCGGAAGCCGCCGTTATCGACCTGACCATGGCCAAGGCGATGACCGGCGCCGGCACCGACTATGCGGACCTGATGATCGTCGACTCGATCGACATGATGGACGAGGAATACGCCATCGGCTTCCGGGTTGGCAGCGACATCACCGCCAAGGTGAACGAGATCATAGCTCAGCTCACCGCGGACAACACGCTCAAGACGCTCGCCGAGAAATACGACCTGACCGATCTTCTGATCGCGGGCTAAACGCCGCATCCGGCGGGGGACAGCGACTGTCCCCCGCCGATTTTGCTTTTGCCGCACATCCGCTTATTTTTGCATCACTAGAACGCTGAAAAAGAGGACTGCCATATGCCGTTTATATCTGTCACCCTCAAGCTGCTCGAGGGCTTCGGAAATACGTGCCTGCTCTTTGCCGCCACGCTGCTTGTCGCGCTTCCGCTGGGGCTTCTGATCGCGTTCTGCTCGATGAGCAAGTTTCGGCCGCTCGCCTCCCTCACCCGCATATTCGTCTGGGTTATCCGCGGCACGCCGCTGCTTCTGCAGATCATCGTCGTGTTCTACGGCCCGGGCCTGATCTGGGGCGCGTCCGCCATGGAGCGCATGACCGCCGTGCTGATCGCATTCGGCATCAATTACTCCGCTTATTTTTCGGAAATTTTCCGCGGCGGCATCGAGAGCATTCCGCGCGGCCAGTATGAGGCCGGGCAGGTGCTGGGCCTGAGCAAGGGCCAGATCTTCTCGCACATCGTACTTTTGCAGGTCATCAAGCGCATCGTGCCGCCCATGAGCAACGAGATCATCACGCTGGTCAAGGACACGTCGCTCGCGCGCATCATCGCCGTGCGCGAGATCATCATGGAGGCGCAGGTGTACGTCAAGACCGCCGCCCTGATCTGGCCGCTGTTCTACTCCGGCGCGTTTTACCTCGCGTTCTGCGGCCTTTTAACGCTGCTGTTCGGCGCGATTGAGAAAAAACTGAGCTATTTTGTGGTGTAAAGCTATGGCATTATTGATTGTTGACAACATCAGAAAGAGCTTCGGCCAGCTTGAGGTGCTCAAGGGCATCAGCTTCGAGCTCGAGAAGGGCCGCGTGATGTCGTTCATCGGCTCGTCCGGCAGCGGCAAGACCACGCTGCTTCG